>CAYUZN010000039.1:0-15830 GCA_964449295.1 uncultured bacterium | reverse complement strand
GGATCTGTGATTGAGACACCCGAGAGTAGAGATGAGGGATTTTCAGAGAGTAGCTGATGTCCTGCATAGGAAGAACTCTCCAACATAAATCCCATAATATGAGAGTTTCCGGCTTTAATTTGCTCTAAACCGGAGAGAAAAGCATCACGTTGTTTTTCAGATGTTTTCTGGCAGTTGCCATGAGAGCAATCGATGAGAATGCGGGACTCGACACCTAGGGCGTCAAGAGAGTGGATGGTTTTAGAGATAGACACAGGGTCGTAATTGCAACTTTTTTCTCCACCTCTAAGAACAATATGAGTATGTTTATTGCCTTCACTTTCTACCATGCAGACATTTCCTTCACTGTTTGTATGTAGAAATACATGAGGCATGCGAGCTGAGATGACCCCATTGATGGCTTGTTCAACATTGCCATCGGTGTTATTTTTAAAACCAATAGGCATCTGAAGAAAAGAAGCTAGCTCTCGATGAATTTGAGACGAGGTTGTTCTGGCACCTATAAATCCCCAAGATGTCAGATCATCGATATAAGAAGAAGTAATAGGATTTAAAAATTCTGTCCCTGTCGGAATTTCAAGATCTGCCAGTTGAATCAGAAAAGGACGTGATAAAGAGAGTCCTTTAACGATGTTGTTTGAATCGTCGAGGTCAGGGTCATAGATAAATCCTTTCCAACCACTTGTTGTGCGTGGTTTTTCTAGATAGATACGCATGACAAGAAGGCAGGTGTCTTTAACGGTATCTGAGAGTTTTTTTAGTTGTCTAGCATAAGCTAATGCACTATCTATATCATGAATCGAGCAAGGTCCTACGACAATAGCTAATCTTGGATCATTTCCTGAGAGAATATTTTGGATCTCTTTTCGGCTTTTTTTAATAAAAACATGGTTGCTAGATGAAAGAGGATGGAGCTCTTTTAAGGCTTTGGGAGATAAAACGGACATAGGTTGACAATTTTTAGTTCTCTTGTGTATAGCAAAGAGAAAGATTATCTACTAGTAGTGTTATGACAATTTTTTCGATGGCAGTTGCCTTGTTCTTTATCTTAAATTCTTTAGGGAATATCCCTGTTTTTATAGGTATGTTGGGAGAGTATCATGTCAAAAGGCAACGGCGCATTATTTTGCGTGAGCTTTTGATTGCTTTTTTCGTTTTGATTCTCTTTAACTTTTTTGGGAAAGAGTTTTTAAAAATGTTAGGTATTAGTCATGGCACAATTGGAATTGCAGGTGGCACACTGCTATTTTTAATTTCTCTTTCGATGATTTTTCCTAAAGAGAGCAATCATCAAGTCCATCGAAAAGAGCCCTTTATTTTCCCTCTGGCTGTCCCTGTGGTGGCAGGACCGGGTAGTATCACAGCTATCATGATTTACTCTCAACAAGCCACAAACCCTTTCTCTGTCGGGATAGCTATTTTTCTTGCTTGGTTTTTTTCGCTCATTATTCTTATGGCCTCATCCAATATTAAACTGTTTTTAGGACAAAAAGGGTTGATGGCGTGTGAGAGGTTAGGGGGAATGCTGATCTGTTTAATGGCTGTTCAAATGTTCACGCAAGGATTAATTTTAGTTATCCAAGCAAGCCTGACTCCTTGAGAGAGACAAAGGTGTCTTTGCCAATGATGATGTGATCATCAAGGTTAATGCCCATCACTTTACTAGAATAGATGAGACGATGAGTGAGCATAAGATCTGCTTGTGAGGGTGTGGGATCTCCACTTGGGTGGTTGTGGGCTAAAATCAAACTGCTGGCTTTGTGACGCACGGCAGGATAGAAAACCTCGCGTGGATGTACAAGCACTTCTGACAAAGTTCCCATAGAGATTTTTTCGTAAGAGATCAATCTTCCTTTCACATCTTTTAAAATCACCATGAGAATTTCTTGTTTTTGATGGGATAGATCTTGTTTGACGAGTTCATAGGCTTCTTTAGCATAGACTTTGCTAGCAGGAAGGGAAATGGTTTGAGAGCTTTTGATGGCAATGCCAAAAGCAGCTTTGAGTTGGATGGCTTTGGCTTTACCAATTCCTTTGATTTCCATGATTTCTTCTACCGAGGCTTCAAGAAGTCCTTCTAGCCCTCCAAAATGGCTGACAAGTTCATGAGCCAGTTGCAAGACTGACTTACCTTTAGTGCCTGTTGTGAGTAAAATAGCGAGCAGTTCCGCTACAGAAAGGTTTCCCACACCGTAGTGAATCAATCTCTCTCTAGGACGCTCTTGAATAGGAATGCTTTGAAGATTCATGGACACGCCTTACGCTCTTCTAGTAGATTCTTTAACCAAACACCTGCAGGACGAATGTGACTTTCTCCTGTGTATTCATTAAAGTCGTAAAGGCCAAATCTGGCATTAAAGCCTTCTGCCCATTCTAAGCTATCTCCGACGCCACTCCAAAAATAGACAGATCTCACAGGAATTCCTTCATCAAGTGCTTTTTGGACCACTTGTAATAGCCTTCCAAAATGTTGGATTCTCTCAAGATCTCTTTCATCGTGATTAAGAGCTGTATCAATGCCAATTTCAGTGATTTCAATCGGAAGAGGGGCCCCCAAAGGAGTTTTTAGATGACGAAATTCTTCTAAGATAGAGGCAAGACCCTGCGGATAAGCTCTGTATTTATACCAAGAGAGATTTTCTCCTTCAACGCGTGTCACAGATCCCGGCTTAGGAAAAAAACTGAGGAGTGGGTCGGTATAGTATTGTAATCCGATGAAATCAAGAGGAGGGGGTGCTCCTAAATCAAAACTATGAACCAATGGAATCTGAAGAGAGAATTTTCCTGTCTGCAGCATTTCAAAAAAAGCCGTGTGGTTTAAGACGGTGAGATAATGACACACTAATTTTTCAAAAGGCATCAATAAGGGGTTATATTTATGATAATGTCTAAATCGAATAGGATCTTGAGAGAGCCCGATTTCAAAATCTTTATGGTGTTGTTTTAAAGTGGTATACACTTGTGTGTGAGCTTTGATCATGTTTTCAACGACATGAGAAGCTCCTCCAAAATCTCGTACGTGATGAGGAGGGAAAACACCTCTTATGAAACCTTGAAAAGCAAAGACAGTGGGTTCATTGATAGTTACAATTTTGCGCACGCCTGCTTGATACAATGGTTCTGCGATGGTTTCTGCAAATTTCACAAACCCAGCGATATCTTCAGCTCTTTCCCAACTAAAATAGAGGGGTGCATCGAAGTGATTGAGCGTGACCATCGGTTCGATATTATTTTGTTTTAAAAGATGGACAAAGCTCACATAATGCTCGATAGCTTTTTGATCGAACTGGCCTAATTCAGGTTCAATTTTATCTCTAGCAACTGAAAATCTAAACGCATCCATGCCGAGTTCTTTGAGATGTTCAACAACTCTTTCTGGATGATTCCAAATATCAGGGACAAAAGAGGGCACGAGATTTTGAGATAAATAGAATTGTCCAAAATGCGTGTTGGGATGTTCTTTAGCTCCATTTTCTTGAAAATGGCATGAAGCAGATCCAATTTTAATTCCTTTTGGGATTGCCACAGTTTCTTCCCAGACGGGATGTTTAGCAAATTCAATCAGAGGCGCTTCCGAAGAGGTTTCACTCAAAAGAGGGTTAAATGATAGGGCGGTCAGAGCTAAACAGATCAACTTTAATTTTATAGACATAGAAATAACCTCATTAGGTTCTCAAAATATATCTGAGACCCTTAAAAATAGAAAGCATTTTTTAATTAGTAAAGATTTCCAGATTCTAAGAACTTATCTACGTATGGTTTAGTTGCATCTGCATAAACTTGTAAAGTATGGTTATGAGGATCATTACCAGGCGTATAAGCTACTATAACAACATGAGGTAGATTTTTATAGATCTGATCAGTTCCTGTTCCCCAGGGATTAATGATTTTATCTTCTTTTTGAACAAAATTCATGACTTGCAAGCCCTGTGCGTAAGTTTCTGGAACGATAAAGTAAGCAGGGCAGAGATTTATGATGCGAATTTTAGCAAGTAAATGAGGGGCACATGCAGCTATAAGACGGAGGGCAGCATTGGTATGGGCCGACCCTTCTGAGCTGGCAATATGCAAATAGTATTTATCTGGGTTAGTTGTGAGAAAATCTATCCATTGTTGTGCAATTAAGTAAGAGGTTCTCGTGTAAGAGCCTCCATTAACAGCTTTCATTCTGAAAACATCAGCTATAAAGCCTTTAGGATCAATCATAGCTTTTTGATGTGTAGAGTTATAGATGCAATGAAGATTAAAACCTTGAGCTAAGTTATTAGAAAGAGCTACAGCATCTTTTCCTGCATGCTCAATACTAGAAACTCCCATACCATTGACACAACTGATTCGTCCAATAGCAGGATCATGACCTAGCTTTTCTCCTAATGAAAAATATTGCGATCCAAGGCCTCCTTCACCGACATAGAAAGAGAGGCAAGGGACTTTGATACGTAAATCTGGGTTGTGATTTAAGAGACCTAAGCGGTGAAGGGCTTTTATAAGACGCTGAGGATCATCTTGAGCATGATCCTTTCCCCAGGTTATTCCACCGATGGAAGGGTCTTGCATTTTAGCAAGCTCCCCAACTTTGTCATAGACTCGATTTTTCTGATCTTCATTTAATTTTTCAAAACAGTCTTGTGCAATTTGCTTAATAGTCTGATCTAGAGGGTCAAGAGTCCCGGTAGCTAAGTAAATGGTGTGGCCATAGAAAAAAGTATTAGCAAATTTACTGCAGACGGTTGCTAGAGCACTTTTGGCCAGTTCGAAAGCGGCTAAGGCAACAGTTGCTAGAGCATTTTTGGCGAGATCGACGGCTGCAGTAGCAGGCATCATAATAGAGCTCCTTAGAGGTATAAAACATTAGTTTAAAGAAAAAGATTATCATAAGGCCAAGTAAAACTACAAGCCCTTAAAAATAGAAAGAGTTTTTTTGAGGATTGAGCGTTGTTCCTGCAAGGAAGCCCGTTGTCCAGGCACTTTGAAAGTTAAAACCCCCTGTAATACCGTCGATATTAAGGATTTCTCCTGCAAAGAAAAGACCTGGGCATTTTTTGCTTTCCATCGTTTTAAAATTCACTTCATTGAGAGCGATACCACCGCACGTGACAAATTCTTGCTTGTAAGTTGTTTTTCCTGCAATGATGTAGCTATCTTTTTGAAGAAATTCTGCGAGAGAAAAAAGTTCTTTGTTTGTGAGCTCTTGTGTTTTTTTATGAAGAGGAAATTTTGATTTAATAAGAAGTGCTTTCCATAATTGCTGTGCAATAGTTGGAGGATGCAGAAAAATCTCATTTTGGGCTTTTAAATATAAAAAATAAGATTTTAGATCATCAGGTGTGTAGTTAGGGAGCCAGTTGATTAAAAGGGTCGCTTGATAACCCATATCGTGAAGGATTTTTGCACCCCATGCCGAGAGCTTAAGAGCTGCAGGACCACTAAATCCCCAGTGAGTGAGAAGAAGTGGCCCTTCTTGTTCGAGCTTGGTTCCTTTGATTTTAAGTATTACAGGATTAACGCTGATGCCAGCCAGTTCAAGAAGAGGAGAGATCGGCACATTGAAGGTAAATAGAGAAGGTACAGGTGGAATAATTGTGTGGCCAAAAGATTCGGCTAGCGTATACCCTTCTCTGCTGCTGCCTGTTGCTAGAAGTATGTTATCACAGCTGAGAGTCTCGTCTGTAGAGAAATGGATTTTAAAACCGGTTTCTTTTTTTTCAATCTTGACTACTGATTGTTGTAACCTAATATCAACACCTGTTGTACGGGCTTCTTGCTGAAGGCAGTTGATGATCGTCTCTGACTGATCTGTTGTAGGAAAAATTCTGCCGTCATCTTCCGTTTTAAGAGACACGCCTCTCTCTTCAAACCATTGGATCGTATGTCCTGGATGAAATTGATGAAAAGGGCCTAAGAGTTCTTTATGTCCTCTCGGATAGTTTTTAACAAGCTCTTTAGGATCAAAACAGGCATGTGTGACATTGCATCTACCACCTCCCGAAATCTTGACTTTACTGAGGAGAGAGCGTGTTTTTTCTAGCAGGATGACCTTGGCGTCTGTATTGTTTTTAGCGGTGGTGATAGCCCCAAAAAACCCTGCTGCCCCACCCCCAATTACAACGATTGTTTTTGTCATATTTTTTAACTTAAGATAGCTGCAATAAAATTAAAAGTTTAAGTTTTTTTGTTTTTCTGTAGAATAATACCCATTGCAAGAAGTTTATTCAAGGAGACAAGTAAGAATGCGAGAACTTATTTCTAAAAAAGATGGAATGTATTTGATTGAATTGGCTAGGTGGGCTATTGAAGACAAATTCCAAAAAAGTTGCCAATCTCTTCCAGGTCAGTCGAAAATTATATCTTTTTCATTATTAGAAATTCGTGGTGTCTTTGTGACTCTTTGGAAAGGAAATCAAATAAGAGGCTGTATTGGATCTCCTTTTCCTGAATTACCATTAAAAGATGCTATTATAGATTGTGCACTTAAGGCTACATCAGAAGATACGCGTTTTGTATCTGTAAAAGCAGTTGAACTACCAGATATAGCAATAGAAGTTGCAATTTTATCATCGCCTCAACTCATGAAACATGATCAAATTCAATTGGGAGTCCATGGAGTTATCATTAGCAATGGTTATCAACAAGGGCTTTTGCTTCCAGATAATAAAGAAGAGTGGACTATAGAAACTTTTTTGCAGGTAGCTTGCCGAAAAGGAGGTTTGCCAGATAACGCCTGGAAGGAGGGAGCTAAGATATATTCATTTGAAACGCAGGTTTTCAAAGAGGAAAAGACTATCTGTAGCGCCGTATAAAGTGAACCCGAGGCCTTAAGGCCTGGGATTATATTGGTTAGGGAGGGGTTCGAAGCCCCTCCCTCCCCGTTTTTTTTAAAACACCCCGTCCTTAAGGACGGGGTCTTCTGGCTTCAGGATAAATCACCAGTTATTGAGAATACTTCAAGAAGTCTTTGGAATGACAGGCACAAAACTTTTAATATCACTCATTGAAAAGCCTTTGGGAAGATCCTCTGTAGAGCCTTTATGCCATGTTATGTTTTTTCCGAAGATCCAAAGCTCTCCTCGGACAATGAGATCCTCGCCTTTAAGCCACAATTCAGCATCATAGACTTTTCCCTTCTCGGGATCTATGATTTTACCTCTGTATTTGTCGTTTTTCCCTTCTCTACTTTCCTCTTTTTTTAAATTATAGATAAAATCCATTCCGCAGTAAGGGGGGGTCCCAACAACCCCAGGGGCTTTTTCTTTCTTTTCGAGAATGGAGTCCTGGATTTTTCCCTCAGCATCGTATGTAGCTATCATTCTTCCATAGTACGTGTCTTGATATTTGTAAATTGCTACCAGAGCCCGAGGTTTGTCAGAGTTTTGATCTCTACTTTTCCACAAGCCAGTGATGTCTCGTGGTTCTGAACTAGCTGAACAAGAAGACAGAATCAATGTTACACAGAATAGAGTCAGTAATAGTCTTTTTATCATACTCTACTTATACATAGCGGATAAATGTCTCGTCAATTAAAATAATCTGCATATTTTTCAAAGAATTGCTTTAAAGAAGATTGAAAAAGTGGAAAATAAAAAGGCTTACTGGACTATTTGTCCCAAGTGTCATGGACTCTCTAAAAAAAACTCGAAGCTTCGCAAAAAATCAAGACTTCGCTATCAAATAGCACTTAAGGAATTTGAAAAAAATAAGGGTGAAGGAAAGGTTTCGCTCCGCCCTAAGGTTCCTCAATATTTATGCGATAATTGCAGTGGATCTGGCTTGATTCCTGCGACAAATCACCCCACAGCAGATTCAGAAAATTATCCACATGTAGCAATTATTGGTGCAGGGATAGGAGGTGTGGCGCTGGCTGTAGCTTGTTTGCATCGAGGCATTCCATTCACCCTGTATGAGCGCGATAGCACCTTCGATGCACGCCATCAGGGCTACGGACTTACCTTGCAACAAGCAAGTAACTCAATTAAAGGATTAGGTCTTTTCTCTTTAAAAGATGGGATTAAGTCCACACGCCATGTCGTGCATACGACAGAAGGAAAAGAAATTAGTGAATGGGGAGTGAGGATGCTTTCAAACATTAAAAAGCCTCCAAAACGTATAAATGTGCATATCCCAAGGCAGGTCTTGCGCTTAGCGTTACTTGAGCAATTGGGTGGCCCTGATACCGTGCAGTGGGGACACCGCTTAGTTTGTTTTAAACAATATGAAGATAAAAGTATTGAGCTGAGCTTTCAAGTTAACGGAGAGATGAAGACTACCAAAGCAGATTTGGTGGTAGGTGCCGATGGTATTCGTAGTGTTGTGCGCAGCTTGTTGATTGGTGAGGCTGTTACGCCTTTACGTTACCTGGGTTATATAGTCATTTTGGGTATTTGTTCTTTAAAGGCTCTTAAGGGTGTTGAGAGTTCTTTACTCGACTCAGCCACTGTGTTTCAAACCGTCAATGGCCATGAGCGAATCTATGTGATGCCCTACTCGCTAGACTCGGTCATGTGGCAACTTAGTTTCCCGATGCCCGAAGAAGAAGCCAAGGCCTTAAGTGCACAAGGAGCTCAGGCACTTAAACAAGAAGCGTGCCTTAGAACTCAGTGGCATAAGCCCATTCCTCAAATTTTATCAGCAACCATGCCGGAGCAAATTTCAGGTTATCCCTTGTACGACCGAGACTTACTCAAGTCAGAATTATTGGAAAAAGCTGGGGCAGTGACTCTGATTGGAGATGCAGCTCACCCTATGAGTCCATTTAAAGGACAAGGTGCCAATCAGGCTGTATTGGATGCTCTGGCGCTGGCTCGTAACATTTCAATAGCATGCACTCCCTTGTCTAAATGGAAAGAAATCGGATTAAGAGAAATCGTACTAACTGAATCTGAAGAAGAAATGTTAGCACGTAGTGGTTCTAAAGTGAAGGATTCAGCTGAGGCTGTGGAACTTCTACATTCCAAAGATGTGCTACGTAAAGGTTATGGACCTAAAGGACGGTTTCCACGAGGTAACAATCAGAAAATGCTCCGGATGTAAGATTCGAACTTACGACCAATGGATTAACAGTCCACTGCTCTACCACTGAGCTAATCCGGAATAAGGTAAAAGAAGATGTTAGAAATTATCCGATTTAAAATCAAAGGCAAAAAAAGGTGTGGCTTTTGACCACACCTAAAATAAAGGTTATTCGGACTTGGCAAATAAGGCTTTGAGCTCATCTAACAGATCTTTAAGACGATCAATAGTAAACTCATGTTTATATTTTTCTATTAGTTCCTCTTTATATGGATTATCATTAGAGGTCAGATAGATTTTAGAAATTACTCTCAAGTTAAAAATGGTATTTAATTTTTCTATCCATATTTCTTTGTTTGGCAGTAAGTTAATGAGTTTTTCAAAAAACGTATATAGAGAATCATAAACATGTAAACAACTTATGATATCGATTGGTTGTGAGAAAGATTCAAGAGCAGAGATTTTGATTGTATCTTCTGAGAATTTAATTTTACTGATATCTGTATTGCTATAAAAGTGATTAATTTTATGAGCAATATTGGCTAGTGTCTCGGAGATTTTTCTTAGAAAGCCTAAATGGCTTACAGAAGCTGTCGTTAAATCTTTTAAGGATTTCCAATCACACTGTTCCGTTAAAAGATAAGTGTCTTTAACAGTACGATCGGTTGTCTCCCCTTGAGAGTTTGTAAAGGGTTCTGTGTATTGATTTTGGATGATTTTGAAGACTTTAAGAATGTTGGAATCTCCGACATCGGAAACTTTTAGAGCTTGTTCTGCATCATAACTTTTTAAATCGATTCCAAGAGCTGCGCCTAATATGTAGAAAGGAGAGAAGAGGGTAAATAAAATGCCATGTGCTATTGTATAACTTAAAGATCTTGCCATTTTATCTGTTTCACTGAAAAGTCTCTTTAAGATTTTTGTCTCACCATTTTCATCGCGAACGAGGAAAAGATCTCCTGAAAGATCATCTTGTCCAAGATATTGAAGCACTGTTAATTTATTCAGTTCTGAAATGCCCGTGCCATTTTTGGAAAGAGGAGCTGCACTTGACATATCTTGCCTTGCGACGCAGGGAGTCATAACGAGTGGTGAGCGGGTAGGCTCAAGAGTCTTTGGAAAGCGTTCCTGGTATAATTTCTGTCCGACTAATGATAGGTTGCAGAAACGTAAAAGAGTTAATCCTAAGTGAGCTGCCATGCCTACGTAAGAGTTTTTATCTAGTTGCTCTTTGAAGTCAAATAAGCCGGCTACTGCTTGTAGTAAATGAGAGGCTAGCTGCCTTTCTAAAGTTGACTGGCTTAAAATAGAGAGGTTAGCGATGTCAATGAAAAGATGAAGGCATTTTTGGAGAGCTTTTATTTTGTGTGTTTGTTCAGGATTGTGACGAGCTGTTTGGATCGCTAAATAAACATCTTGAACATGCAGGGTGAGTGAACGGATAGCTTCGATCCATCTGAAATAAGAAGGGGCAAAGAAAAGGGAGCTTGCAGCAGCTGTAGAAAAAGCAGAATTGAGTAAAGCACCTGCTGTCTTTGTTTGATTAAGAGTGAGTATGTCAGTTGCAAGGCGCAGCGGGATACCTACTTTACAAGAGAGCGCTCCTATGAGTGGAAAGAGTGTCTGCGCATAAACTGTGTATTTATTGATTAAAGGATTAGAAGTTTCTGGTGGAACATTTGCGTTGTGCAAATGAGTGGTAATAGAATCATGATGGCTTATTTTAGATGTTGTCATTGATTTCTCCTTAATATGAAATAACGACAACGATTTTACAATTATTTAGCTATTAATTGCGACATTTAATAGCTGTTATTAAGCTTTAAAAGACATATTTTGAAGCAGCCAATCATTATTTGAATTGTCTCGTGTTTCTTCTTCTCTGAGCTCTTGGAATTGCATGTCCATTATAAGTTCTGCTTCACGAAGTTCTTCTTCACTTATGGAGTCACCAGCAGAGGATTGAGATTGCTCTCCAGCCTCTGTTGTTTTAACAACACTTTGTTCCTGATTAGCTAGGTTCATCTTTTCTTCTGTACCAACGGATTGTTGTAATAAATCCTGACCTGAAACGAATGAAACTTCCATAAAGACCACCCTATGTTTTCTTAACTATATCTTAACATAAAAACAGGAGGTTAGTCAATGGTAAGCTGAAGACATAAGTATCTTATTTATAAGTAGATATGGCTTTTGCTGCCTGTAAAACCTAAAAAGGCTTGCTTTTGAAGGTGTTTTTATTTAATAATTTAAGTCTCAAGGGGATAAAAATTAGGAGGAAATTATGCAATATTTAAAATATTTCTTTCTTTCTCTAATAGTGGCTGTCTCAAATTGGCTTGTGGCTCATGCTCCTTTTTCTGAAGAGGTTTTGAGCTATATTCAAACTAAACTTCCTCTTGCGGGGGTTTTAAAAAAATCTGGAAATTTTGTTTATGTAGCCGTTGATAAGGCCTATGTTCATAAACTCATTGCCCTTATCCACGAGGCTGGTTTTGAGGAGCCACCTTATTTTGCAGATGCAGGTCTTGTAGGAGCTCACATCACGGTTATCAATGAAGCTGAGTGTCTTTATTACAATATTAAAGATATTCCAGACTGTGGAAAAATTATTCAATTCACTCCAAAAAATTGTCAAATTATTCATTTAGATCATCCTCGTTCTCCTCTATCTGAAGAGACCGATGAACTCTATCTCATAGTAGTAGATGCCCCAGAACTTCATCAGATTAGAGAAAAATATCGGCTTCCACCTGCCCAATACGACTTTCATATCACCATTGGAGTGAAATTGAAAACTGCACAACCTGCCTAATCTTGCACGGGGATAGCTTTCTCAAGAAGATGTGCTGTGCAAAAGACAGGCACATTATGCATGAGTGCTAAGGTAATACAGTCAGAGGGCCTTGCATCGATTTCGATGATTTGTTTTTTCTCTCCGAGGCCTTGTTCTAAAAATAATCTGGCAAAATAGGTCGTATCTTCGATGTTGTTGATCACAATTTGAAGTATTTTAATGTTAAGAGCGGTAAAAATGCTGCTGATGAGATCATGCGTGTAGGGACGTGGTTTGAGTTCATTGGTTAGATGACTTTGAATGTTGTGTCCAACTTGAGGATCGGTGTAGATGGCAAATTGTTTTGAGTCTGCTGCTAAAATAATAACAGTATAAGCTCTTGATTGCATGATCTTATTGAATGAGACAGGAATGAGCTCTGACATATATAGGCCTATTTATTCTATACATGAAGAAGATCGGAATTTTTCTCAAGATCTAGGATTAATATAGGGAAGTGCTCGTTTGATCATTTCAGATTCATCGGCATCGACACGCTTAGCTCTTTTTCCTTGTTTTTCCATGATTGACATGAGAGCATCTGGTTTGAGCCATTCAATAGAACTTGAACCTTCAGGATCGTTGGGATCTCTGTTCTTAGGATTCCAGTCGGTGACTTCGCAAGCGACATATAAAGTGGTTTTATTAAAAGGGAGTTTAGCGTCAGGAAGATCACCTGACAGACAGCCTAAAAAGGCAACTGGTTGTGCACGAGCTCCAAACTCTTCTTTGAGTCCTCTATGAAGCGTCTCAAGAGGTGTTTCTCCATCTTCCATAGACTCTCGCATTAAGATGTAAACATCTTTATGACCTAAAATTTCTGAGAAGTGGTGACAAGCAATCTCTCCCTGTTGATTAAATAGAACAGCTCCAATAGAGAGATGGTAAGGTTGTTTGTGAGTTGCTCGAAAAAAAGCCTTTTCCATCTGTGCAGGAGCAGAAAAAGCATTAAATTTTCTTGGAAAAATAGATTTAATTTTATACCATCCTCTGAATTTTTAAGGAGGCCTTTTATGAAATTATTAGCGCTAGTGATCACTCTTCTTGCAAATGCAACAATCTTTTCACACACACAAGCTTTAAGTCAGCTTGTGTACGAAATTAGAGATCCTCAAACTGATCCAGCTCATTTTCGGAAGGCTTTAGAGAGGATTGGGCAATATTTAGCTCTAGATGTTTTAGAAGAGTTAGACACACAACAAGTTTCAGTCCAGACTTTGACAGGTAAAGAAGCCAATCATCATATGATTAATGAGATGCCTGTTTTAGTCACAATTTTAAGGGCAGGACTTCCTCTAAATGCGGGTGTTCATAAAGTTTTTCCCAATGCTGAAGTTGGTTTTATTGCCATGGCAAGAAATGAAGAAACACTCAAAGCAGACATTAGCTATGTAGCTCTTCCCAACCTAGAAGGGAAAACCGTAATTCTTGTTGATACGATGCTAGCCACAGGAGGCTCTCTTGTGAATGCGATTCAAATTGTTGAAAAGCATCAACCGAAAAAAATCTTTGTCATAACAGCGATAGCTTCTGAGCCTGGGATAGCCAAGATTTTAAACCACAATCCTACGATCAAAATTTTTTCAGCTGCCGTTGATCCTGAATTGAATGAAAAAGGATATATTCTTCCTGGTCTTGGTGATGCAGGAGATAGATCGTATGGAAATAAATCAGAGTCTTAGAAACAATATCCAATTTTTCCGTAGAATTGATTGGAAGTGTAACCGCTTCCAAATTCTCCATTATAGCTGACAGATCCGTAAACGTTCCCATTTGTTTGCCAAAAAAGTTCTAAGGCAGGAGAGATAAGACTTTGCTGGGTAGTAAAAGCTTCAACAACAAAGGATGCCGGAGCATTGATAATTGCAGAATTGATATGTCCTACGTGTTGAGGTTTTTTATAGACATAGCTTAACTTTCCTTGTGCGATAAAAACTCCCCAGCTGTAAGTATTTGTTTTGTAAGTATTCAATCCTGTTTCGACTCGTAACATCCATGAAGTTCTAGAAGAGAATTTCATGTTGTAGGGAGCAGCTCCTTTTTCTGAATAGGCAGGGTCCCACTCAAAGACCCAATCTACTATACCGAAAGGTTCGATGGTTGCCGTGTCTATATTGAAATCGTATCCTGTGCCAAAATGGAGATCGAGTTGTTTGGCATAATAAGAACTTTTGGCAGTCTCTTTAAATCCTGGGAAGGAGATTAGCCGTTTTTGATTTACACTCATATAGTCGCCCCAAATAGCAGCATCAAGGAAGAAATCGGAAAAAGATTTGGTTCCATACACGCTAAGATAACCTGCATTTAAGTGGCTATTTCCCATAGATCGATGCTCATGAATCGATGAATAAGAATATCCAGCAAGCGCTCCAATGTATCCTTGATCGGTATTGCCGTAATCATAGGCTGCAAAAAAACCGCCAGTGTTGAAATCAAAAGAAGGAGTTTGATCTTGAGAATTTTGATGGCTAAATTGACCAAAACTCATCATCCAAATTTGAGAATTAGTCGTGTTAGGCAGAGCATACATCGATTGACGAGGAGATTGATTGTCTGCTACAAAAGCTGTTTCCTTTAAATAGAGGTTTTTGTTGTGATTATGGGCAAACCGTCTTTTGGTAAAATGGGAATTGAGTGATTCAGAAAACATGAACATCACGTTTTGTGCGGCAAATGTAGAAATTGAGTTTCTTGCAGGACTAATAGATTTAAGGGCTTTTTGATAATCGGAAGAAGAGAGATCGTTTAAAAGATCAAATTGGTCTGCCAATCCCAAAGAATCGGCATCTGGGGCTAGGTTATTCAGGTAATTAGCAACTCTTAATTTATTTCCTAATAGGCCTTGCGTAGAAAGAGCAGGAGTGGAAGGGGTGTAGCCGAATAAATCAAATCGCACAAATGTAGGAGCTCCGATTGGCAAATAAGATAGGGAATAATTCGGAGTTATTCCAGTAAACTCGACAGAGTCAAAGGCTCCTGTAATGCCCGATGAAGTCAAAATTATATAAGCTCCAGGCGTAGCGTTTGAATTTACATCGATTTCTAAGACACCTGCTAGTTCTGCAGATCCATTAACGACGATTGAAGATGTCTGGCTGCCATTGATCTCGATATGAACAAGGCTGCCGAGTGTGTTGTAAAGAGGTTGTGCTGAATTTAAGGTTAAACGGCCAAAAGACAGTGTTCCTCCAGTATCTGGTGAAATAATTCCCGAATTGACATAAACATTTCCGCTCAAGGTTCCGATCCCGCTAAGTGTCCCTCTTTGCAAGCTAAAATTTCTATTTCTACAGACAAAAATTGATGCATTATTGATCCGTCCATTCACTTTGAAATTGGCGTTGTTGATCGTGACAGTGCCTCGATAGGCGGATGTTCCGTTGTAAACAACAGTCCCATTTCCTTTGACAAAGACAGATGTTCCTCCTGCGCCTAAATTGGTGTCGTCCGTAAATGAGACTTGTTCGCCAAGAGTCAAAAGATCATCTGCATCTTGGGCTATGAAGGTAAGGGAAGAGCTCGTGCGGAGGAAAATACTATTTCCCAGGGCTGATCCATCAGTGCCATCTGTACCTTCAGGCCCTCCACTTCCATGAGAGCCTGCTTGTGTCGTAGTGTTTGATGTATTGAAGATGGTGGGAACTCCTGAGAGTGCTTGTATAGTGAGATTTAACCCGCTATCTACAAAGATGGCCCCACCAAGGCCGCTTCCACCGCCACCGCCACCGCCACCTCCACCAAAAGTAAATCCAACATTATTAGAACCGCTCCCGCCCGATCCTCCACCGAGATTTCCTATATCAGTCCCACCTAACGCGCTAATGCCATTAGAGAGTCCACCGCCTCCACCACCACCTCCACCCATAGAATTGCCACCTTGTGCAGGTGTCGTACCAGATTGATTGACTCCACCGCCACCACCACCTCCGCCGATTCCTCCAGCTACACCGTTTACAGTATAGTCGGCATAAGCAGCACCGGTGCCGGC
>CAYUZN010000038.1:0-15990 GCA_964449295.1 uncultured bacterium | reverse complement strand
AAAAAGGTTTTGCATGTCTCAATATCGTTATAAGGTAAAGAGACGGTGTATTTAACAACATCGAAAGGCACTCCTTGAGAGGAGGCTGTAGCATTTAAGTGAGTGACACCCGAGCCTGCATTGACCAAAAAACCATCGCTATGGCCGTGGTAGTTGCCATCAAATTTGATGATGGTATTTTTGTGCGTGTAGCCGCGCGCAAGTCTGACGGCACTCATGACCGCTTCTGTGCCAGATGAGACAAATCTAATCTTTTCTATTGAAGGCATGTGAGAGATCACACGTTTAGCAAGAGCCTCTTCAAAAGGTGTTGCCATGCCAAATGTTGAGCCACGTTTTATCTGCTCAGAGCCGGCAAGAACAATAGATGGATGCGCGTGGCCTAAAATTAAAGCCCCCCAGCTGCCACAAAAATCGATATAAGAGTTGCCATCGGCATCCCAAACTTTAGAACCTGCTCCTTTAACGGCAATGAGAGGTGTCATGTTGAGCCCTGGAAAAGCTCTCACAGGCGAGTTCACACCTCCTGGAATGATAGCACAAGATGAAGCAAAAATTTGCTGACTATGAGGTCTTTCTTTCATAAGGGTAGATCTTTTACTGGAAAGACTATAAAATCAAGCTTTTTCCGTTGAAGGTTTTAATGCTGAAAAAGATATTTAATGAAACACAGAGCCACAAAGGCACAGAAGAGAGAGAATTTTTCTTTATGAAGTCTCTCTCTTCCTCTGTGTTCTCTGTGTTAATAAATAAATATTGTCTCTTTCTAGCATTACTTCTTTCTCCCCTTCTGTTGTTTGGTGGAAAAATCGATTACTCGGTTGATTTCATTGGGCTTACCGATAAAGCTGCGCTCAAAACCTTGAAATCGGTCTCTCAACTTGTCTCTTTAAAAGATAAAAATCCTGACTCGATCAACGCTCTTCGCTACAGGGCTGAATCTGACATTCCTGAGCTTATCAAGGCACTTCAAAGCTATGGCTACTATGAAGCTACCATTTCTATTGAATTAGAAGAATTTCCTAGGGAAATACAGGTTTTTATTTTAATTGTGCCAGGGCCTCAATACACATTTGGCAGTTATACCATTCGTCTTCATCCACCGGAATCTGAAGATCATATCCCTAAAGAAGCGCTTGATCTAAAAAAGCTGGGGATCACTCTTGGAGAGGCAGCTCTTTCAATGAGGGTTGTTGAAGCTGAGCAAAAAGCTTTAACCATTCTAGCAGATTATGGCTACCCTCTTGCGTCTGTAGACAAACGAGAGATGGTGGCTGATGGCAAGACAAAAACGTTCTCAGTTGACCTAGATCTTCAAACAGGTGCTTTCTCTTTATTTGGACTGACAGATATTCGGGGAGAAAAAAAAGTTAAAGAAAAATTCATCGAACGGAAAATGGCTTGGAAAGAGAGAGAGTCTTATAACAGCTCTTTGGTTGAAAAAACACAAACCTCTTTGATGGATACAGGTCTTTTCACATCGGTTTTGATCACGCATCCAGAAACACTGACACCTCAGAATACTTTACCAATGACCATCGAGGTATTAGAAAATAAACACAGCAGTATCAATGCTGGTATCAGCTACCAAACCTTCTTTGGCCCTGGTATCACATTTGGGTGGGAAAATAGAAATATCGGAGGGATGGGAAGACGTCTGTCACTGCAAGCCGATGCGACAAGAAAAACTCACTCGGGTGCTTTAACATTTCTCGTACCTGATTTTTATCAATTAGAGCAAGATTATGTCGCTCTAGCACAAGCGGTGAATGAATCGATCTTCACTTACGTTGAACGCTCCTATAGCATCACCAATAGAGTTGAAAAGAGACTCGATACGAGATATCGCCTCTCGTGCGGGTTGAAAGTCGAAAGGATCTTTGTCAAAAAAAGCGTTGCAGATGGAATGTTCACACTTCTTGAAGTTCCTCTTTACTTTAGGTGGAGTTCTGCCAACAACCTTTTAAATCCCACACATGGCAGCACTCTCGAGTACAAAGCTATTCCCTCAACAAATTTCTCTCAGCTAAACAAATATTACATTTCACAAAGCCTTACCTACACTCACTATACACCTTGGAAAGAGGGAAATATTTTTGTTTTTGCCCAAAAATTTCTTGTTCAATCGATTCCCAGCCAAGATTTAAGTGCCATTCCCCTTCCTAAGCGCGTCTTGCAAGGCACAGATCAAGAGATGCGTGGCTATCGTTACAAAACAGTCAGCCCTTTAAGAGATGGAAAACCTTTGGGTGGCAGATCTGGAATTTTTTATACAATAGAAACCCGTTTTCGGTTAAATAAGACACTGGGACTTGTTCCTTTTTTTGATGTGGGCACGGTTTCAATGACAATTTTGCCAAAACCAAAAGGAGACTGGTTTCAATCGACGGGGTTAGGAATTCGGTACTTCTCTTTCTTGGGACCTCTCAGATTTGATATAGCAGTCCCCTTAGATAGACGAAAAGGGATCGACCCTCATTACAGACTTTTAGTGAGCATGGGACAAACATTCTAGCATGATTAAAAAACTTATTAAATTCTCAATCAGAGGTGTCATTGTCTGTTTACTTCTTATTATCTCATTATTTGCCATTGTTCAGACAGAATGGGCAAAAGACATCCTGCAAAAGAAAGTCTTTGAAGAAGTTCAAAAGCAGGGCTACACCCTGTCTATAAGATCTATTGAAGGAGATCTTCCTTTTACATGGAATTTGCAAGATGTCTTACTGACATTTAATGAGACAGACTCTCTTAAAATAGATACCCTCACCGTTAGATTTTCTATTTTTTCTCTTCTGCGCAAACAGATTATTGTGAATTATTTGTATGCAAAAACAGCTCACCTCTCTTATCAAAAAAAGGAAACAAACATCACAGTTCCACAATTTTTACCTTGGACCGTGGTTGTTAACTCCGCAAAAGTCGATCACCTTGTATTAAAAGAAACAGACTATGCTCTGCAGGCAAAAGGGTATGTTAAAAAACACGGCAAGAGCTTTTCTCTTGATACAACTATTCAATCATCAGAAGGTAGTGGCAACTTTCATCTCGAAGGTCATCAACAAGCAGGGACTCTTTCTGGCCTTATTGCAGCCGAAATTCATCACTTAAAACTGCCTCAATTGAAAGATCAAGATGTGTCAGGAAATTGTGATCTGTCATTTTCTATCTCGTCTAACCACATAGACATTGAGCAACTCTCTTTAAAAAGCAATCTTCTCTGCTTAAAAGGAGATGGCAGATTAAGCCCCTCTTTGACTCCCAAAAACGGCTCTTTCTCTTTCCTCTTTCCTCATCTTTCTCTCTTGTCTCCCTCTATAGCAGGTATCTTAACGGGAAATATTTCTTACACACCAGATGCATTATCAGCTAATTTTGAGAGCGAAGAACTAAAAATTGCGTCTACCTCTTATCAATCATCCAAAGGAGAGCTCAAAGCCTTTTTAAAAAACAACACTTGGGATGGCTCCTTCTCTCTTGATGTCCCCCATTCTGTGGTTCCCCTAGAGCTCAGAACATTTTTTTCTTTTTCTCCCAAAAAAATTTTCACAGTCAAAGATTTCTCTTTTAAAGTCGCAGAGACGCAAATTGCAGGAGATGGATCCCTCTCTTACCAGACAGACACAGTTGAAGGAGCCTTCTTTACAAGAAGTTGCGATCTCTCCCCACTGGCTCTTTTTTTTCCAGATTCAGAGCTTAAAGGTTCTTTAGCAGGCATGCTCTCTTTCAAGGATAAGAGCGCTTCCTTTTATGGTCTTTCTCAAAACTTGCAGTGCTACGATCTTTTCTCATCTCAAATCTCTCTTAAAGGATCTGCCTTTGATCTTTTTAATACACCCAAAGCAACCATCTCCCTTGAAGGAGAGACAACCTATGTGAAACAATTCTTATTCAATCACTTCCTTTTTTCAGCTCATCTAGACAAAAGATGGGCTTTTGATTTTTCTTGCCAAGGAGATTGGAAAGATCCCTTTGACTGCATCTCGTCTGGCTCTTTTTCTATGTCAGAGTCTATGTTTGATATTGAGTTCGATGTCTTGAAAGGAAGTATTCTGACTAAATCTTTTTTTCTACAAAAACCCTTCTCTATCCAGCGCACCGATAAAGCGTTTGTTGTCTCAGAATGTGATGTGAAACTTAAAAAAGGCTACTTTCTAGCGTCAATGGATCTAAATTCTACGATGTCAAAAATCAGAGTGAAAGCAGAACATTTCCCCATCGATCTTCTGGCTCTGTCAACATCTAGATGCACGTTAACAGGGAACTCTTCTTTAGATATCGTCCTTGATGGCTCGAAAGATAATCTGCAAGGAAGAGCTGGTATTCTGTTAGAAAAAGCAGACATCCTGCAATCAGGAAAAAAAGTTCCCATTCACAGCAAAGGATCTTTACAGATCAATCTCGATCAAAATATCGTTCAAATTCATGGTAATTTTAAAGCCTCCGGTCAGCAATTTTGCGAAATTACGCTAGCAGCTCCCCTTGTCTACAACTTCTATCCTCTGAAATTTGGAATTGATAAGAAAAAACCTCTCTTTGCAGAAGTGACCATGGAAGGACATCTCGAAGAGATTTTTGATTTCATCAATATTGGCAGTCATTCAACAGCAGGTCTCCTCTCATGCCACCTTCTTGTCTCTCATAATCTTGCAGATCCCCTCTTTCAAGGAACACTAGAAATCCAAAACGGCTCTTATGAAAACTATTTTACTGGCATGGTATTAAAAGGAATTGATATTGAAGGAAGAGCCGAAGGACCAGATATTAAATTAACGTCGATTAAAGCCTCCGATCAAGAGAAAGGATCTCTTACAGGCGCAGGTAAAGTCACCTTTGCGCCTTTCTCATTCTTGCTTGATTTTAATATTGAAGACTTAAAAGTTTTACATCTCAACTGGCTGTCGGGTTTATTTTCAGGGCCCGTCACACTCTCTGGCAATGCCGAGAAGACTCTGGCTCAAGGAGACTTAACGATCTCAAAAGCTGACATCGAAATCCCAGATGACCTGCCCGTTGATCTCCCTGTACTTCCCTTTACCTATATCAACAAACCCCCTCACATCAGTAAAATAAACCTCTCTCCCAAAGAAAATTATCCTTTTCATTACGATCTCATTTTACACGCGCCTAAAAATATTCTTCTCACAGGAAGAGGCCTCAACGCAGAGCTTGAAGGAAATTTAGTCCTGAAAGGGAAAAATCTCTCTCTTGAAGGAGAAGGCAGTTTGAACATTATCAAAGGAACTTTTTCCTTTTCTGGCAAAGAATTTACTTTAACTCAAGGAGCTTTAAGCTTTGTCAATACCCCCTCTCCCCACGCTTACTTGAATTTATCTGGCACCCTCTCTCTACCTGATATGACGGTGATAGCTCTCTTGCGAGGCCCACTTAACTCCCCTGTTTTGACTCTGCAATCAACCCCCACCATGCCGACAAGTTCTATTCTGGCCCGAATCCTTTTCAATAAAGATATTTCAGAGTTAACGGCTCTGCAAGCAGCCCAGCTTGCCTACTCCATCGTCTCCCTCTCGGGCAACTCTGGACCTAATGTCTTTGAGCTCATTCGAAAAAGTCTAGGCGTCGATCGCCTCAACATCTCCTCTTCCCCTTCAAAATCCTCCTCTTCAAAAAACTTAGATCAGTCAAAAAACTCAGATCAGTTCACCGTTCAAATCGGCAAATATCTCACAAAAGGTGTCATGATTACCCTCTCTCAAAGCACAGAGACAAGCCAAGTCATCGTCGAAGTTGAACTCAAAAATGGCTTTGTGCTCCAAGCAGAAACCCAAGACAATGAACAAGGCAAATTCTCCCTCAAATGGAATAAGAATTATTAAAAAAGTTCACTAAAGTCGATAATATTGGCAAAAAAATCACTCTCTTTAACAGTATCTTTCACTCCATTGACGTGAACAAGTACAGGTCTTATGGAAAAATTTTTTGGTTTAGTGAGACGAGCTATTTTTTGTTTCACGTCTCTTATGACAGATAGATCAATTGGTTCTTTAGAAAATTTGATTTCACAAACATATAGAGTATTAAATTTTGTTTGGATGAGATAATCAATTTGACATCCTTGCTGTGATTTGTTAGCACGCTGAAAATACGGGTTATCGTAAACAACTTCTGTAGGATCAATCTTAAGAAGATTTTGCAAATAGTAGAAGTTGTTCAAGACTAAATTCTCAAATTGAAGTCCCATAATACTGGTCCAAGCAGGAAGCTTGACTTTTCGATTTTTTTCAATTTGAGACCGAAGAGGTTCTATATATTTTAGATAAAAACGCAAATAATTATCTCTAAGACGAAATTTACAAAGACTAGATTCTTTACCATTTTTAATCGTCCATGCCAAATCTCTAACGACATAACCTGTTTCTACCAAATCATCAAGGTACTTGCTCATTGTCCCTCCTTTTTCTAATTTGATCGTAGAGCAAATAGCCTCTATAGTAGCGCTTCCTTTGATGAGATATTCGACAATCTGTTTATAACGTAAAGCTCTTTTAGAGAAGAGATCTGAAAAAATTCGATCAAACTCTTCAACAAGTAATCCCCCTTTTCGAAATCCCAAATTATAAATATTTTCTTCGGCAGATACATCGGGATTGATCTCTTCCAAATATCTAGGAACTCCTCCTGTAACCGAAAGAATTTTGAATTTATCATATGAAGAGATGCTTTTTTTTCTCCAAAACAAATTACAAATAGGAAGTGGTAGTTCATCAAGAGTGAGCTCAAGAGACGTACGCCCCAAAAAACCTGTACTACTTAAAATATTTTCATCAATCCAGCTCGACATCGACCCACTAAGAATCATGAGAAGCTTAGGGTTGTTTTTAAACTGTAAATCCCAGGCAGATTTTAGCTTTCCGAGAAATGTAGGATCAAAGGACCCCATCCAGTTAATCTCATCTAATACAACTAAAACTTGTCCCGACTGTGTCAATTGAGATAAATGCCAAAAAATATTTGCCCAATCATCGCTTTTAATTCCTCTTAGGCCTAACAATTGCTCCATCTGCTGAACAAAATACTCTCTTTGCATTTGAGCTGTTGTTTCTTTCGTAGGAGGAAGTCCTGTAAAAATAAATGTTTTTAAACCTTGACTAAGACTAAATTCTAAAATAAGACGGCTTTTACCAATGCGTCTTCTACCTTTAACAACGATTAAGCTAGATGTCTTTTTTTTTAATAATTCACTCAGACGATCCAGCTCTTCTTTTCTGCCATAAAATGGCGTCATATCCATAAGCCCCTTATTTTCTGTCTATTATACCTTAATTCCTCACGAAATCAAGAAAAATCAGTTTTATGAGGAGAAATTATATATCCAGAGCTCCTCACAAAAACAAGTTTTCTTGATTTCATGAGGAATTTTTTTTAAGACAAAAAATCATGTTTATGTTAGTTTGGTTTTCGACGGTTTGTTCACTATCAGTAATTTAAGAGGTTTTTATGGCAGATTATAATGTTCTCACTCAAAATCCAGCTCAAGATGCAGTGAATGCATTTCTAAAAATTGAAAGACAAAGTCATAAGGAAAGCTTAGATTGCATAGAGGCTCTTAAAAAAATTCAAACAGAAATTGAAACCTTAACAAACTTTATCTCTCTTTTGAATACAAGCGAAGGAAAAGAAATCGACATCACACAATACCCTGATTTACTTGAAAAAGTGACAAAACTCATGCCATTTGCTTTTAAAGATGGCAATCCCTCCCACTTTGATGAACATGCACTAGAGGCAAAAATTAAAGAAGCTAAGGGTAAATACGACACACTCATTCAATGTGCTAGAGATCAAGTGAACAATCGTAACATGCAAATGAGCCCTGAAACAGCGCAGCTCGACAATCTTCTCAAAACTCTTAAAGAAATCAGCGATATCATGGGAAGACTGCTCAACAGCTACAATGACTCTGGAAAAACAATGACAAGAAACCAAAGACCAGGTGCTTAAATGATCTTGGATAAAGAGTACACCCTATCAGAGACGGAAAAAGAAGGTTTGTATGCTCTTGCCTTTGATGCTTACACGTGTGAAAATTACTCTGAAGGCATTAAAATTTTTAAATACCTCACAACCACGTCATCGCTGACTGCTAAATATTGGAAAGGGCTTGCCTCGTGCCTTCAACTCACACAGCAGTTGCAAGAAGCGTTAAATTGTTGGAGTATGGCTGCCTTATTAGACGAACATGATCCAATGCCCCATTTTCATGCAGCGCAATGTTTTATCGCTCTTAATAATAGTGAAGATGCTCTCAAAGCCATCACGGTTGCGCAAGAGATGGCTCCTTTTGATAAGAACTTACAAAGCAATCTTAACCAACTGAAGGCAAGCTTATGAATATGCGCATAGATCAACTACCTCTTTTAATGGTTAATGCTGACTCTTCAACAAACGCATCTGCACTCTCACTTAAACCTGTACTCTCTATACCAGAAACTAAATGTTTAGGCCCTGAACTGGTTGCTCTAGCTGAGAAAATAGACCTAAATAATGCCAGTTACGCCAAAGTAGCCACTACAGTATGCCAGGCTCTTATGGCAAACTTACAAAGTTTTAGCACTGACCATTTAAAAAAATTAGAAGAGAGAGCCTATCTTCTTCAGAAAAGTGGCTGGTGGTCAACAATTGTTCAATATTGCTCTTACATCGGATCTGCGATTTCTCTTTTTGTCGGAATTTCCTCTGAAAATCCTGTCTCTTCTGCGATAGCACTTGGGTTAGGCCTTCTCCCCTTTGTCTATGAAGCGCTCTCCTGTGGAGTTGATGAAAGACATCTTGAGAAGCGAATTTTTCAGTTTGGAGTTCTTGCGGGTATAGCTCTTTTCTTTGCTCGTTTTAACATTCAACTTCCACAATTAAATTCTGCTTTTCTAAAGCCAGCTTTATCCGTTATACAATCCGTTATACAATCTGTGACAGGGATCATGAAAACGTTCTATGATGTACGTCTCACATGGAAGAAGGGAGAATTAGAAGCTCTTCAATTTTTAACCTCAGCCATCCAGAAAAAACTGCAAGAAATGACGGGTTCACTCTCAGATAATGTCAAGACCGTCTTTTCAAATACGTCATGGTTAAATGATATTATGAGTAAATATATCGAAACAAAAAAAACATTCACATAGAGGAATATTTATGCCAATTAATGCTGTTCAAACACCCTCATCGGTAAGACCTCAAGATCTCTTTATTCGTCTTCTTACAAAGCAAACAAAATTATCTATTCGCTTAAGTGAAGATTTACAAGGTCTATCTCAACATCTTTTAAGAAAAATTAGAGATGTTATGGCACGTAAAGTACCTCTTGATTTTTCTTTTAACAACAGCACTCATCAAACAATTTTCCAATTATTTTGTGGGACTACAGGAGCTGTTGCAGGAACACAAGGAGCTACATATAAATATCTAGCAAAATGTGCTATCGATACAGAAGAAAAAGCAGGGCTACATAAAAAAGCTAATTTATTTGGTACGGTTATACCAAGTTTTATTCAACTTGCATCTCAAGCAGGGAGCTCTCTGTTTAGCGGACAAGAACAAACCCTTTCCTTTTATCAAAAAGAATTAGACATTTTTTTTGAACAAAATAAATTATGCCAGAAAAACACAACAGATGCTCAAGAAACAATTGCATCAGCTGCCAGACAAATGATTAATCATTCTTAAACCTTTCGTACTCTATACCGTCAATAAGTAAGATAGGGTACTTGCTTCTTTTATGAGGTAATTGAAAACTCCATTTGAGCTTAGATTTGCTCTTTTAGTGCTGATTCGGATTTCTCGCAAGTCGCCTATGACAGGCAGGATATGTCAACTTGCGAGAAATCTAACTTGCCCAAAAATCATCAAATCTGGCTCTTAAAGCGAGCTTTGCAATTAGCTCTTATATTTTATTATAAGTTTTTCTGAGAGAAAATACGCAAAAATAAGCATTTTTGAGAGAAAAATATAATTTTTAAGGTTTTTTTGTGTAAAAGAAAGAAAAAATAGAGATTTTTGAAGACTTGATGATGTGGGAAAAAGAAAGAACTCCATTTTAGTGATCAAATTATTAGATGTGTGAGACAAAATGATGGGAAGTTGTCCGCAAGAAAACAAGAGACTCATTTCTCTATGTTGACAGAGGAAGAAATTAAACAAATGGAAGCCATCATTCAAAAATATCATTAGATCTGTTACAGTCCAATTAAGATGACAAATAAAGAAAAACCACTGAGTGCCAAGACTCAACTCCTGTTAGATCAGTTTAAGTTTGTGAGAGGAGTGGGAGAATATGTCACTCTTCTGATCGATGTCTGCAAGGCAGCGCTTGTCAGACCGCCTCATATGAAACTCGTTCTTAAACAGCTCTATGATATTGGAGTTGCCTCTCTTCCTGTTGTTGCCATTACCGGATTTTTTACAGGGCTTGTCCTAGCTGCGCAATCTTTTTACCAGCTCTCAGATAAAGGTCTTTCAGGTGTCACAGGACTTATGGTTGCAAAAGCGATGCTGACAGAATTAGGACCAGTGCTCACGGCCTTCATGGTGACAGGAAGAGTGGGAGCCTCGATGTGCGCAGAACTTGGAACAATGTGTGTGACAGAGCAAGTCGATGCTCTGGGAACGATGGCAGTCAACCCTAATCGCTACTTGATCGCTCCTAGGTTTTTAGCTGGCACAGCGATCATGCCTATTTTAACTTTGTTTGGGATTATGATGGGTATATTTGGAGGCTATCTCATTTCAGTCTTTTATTTTGGGATGGCACCTTCTAGTTATTTCGATCCGATGCCTGTTCATATTACACTTTTTGATTTACTTATAGGAATTGTCAAAGCTTTTGTCTTTGGTTTTTTAATCATAACGATTTCATGTTATAAAGGGATGAAAACATCGGGAGGAGCTGCAGGCGTTGGAACTGCTACAACCAATAGTGTGGTGATTTCTTACTGTTGCATTTTGTTTAGTAATTTCTTTCTCACTGTTGCTCTCAACGTGCTGCGCGAACAAATTTCAAAAGTCATCGAGTAGTAGCATGATTAAAATACGCAATCTTTGGAAGAAATACGGTAAATTGCAAGTTTTAGCAGGACTTGATCTCGATGTTCAAAATGGAGAAACGCTTGTCATCTTAGGAAGATCGGGCATGGGAAAAAGCGTTCTTCTCAAACACATTATCGGTATTTCTAAGCCAGATGAGGGAACAATTGAGGTTAATGGAGTTCCGATCTCTGAGCTCTCAGGAGCTGATCTTTATAAAGCCATTATCGATATGGGCATGCTCTTTCAGGGGGCTGCTCTTTTTGATTCGATGACCGTCGAAGAAAATACCGCTTTCTTTCTGCAAGAGCATGGCAATCTTAAAGAAGCTAGAAAATATACACAGAGCGAAATTAACGATCTTGTCGATCATGCCCTTGACATGGTAGGTCTTGCAGGCACACAAAAAAAAATGCCTTCAGAACTCTCAGGTGGGATGCGCAAAAGGGCTGGACTTGCACGCCTCATTGTCTACCGCCCCTCTCTTCTTCTCTATGATGAACCAACAACAGGGCTCGATCCGATCACATCTATGCAAATCAATGAGCTGATTGTTAAAACTCAAAAAGAGCTCAAAGGAACAAGTATTGTTGTGACGCACGATATTTTATCAGCTTTATGTGTAGGAGATAGGCTGGCTCTTATAAAAGATGGTAAGATTGCGCACATTGCAGATCCTGACACTTTCCTAAAAATCGACGATCCTGTAATTGAATTCTTAAGGAAGATGATTTCTCAAGACCCTCGAAAATTTAAAGAAATCTGTTTTAATAAAGGATTGCATGTCTAATCAGATTAAAAATTTACTCATCGGCTTATTTCTGATTGGGGGCATTGCTCTCTTTGTCGGATTCATTTTTTTCCTGCGCCCATCTGTGGGAGATGAAAAGCAGATTCTCTATGTCAGATTCTCAGACATCAATAAAATTAACGTAGGAACAAGGGTTCTCTTTGCAGGAAAAGCCGTCGGTGAAGTGACAGAAGTCACAGAAATTTTCCATGCAAGAGAAACACAACCATCTGACACGTTAGGAAGGCTCTATTTTTATCAACTCACCTTGAAAATCGATTCGAATGTCAAAGTCTTTAATAGCGATCAAATTGAAATTCAAACCTCTGGACTTCTAGGTGAAAAATCTATCTCGATTGTGCCAAGAGCCCCTCCTAAAGGGTCTATCCCTGAGCGCATCACAGAAAAAACGCCTTTCTATGCAGAATCGATCGATCCTATTGAAAATACGTTCAACCAAATCTCTGATATTAGTCATAAAATTGAAGAGACAATTGACCTTGTCAAAGAATGGTTCAAAAACAACTCTGACAATCTTTCAAGGGCAGTTGCCTCCTTTGCTGGGGCTATGGATCAAATTGAAATTGCAACCAAGGCAATTAATGATGAAAATCTTGTTCACCAAGTGAAATTAGGAGCTACCAGTTTCACAGAATCGATGGATAAGATCAACCTAGCTCTGGGTCAAATGGAAGAAGATGATGTCTTCACAAATATCGGCACAATTACAGCTAACTTCACTGTAACAAGTGCCAATCTCAAACAGATCACTCAGACAATTTCTGAAGGAAAAGGCACGATTGGACAGCTCATTGAAGGGGATGATTTTTATCTTAGACTCAATGGTGTCATGAGTAAAATCGACACTTTGATGAATGACATGAACCACTACGGTCTACTTTTCCACCTCAATAAAGGATGGCAAAGAACGAGAACTAAACGGATTAACCTTCTCAATGCTTTAGATACCCCTGATTCGTTTAGAACTTATTTCGAAACAGAAGTGGATGATATCAATACAGCGATGTCGCGCATCTCTCTTCTCATTAAAAAAGCAGAATCGACATCAGATGCTCAAAAAATATTAGATACACCGATGTTTAAAAAAGACTTCTCTGAGCTATTCAGACAAGTCACTGAGCTGTCGGATAATTTGAAGCTCTATAATGAGAGATTCTCAGAGATGTTTGCAAATCCTTAAGGAAAGAAAGATGGCAGCCCCTTATTCCCATTTGACTAAAGGCACCTTTCTTATTGCCAGCCCTGAGATGGATGCTGGCATTTACTTTAGATCTGTCATCTTGATCTGCGAACATAGTCCAACTGGCTCTTTTGGCATCATGATCAATAAAATTCTCGATGCCCAGTTGCCGGAGGAAGTGATTAACTTGGAAGAGATTGAAAATCCTAACGTTCAAATCAGAACAGGAGGCCTTCTTCAGCCCAATCAAATGATGCTCCTGCACTCTTCTTCCGAAATTCCCGATCAAACACTCGAAGTCTGCGATGGCGTCTTCTTAGGAGGAGACTTGCAGTTTCTTCAAGAGACAATCGTCAATCCTCATGGCCCCCATGTCAGACTCTGTTTCGGGTATGCTGGTTGGGGACCTTCCCAACTTGAACAAGAATTTCTCTCAGGCCTGTGGTTTCTCCAGCCTGCCTCCAGCAAACACGTCTTCGAAACACCACCTGAAAAAATCTGGCAAACCATCCTGCGTGAGATGGGAGGCAGATACGCCACCCTGTCTATGATTCCCGAAGATTTAAGCTTGAACTAAAGCCTTGCATTATTATTGCACGGCTTTAGCATAAACCATGCATTGACAATGCACGGTTTTATGTTATACTAACATAAAAGAGCCTATAATTTATGGACCGCACACTTCTCAAAAAAATCGTTGCAGATCAACAAGAGTATAAACTTCCCAAAACTTTTTTTAAAAGGACACAGACTGCCGTTATTCAGGAGTTCTTGGGGGATCCTAATATATTAATTATTAGTGGGATAAGAAGATGTGGAAAATCTACTATTCAACGCGTATTACAACAAGAATTTTTAAAATCCGATTATTATTTTAACTTCGATGATGACCGGCTAATCCATTTTACAGTGGAAGATTTTCAAATGCTTTTAGAAGTTTTTATAGAAATTTTTGGAAAACAGTCCACTTTCTATTTCGATGAAATTCAAAACATAGAAGGATGGGAGCTATTCATACGAAGACTCTATGAAAAAGGAAATAAAATCCTCATTACAGGCTCTAATGCCAAGCTGCTTAGCAAAGAGCTAGGAACTCACTTAACAGGTAGATACATTCAGTTTGAAATATACCCTCTTTCTTTCAGGGAAATTATACAACAGGCCTGCCCACATATTCTGACTAAAAAAGCCTTTTCAACAGATGATGTAGGACTCATGCTGCATCATTTTGCAGATTATCTTAAACATGGGGGAATCCCCGAATACTTTAAATTCAGAAAACCTGAATATTTAAAAAGTCTCTATGAAGGTATTCTTTACAGAGACATCATCGCCAGATATAACATTTCTAATGAAAAACCTCTGCAAGAGTTAGTCTATTATTTTGCCAGCAACATCGGCAAAGAATTTAGCTACACAAAACTTGGAACAATGATAGGCATTAATAGTCCTAACACCGTTTCCAACTATTGTTCTTACCTGGAAAAATGCTACCTCTGTTTCTTTGTTAGTCGTTATAGCCACTCTCTTAAAAAACAGATTCAGCATAACAAAAAATGCTATATGATTGATCCTGCTCTCATTCGCACAATTGGCTTTCGAATAAGCGAAGATAAAGGACGTCTACTAGAAAATATTGTTTTTCTTCACTTAAAAATGCAAGGACAAGAAATCTACTTTCACAAAAACCAAAAAGAGTGTGATTTTGTCGTTAGAAAAAATAATCAAATAAGTCAAGCCATCCAAGTCACTCTCACACTCTCTCATGAAGACGTCAGAAAACGAGAAATAGATGGTCTTATTGAAGCGATGAATGCTTATGAGTTAACAGAGGGACTGATCATTACCGAAAATGAAGAGGACCACCTGAAAATTGAGGGATACCAAATCAAAATTATCCCCCTATGGAAGTGGTTACTTTAAGCAACTTTATTAATGACAAACTTATGTAGAGGAAGATCAGGGAAAAGCTGTGCACAGGCTTTTAAGATCTCCTCTCTTTTAGACTTAAAAATCATCTCAAAATACTCAAGAGCAGACAGTACCCTTTGGACTCTGTGTGAAAAAGGGGCTCTATGCCTGACAAAAGCAGCTGGCTTATAAAAGGCATAGAGAAAAAAGTCTTTTTCATCTTCTGTCCAAGCAGCAGGAGAGCTTAAAATTTTGGCAAAACCAAAAAAAGCTGCCGTAGAGGTTGAGCCAATATCAATTCCATCTTTGCAGGTAAAACTCACGGTATCAGGAGCTGCTTTTTCTATAATGAGTAGAAAGGAGAAGAAATAAAAGATTTCAATAAAATCTTGCCGCTCTTTTTTTGTTAATATCTCTTGTTTGCCATAGAAATACTCATGGATAAAATCGATAAAAGGAAAGAGCGCTTCTTGCAGCTTGCCTTCTTTAGGGAAATAAAAACCACATTGTCTCCCTGAGGTGATTTGTTGTTTTAATAAGTCTTTAAAAATAGCCACCTGAGAAATTTTTTCATAGTCATTTTGTTGATAGTAGAAATCGGTATCTTTAGGAAAACTTATGAGTTGCAGGCTTTTTTCAAATTTTGTCTCTTTAGAAAGCTCTTCTAATTCAAGGAATCTAGGATACTCTTTCCAAGACGTAAGATCTTGCAAGTTAATCAGAAGATGTCTTTTCCCATCTAAATGATGTAAATACCCTGTAAATTCAGGATCAACAAAAGCTTTATCAATCAATTCTTGATGCGTGGGAGAGGGAAGATGAATAAATGTCGTATGAATCATCTCTGACGAAATCGAAAATAACTGATAAGGCGCATTATTTTGCAAAATAGGATCAAATCCCTCCCCTTCCTTCCCTCCATCTAAAACTCGCAATGTTTCAAGAAGAGGTCCGTTGGGATAGTGAGTCAGCTCCTGCCTGATCGCATCATCAAGGGCAATTAGTGTTGTCCAAAATGAGGAGAACTTCACTGCCTCTTTTTTGAACATAT
>CAYUZN010000037.1:12715-16463 GCA_964449295.1 uncultured bacterium | reverse complement strand
TGCTCTTTTTTGGCCCTATGGCAACAGGCGGCACTTATTTTCTACAAACGGGCACTCTCTCTTCTGATGTGATCTATGCAGGCATCGGATGTGGTCTCATTTCAAATGCTATTTTAACTGTCAATAATGTGAGAGATAGCGAAGAAGATAGAGCAGCTAGTAAAAAAACCCTTGTAGTACGCTTTGGAAAAACCTTTGGAAAATGGGAGTATACACTCTCACTTCTTCTGGCACCAGCAGCTCTTGCCATCTCGGGCAATTGGCTCCCCTTGCTCACGCTAGCTGCAGCGCTCCCTCTTATTAGAACAATCTGGAAACAAGACTCTGCGCAAGCATTGAACGAGCTGCTTGCCAAGACAGCTGCTTTACTCTGCCTATACACTGTGCTTGTGATCATATCTCTATGGGTCTACTAACCATTTACCGCTATTGGAATTCTCAAAGAGAAGGGCTGGTCATACAGCTTAAAGACGGGAAACAGAGTGGTTGGGGAGAAATCGCTCCTCTACCTGGAAGAAGTGTTGAGTCTCTTGATGACGCACTCTCTCAATTACTCTCTTTAGAACACGGTTTTACAGGTCCTTTTTTCAATTCTGTGGCTTTTGGACTTATGAGCGCCTCTTTGTCACATGCTTTGTCTTGGCCTGCCTCTCTTTTTTTTATGGGAAGCATTCCACAGATCTTAGAGCAATTAGAAAACGCCCCCAAAGGTTTTTCTTCTGCTAAACTCAAGATTGGTGATCTCTCTTTGCAAGACGCTATTTTTATCACACAAAAGCTCAAAGAGAGATTTTTCTTAAGACTCGATGTCAACCAAAAATGGCCTGAACAACAACTCTTGGAGTTTTGTAGCCATTTCGATCCAAATGATTTTGATTATATTGAAGACCCTGCAGCCGATATCTCACCTTTTAGAGTTGCGTATGATGAAATCCCTTGTCCCTCTTCTGAAAAACTAGAAATTTGGAAACCTACTGTGAAAGGGATTCCCAGTTACTCAAGTAACATCATTTTAGGAAGCTCTTTTGAAAGTGGCCTTGGGCTTGCCTCAATTGCTAGGTTAGCACATCACTTATCTTTACCTAGCCACCCACTAGGTATAGGGACTTATCATTTACTGAAAGAAGATCTCTTAGAAACACCCCTCTCTTTTTCGAGCGGTCATGTGCATATCAAGTCTACTGCTCCCAAGATGTCCCTACTTACAAAAATCGGAAGCTATCCTTTTTCTACAACGACTCTTAGCTGCCCTTTTTCATAGCGTGTGCATATTTTTAAATCAGATATTTTTTTCTGACCAAAAAAACCAATTTTTACTACCTGATAAGCACTAAATGTAATAGTTCCTTCTGAATCAAGACGCACATGTATTTGGCAATTTTGCTGATTAATATGTGGTTGCATATGAATATCGAGAGTAGGATTTGTAAATATCTTACAAATTTGCGCATAAGAAAAAAGAGCTGCTCGATGCAATAGTGGCGCAATCTTTTCTTCTTTTAAGAGATCTTTAAGCGGTTTTTCTCTTATCAAATCAGATAACGCTCTTCCATTCAAATATATAGAGATCTCATTTAACTCTAATTCTTTTTGAATCTTTTTTATATGCTCATCAAATGATAAAGGGGGTTTTCCATTAACTTCTGCTAAAAAACTCTCTTCATCTCTTTTGGATTCTAAGATAATCGGTTTTAACAACAAACTGTTTAGATTGTTAACATAGTCTTCTTCTGTCTCTACTTCATCAAGAGGTTGAGGCGGGATAAATAGTTTCTCATAAACTCTTGTAAATGTCTTGTTTTCATAATAAGTATCCATAAATAAATAAGCCAAAGCCTCAGTTGGCATTTGCTCACAGAAAATCTTAATAACTTGGCGAGACTTATACACAACACTATCTTGAACACCAAATGAAGCACGAACATATTCAGCTCCCTCTATCAGCTGCTTCATTTCTTCTTCATCAGAACACACTCTTGCTACCACTTGTTTTAGCTCTTCTTTTTCAACCTGAACAACATAAATATCAGAAAAGCACTTAGGGCATAAATCGCTTATAGCAAAAATCATATTGTCTGATAAAAATCGGTGATTCAGAAAACGAGCAAGAGGCTCGTTCTTGCCTGAAAAAATCTCCTGTAATTTATCAGCCGTTTTTGCTTCCTCTCTTAAATCTTTTTCTTCCAAATAAATAGGAAAAGAGCGCTCTAAATCGATAAGAATTTGCCTTAAGAGTGCTGGAAGATCTGTCACCTCACCTACAAAATTTTGCTCAGCCTGTTGCTCTATTATCTTCTCACTATCTCCTTGAGAAAAAAACAATCTGAGCTGTACAAGATAGTCATGCACAGAGGGTTTTTGTTGCAAACCTTCCTGTGTCTGATGAGGAACTCCAGACCAGAATAGATTTATGATTCTTTGTGTTAAAGAGCCAGCAGCATTGGCTATGATTCTGAAAGGAAAGAACTGCCACGAATGATCTATTTGAGAATAAGTGCTACCACTTGGTTCCATAATGTGGGTATAATTTATACCTCACAAGAAATTTTTAGAAGTTTAATTTGATTAAATTACGAACAAGCCGTTCTTGTTCATAGTGTGTATGAATTATGAGATACGCAAATACCTTTTCAGTAGAGGCTACTTTAACAATCTGTTTAGAATTTAAGACAATCTGGTGATTCTTATCCAAATCAACACTTAATTTGAAAGACTCTTCTAAAAAATGATCTCTTTCTTGAGAGGTAGTATACATCTTCTCCACTAATTGTTTTAATTCATCTGGAGTCACTTGCATTAAGCAAATTCCTAGATCATTGAAAAAATCCCCAGCACAATCTACAAAATTACCAAGAAAAACCCCTTGATGCAATAAACTGGCAAATTGAGCTTTTTCTCCAGTTAAAATTTTATCGATATCGCTCTCTTCTTTTATACCTTGCAATCGAATATCCTTTCCTTCGAAAAAAACAGGCAACTTACGGTTTAAATCTTTAATAATCGTTTTTTTGTGCTCGGATAGACTAGTTTTACCATGGGCTTCTTTTAAAAAATCTTCCTGAAATATGGGCTTGACTATTTCCTTAGATTCTCCTAGATAGGCATTGAGAAGACGAGCATACGCCTCTTCTGTTTGGGCATCTTTTAGCTTTCCAAACTCAAGAAGAACATAGCCCTCGTCTGTTCTACTGGTACTCACGTCTACTGCGGGCGCAGCAGATTTCCCACTGTCAGACCACTTAGCAGAGATATCTTGAAATTTTCTCCACACAAAAGAAGCAACAGCCGTTGTAGCGTCCGCTATTTGTAATAATTTAGTAGGAGCAGCAGGCATTTCATGAGAAGAGGTGTTCTCTGTTTTATTATCTACAGGAGTCATTTAAACCACCTTCTCTACAGTGATGGTTTGGTGTTCATTCTCATACTTTGTATGAACACTCAAATAAGATGTCTTTTGCTCTCCAAAATTACCGACTTCTACTAATTGTTGAGAGTTAAATATAATATTTCCCTTTTGATCGAAAGAGACATCTAGGCGGCAAGAGTCTGAATCTATTTTTGGTTGCACATGAATATTCAGCTCAGGATTTGTAAAAATATCACAGAGTGATTCATAAGAAAAAAAAGCTGCCCTGTGTAGTAATCCAGCTGCTTTAGCTTTGTTTCCTTCTAAAATAGTGTCCAAAGAGTTTGTTTTTATTAGATCGCTTAATAATTTTCCCTCTAAATAGATAGGGAAATCATTTAC
>CAYUZN010000037.1:0-12705 GCA_964449295.1 uncultured bacterium | reverse complement strand
GTGCTTTGTGAACCTCAAATGTTTGAGTTTGGTTGATTTCATTTAGAAAAGCGTTTTCATCTCTTATTTTTTCTAGGATGAGTGGTTGCTCTAATAAAATCTTTAAAGCCTCACGATACTCATCTTCTGTCTCAGCTTCATTGAGCGGCTTAGGAGGAATATATATTTTTTCATAAGTTGTCGTCAGTTCCCCTTTTTCATAATGAGTATGAATAAAGAAATAAGCAAAGGTTCTCTTTTCAGTTCCATAATTAGAAACTTCGACAACTTGTTTGGAATTAAATAAGACTTTTCTATTTTCATCAAATGAGGCATGCACGTGAGAAGAGTGATCAATAAAATCTTTTTGCGCTTTTTCACTAGAATATAATCTAGCTGCAACTTGCTCTAATTCACCATCTCCCAATTGCATAACAGTGATATTAAGAGAATCATGATTAAAATCTAGACAAGCTTTTCCATAATTGCTTACTAAAATTCTTTGATTTAAAAGAGACGCAAGCTTCTCTTTTTCTCCTGAAAAAATGTTATCTAGCTGAGACACATCATAGCCGCCATTTGCATTTTTTGCTATCTCTCGTAGGTCTTTCCCCTCTAAATAAATAGGTAGAGAGCGCCCTAGATCTTTAACTATTTGCTCTTTTTGGGCTTTTAAGTCTTTTTTTCCACTGATCCCAGCTAGAAAATCTTCTTCAGATTGTTGTGTGACTGCTTCAACAGGTTTTCTTGAAAAACAAACTACCAATTTTTGATGATAGTCACTGAGGGATTGAGCTTTTTGCAAATCTTTAGTCGTTACCCTCTTGAAAGAATCATCCACTTGGCTGATCGATCGTTCTTCTAACGGAATAGTCTCTGGAGGTTTGCTACCTATGATTCGAAATACCCATCCCCATAGTCTTGAGGTGTTTTTTGGAGCATTAGGTGTAATAGCATTAGAACTATCAAAACGAATGCAATTAATATTATTATCCATATTATTATACTTTGTTATGTTATTAAAATATTGATTATAACAATTATAATTATTAAATTCAAATTTTTTATTTAATATCAAAATGCTTTGATTATTAATTGTTTACAAATAACTAGAAATAAAGGATATATAACATCTTATGCTTGTGACAGATAGAGACTCCTGGAGCCATGAAAAATTCGAGGCCTATGTCGAAGGGATGTGTGAGAGCCTCTCTTCCCTGCCTAGTCAAAGAATTGCGTTCTTAGCGCACTCAACTCCTGAGGTCATTTGCCTCTTTTTTGCCTTATGGAAATTAAAAAAAGTTGCCTGCCCTTTAAGCCCCCGCCTCCCCTCTTTGACAAACGCTTTAGATGAACTAGGCGCCTATTTTGTTACCCCTCACATGCCTAATCCTAAAAAGGCAAAACCCTGGAAATTAGCTGAGGACCAACTAGTGACTCTTATTTTTACTTCAGGATCGACAGGAACTCCAAAAATTGCCTGCCACTCTTTAGGCAATTACATCTACAGTGCAAAAGGCGCTCAAACAATCATCAACCTTATTCCCGATGATATCTGGCATCTTTCACTTCCTCTTCACCATGTAGGAGGGGTTGCTATCTTAATGCGCTGTTATCTAGCTAGATGCGCTATCTCTTTAGAAAGCCATCTAACTTCTTCGTCTTACGTCTCTTTTGTCCCTACACAACTTCTCAGACTTCAAAAGGAAAACCCCCATCTTCCTCGTCTCAAAGGGATCTTGCTTGGAGGAGCGCCTTTGCAAGGTTCTTACGATGCCCCCTGGAAAATCTATCCTACCTATGGAATGACAGAGATGAGCTCTCAAATTGCTACCTGCGGACAGGTGCTACCTTACCGAGAGTTAAAACTTAAGACAGGTGGAGAAATTTTTGTCAGAGGAAAAACACTCTTTCAGGGATATTTTCATAAAACCAATGGTCTATCGCTTCCTTTAGATGAAGAGGGGTGGTTTGCGACAAAAGATCTAGGGAAGTGGAATGAAAACAATCACTTAGAAATCATAGGACGAAAAGATAATTTATTCATCTCGGGAGGAGAAAATATCCAGCCCGAAGAAATTGAAAATGCCTTAAAAAAAGCACTGAAAGTGGAAGAGGCGATTGTTGTGCCTCTATCTGATCAAATCTTTGGAGAGCGTCCTGCCGTGTTTTTAAGACCTTACTATGAGCTTTCTGTGATTCAAGAGCATCTCATCAAAATCCTGCCTAAGTACAAAATCCCCATTCGGGCATTTCCTCTTCCCAAGAGGGATACTCTCAAGCCAAGTAGAGGGGAACTCAAAGAGTTTTTAAGACATCTAATACAGATTGAGGGATAGATATGGCACTCTTATTTAATGTAGAAACCGCTACATGCACAATGGTGACCTCCCCTACTTTCTCTTGCTCCTTCCAAAACTGGTAGTGCAATGTCACAGAAGTCGTCCCAATCTTCTTTACAGACGGCTTAATGTCAATATCATCTCCGACTGTTACAGGGGAAAAGTAGTCAGCCTCTGCATGGACAATTGGCAAAAGAAACTTTTCTTGCTCAAGCATCTTTTTTAAGGAAAACTGCTCTTCTAAAACCTCTAGTGCTAGACGCATCAACTCGGTGAAATAGATCACCCCGGTTGCATCTGTATCTCTCAACCGAATTTTAACTCTCATAAGACCATCATAAGATATAATCTCATATGAAATCAACTAAAAAATTTAATTAAAAAGTTGCTAAGGCGTTCATTATCAAGAATTAAACGATCTCTTTCTAACATCTAAAAAAGGATGATAGGTTGTACAAAAACAACCCCTTTCCTATAATCCCCTCCTAAACGAAAGAGAGATAAATATGGAGCAATCCAATTTTCTTGTTGCAAATAGGCAAACACCTTTATCTCCTATTTCTTCCAATGAACAAGAGGCTTTAATTTCTTATTTTTTGGAGCAAGGGGAACTCTCTCTCTTAAAGGGGGACATCAGCGGTCTTGAATTCTTTGACAAAGCTCTTGAACTGTCACCTTCTAACCCAAATATTCTCTACCGCCAGGGTCTTGCTCTTTTTGAATATGGATCTGAAGAAGGAAGAGAAAAAACGCTGCTTTGGGCAAGCAAGAAATTTAAAATGGTCACACTATTAGCTCCTAACCATTTTGAAGCCTGGCATGCTTGGGGAAATACCCTGGTTCTTCTTGGTATGACCTTTCATGAATACCACTATTTTCTAGAAGCTGCTGAAAAATTAAAAAAAGCCATCGCACTCAGTGAGGGAAAAAGTTCCGATATCTTGGCAGAATTGTTCTGGGATTATGGGACTATCTATACAAGAATTGCGAAAAACTCAGGCGAAGCCATCGATTTTCAAACCGCGTTAGATCATTTTCAAAAAAGTTATGAGCATCAAGAGACTCTACCAGCTGAGTTTTGGAATGACTTTGGCCTCACATCTTTATCGATGGCAGAACTCACCCGTGATATCCGCTTGCACATCAAAGCCATTGACTATTTTAAACACGCTATTTCTCTATCAATTGGTGTGTTTGATGGTTGGAAAAACTTGGCCTCTGCCCTGCAAAAACTCTATTATCAAACACATGAAGAAGACCATTTCAATCAAGCCAATGAATGTTTTATATCCGCCTCTACTTTGATAGCGCATGACGATTCTTTGTGGCAAAGCTGGGCTTTATTGCTGCTTGATTCGGGCAAAATTACAAAGAATCTTAACCGCCTTAATAGCTGTCTTGAAAAATGTAGACGCTCGTTTGCCAGCAACCCCAATCAACCTCTTTTAATTGCCATTTGGGCAGAGACCTTAGCACTTATCGGTGAACTCTCTGAGCGGCTAGATTTCATCTATGAAGCACAAAACAAAATGACAGAAGCTCTTGATCTTGCAAACGAGGAAAATCCAGATCTCTGTTTTTCCTATGGCATGTGCTTAAACTCTTTTGGCAGATATTTCGGGGATATCGATTATTACTTCCAAGCTATTGAACAGTTTCAAGAAGGCTTATCAATTGATAGAACTTCCCATGCTAACTGGCATGCGATGGCAAAAACCTATGCTGTGATCGGAGAGATACAATCCGATATCAATTCTTATGAAAAAGCTTGTAGATTTTATGTGAAAGCCATCGATCTGTCTCCTCAGAGCTTTTATATCTTTGATTATGCTTTAGCTCTCTTAAAATTAGGTGAAATGAAAGATAATAAAACCATTTTAGAAGAGGCTATTTCCCGCTTTGAACAAGCGATCAATCATCAAAAAAATGTGATCTACATCCACCCTGAATGGCTTTTTCATTATGCTGCTTGCTTAGATCTGCTAGGTGATTTTTATGACGATGAGTACTTCTATATCAAAGCTATCGAACTTCTCTCTCATGTTCTCATGGTAGATCCCGATTTTCCAAAAATTCATCATAAACTAGCTCTTGCGTTTTCCCATTTAGGAGAAGTAGAGAGCGAACTGGAATATTTTTATAAAGCTCTACACCATTTTCGCTTAGCCAGCAAATATGAAGAGGATAACGATCAGATTGTCTTAGATTGGGGTGTGACACTCATCAATATTGCTCAGAACCTGCATGACCCTCAAGAGATTGCTCTCTTTTACCAAGATGCTGAACATAAGATCACAGCAGCTGCCAAATTAGGCAATGAACAAGCCTATTACCACCTGGGCTGCCTTTACTCTCTTCTTGAGCAGTATGAGAAATCGATGCATTTCATTGAAAAATCTCACGCCTGCAAAAGCCTTCCTCCTATCGACGAAGTCTTAGATGATGAGTGGCTAGAGGGACTTAGATCAACTAGCCTCTTTCAGAGCTTCTTATCTTCTTTTAGATAGAGGTGATAACGAGTGTGACGAAGCTCTCCTGTTCTGATTAAAGCGCCTTTCTCAACTAAATCAGCCAAATCTCTTGTTGCCGTTGCTTTAGAAGTTTTTGTCATAGCAATATATTTTTCAGCCGTTAAGCCTCCTTTGAAACCTTCTAATCCCTCTGCAAATAGTTTCAATAAGACTTTTTCCTGACGTGCATTTAGCTTGTTAGTAAGCAATCTCAACATCTTTGATTTTTCAATTAGAAAATAAAGAAAATCCATCGATTGTTTTTGTGCTTGTAAAATGACCTCAATAAAAAATTGCACCCAATGACCAACTTCTAGTGTGTGGTTACATTTTTCAAGAGCTGCATAGTACTCTTTTTTCCGTTTTTCTAATATTTTAGAAGTTGCCATTAATACTGGTCTTTCAACACCTTGTGACAGAATTTTTTCAACTAAGATACGACCAAGTCTTCCATTACCGTCCTCAAAGGGATGTATATTTTCAAAATAGAGATGAGCGATCGCAGCTCTTGCTAAAATAGAGTCAGAAGAACGGGAAGAATTAAACCAGTCAATGAAGGTTGCCATTTCCTCAAACACCTGTGCTGAGGGAGGGGCTTCAAAAAAGACCTTATCCAAACCATAGCGAGACGAAACAATCTGCATAGGTTCACTATGTGTGCGATATCTACCACAATCTTCAATATGCGTTTGGTTTTTAAAAAGTATCGCATGCCAATTATATAGCATTTCATGAGTCAATGGTTGATCAAAAGATTCATACACATGGCAGAGGAGCTCTGCTATTTGCTTTTCTTTCCCTGCCTGCTCTTTTTGATTAGACTGCAGTCCAAAATGCTTTTTGATCGATGATTGCAAACTCTCTCTATCGAGGATTTCCCCTTCAATCCTAGAGCTTTCCAAGCCTTCCAGACTAAGAATTTCCACCACAAGTTGCTTATGGTCATTTTCATTGAGAGTTTTTAGAAAGGCGCATGCGGAGCCAGCCTCTAAAAGAAATTGTCTCTCTTTTTGGAGTATTTCAGGAAAGTTATAGGTAAAATTAGGCCAACCAGATAGTTGCCAGTTCCAGGACATGAGCGATAGACCCCTTTTCTATAACTCAATATTATACATAAACATGATTTATAGACAAGGGTCTTTTGGGTAGGTTATAAGACCGAAGGACTTATATTCTTAGAAACCTTTGTATGTAGGCGCTTCCTTCTTTGGGACTGCTCCGAAAGCGGCTGCTGTCTCTCTCTTCTCTTTCTCTGTCATAGTTTGAGTCACTGTATTAAATGACATTGTTTTTTGACCTTTAGTTTTAGCAGGCGTCTTTACAAAAACAGCATCAAATGAATTTGTAACTTTCACTAGTTTAGCTATAGCCCCAAAAGCAGCTGCCGTCTCTATTTTTTCTTGCTCTGTCATTTTTTGAGCGACTGTATCAAATGACATTATAGGAAGACGCTGATACTGAGCAGCTTTCATTTGAGAATTCTTAGCAGAAGTGAAAGCTTGAAAAATGCTTTGGACAAATGCACGAATTTTTCCAATAAGACTCGTTTTTTCTTTAGTAATAGTAGGATAATAACCCGGATTGGCTTGTTTTGCTTCTTTCATTGCTGTAATAAAAGAGTTAGTTACGTTATTCATTTTTATCTCCTTATTTTATAATAAAAATTAACTATTATTAATTTAATTATAGTATATTATTAAGTATTTGTAAAGATATATGTAATATTGTGCAAGTTATTAACAATCAACATATTGCATTTTAAAAAATGATCTTATTCTCTTTTATCAACCACCTTGGTAGTATAATCTCTTGATATTTTTATATAAGGGTTTGCTTCATGGATAAAAAGGCTATTATTTTTGTGCTGGTTCTAACGGCATGTTTGTTTCTCATCAATAATTTTCTCTTTCCACCGGTAGAACAGCCTCCCGCTACCCCCTTGTCTCAGTCTCAAGCAGTTGCTACCCCTCAAACTCCCAAAGTTACTGCTAAGAAAAATGAAACCCTCTATGTGATTGAAAATGAGTATGCGCAACTTGTCTTTTCAAATTTGGGTGGATCTCTTTCTGAAGTCAATCTTATTTTAGAAAACAAAGAGAGAAAAAGTCCTATCAAGCCTATTCGCACTGACCGGATCTTAAAAAAATACTACCCTCAAGATGATCTCTTTCCTCTTTCAGCTTATCAAATGGCAGGCAATCAGACGGGAACTCCCCAACTAGGTGGCTATTATCCTCTATTGCGTCGGGGCATTTCACCCGATTTATATGGCCTTGCCATCACATCTAATGATACCGATGCCTCTTCAAAGACCTTTAGCCTCAAACGGCTTGAGAAAGATTTGATTGAGTTTGAAGGGACTGTTGGCAAATGTAGGGTGACTAAGACATTTTCTTTCCCTCAAGATATGCAAAAAGCTCCTTATTGCGTTGAAATGACACTAACACTCGATGGAGATACAAGTGGCCTGTGGCTGACAACAGGTATTCCAGAGGTTGAAATCATCTCTAACAGCTCTAATCCTTCTTTAAAGTACCGAGAGACAAGAAATAAAAAAGCTTCTGTCGAACAAATCTCTCTTCCTAAGACTAGCACATCAGTTGAAGGTATTCACCCTGACTGGATCTGTAACTCAAATGGATTTTTAGGCGTTATTCTTGATCCTTTGACAGAGGCTGGCGCTGGCATTTCCGTCTCTCAAATTCCAGGACAAGAGGCTCCCACGCGTCTTGGTGTCATTGACACTAGGTATAATCTCTACCCTCTCGATAAGTATCCTGGTTATTTAATGAAATTGCCTCTTTCTCAAGCACCTCAAACAATGAAGTTCAGGATCTATGCCGGACCTTTTGCCAGTGATATTCTCAAACAAGTCGATAAGACTTATTCAGACCCTGCAGCCCGTTACAACCCTAACTATGTCGCTTGCATCAGCTTTCACGGCTGGTTCTCTTTTATTTCAGAGCCTTTTGCTAAATTTCTCTTTTTCCTCATGGAAATTTTCCACTTTGTCACAAGGTCATGGGGATTTTCTATTATTTTACTAACAGCAGCGCTCCGCCTTATGATGTATCCGCTGAATGCCTGGTCGATTAAATCGACAAGTAAGATGCAAAAAATGGCACCTAAAGTCGCACAAATTCAAGAAAAGTATAAGAAAGACCCCAAACGCGCTCAAATGGAGACGATGAGTCTCTACAAACAACATGGCGTTAACCCCCTAGGCGGCTGCTTCCCTCTTTTAATTCAAATGCCTTTCTTGATTGGGATGTTTGATCTTTTAAAATCGACGTTTGAGTTAAGAGGCGTTAGCTTCATTCCAGGATGGATCGACAACTTAACAGCCCCAGATATTGTTTTCAGTTGGGGTTATCCTATTTGGTTTTTTGGAACTTCTTTCCATTTGCTACCGATTCTTCTAGGTGTCATCATGTATTTCCAACAGCAGATGACAGCCAGTCTTCCTAAAAACCCGAAAGATTGGTCAGACCAGCAAAGGCAACAACGTGTCATGGGCAATATGATGACTCTTGTCTTTGCCGTTTTATTTTACCATTTTCCATCAGGCTTAAATATTTACTGGCTCTTTTCTATGCTTTTTGGAATGCTCCAACAATGGTGGATGACAAAGAAAAAACCCGCATGAACCTATGGGAAGAGTTTGTTCAAGCTCAAGAGAGTGAACTTGGAAGTGAAGCCATTTCAAAATGGTTAAAACCATTAAAGGTGGCTCACTTTGATGCTAGAAATCTCTATTTAGAAACAGAAAATCCCTTTGCTATTCATTGGTTTGAAGAGCACATCCGCTCTAAAGCTTGCAAGCACTTTGTCAATAACAACAATGCGCAGATTAAAATCCATCTAGCCCTCACAGAGGCTTTATCTGCTCCTAAAAAACAGAAAAAAGCTTGGGTGCCTCTTCTCAATCTTGTGTCAGATAGCTTAGATCCTCATGCTACGTTTGAGCTCTTTGTTCCAGGTGAGTCTAATCAGCTAGTCCTAAAATTATTTCAAAATATTCTAGATAAAAAGGAGGCCTTTAACCCTGTTTTTTTAACAGGTCCTTCAGGCTCTGGAAAAACACATCTCCTCATGGCAGCAGCCCACTATCTAATAGCGAAAGGTTTTTCTTGTTTTTATGTTAGGGCAGAGACATTTACCGATCATTTAATTGCAGCCATTCGCAATGGAGCCACGCACACTTTTCGCTCCCTTTATCGCAATCACGACTATTTACTAGTAGACGATATCGACACGATAGGAGGAAGAAATGCTACGCAAGAAGAATTTTTTCATATGTTCAATGCTCTACATACAGCTGGCAAGCAGATGATTTTTGCAGCCAGACAACTTCCAAGAACTTCCCCAAATATCGAACCAAGGCTCACAAGCAGGTTTGAGTGGGGCATTGTTCTCTCTCTTGCTCAACTCAAGCCTTCCGAGTATAAAGAGCTTCTGTTAAAGCGCCTTGCACATCTCTCTTTTCCTCTTCAAGATGACACTATCACTTATTTACTGACAAATTTTGGACACTCTTCGTCATCACTCATACAAGCTGTTGATGCTCTTATCTTATCCTCTCATCTAAGTCATGAAGAGCCACAAACACTCACACCAGTAAAAGCTGCTGTTATTCTTGAAAAACTTCTGCTAGAAGAAAAACGAGTTAAGCTGACACCTGAAAGAATTATATCCTCTGTCTGTGATGTGTGTGGCACAACATCGCAAGATATTTTAGGGAAATCTCAAAAACAAGAGTGCGTTCTTCCAAGACAACTAGCGATCTATTTATGCAGGTTACATCTCAAAATGCCTTTTAAGAAAATTGGCGCTATCTTTTCACGCGATCATTCAACGATCATGACAAGTGTTAAACTCATTCAGGAAAAAATAAATCAGCAGAATAAAGAGATCTCTCAACTATTAAGAGAGATCTCTCATAAGATGAAACCCAGGCCTTAAGGACGGGGGCTCCTGACTTCAAGATAAATACTTAGATCTTGAGAAAAGGTTGACCTGGTTTATGTCCTCCAGACGAAGGCTGAGCTGAAATTCTTCCAGGACCTGGTGTCTTAGGATCTTCTTCAGGCTCTCTTCCTTCCATGATGTCTTTCACTTTTTTGCGCCATCTTTCAACAGCCTCAACAAAGATCGGAGCAAAACGACGAAGAGAGGAAGCATCAGCACCAATGCCCATTTCTAAAACACAGTGCATCAAAATCAATTCTTCATTGACAGCAACACCCACACCACCGCCTGCCATTTGCCCACCTAACATCGATCCTTCAAGGAGAGATTCATAGAGTTTTAAGCGAATAGCTGTGTCTTTTGGAAGACCGTCGAGAAGAGGTGAGTATAAATAAAGTCTGTCTGAATTGGGTTCATAAGTGATGTGAAGTGAAAAAGTATTATCAATTCCCAAAATACAGGTGTGATTTTCATCAAGTTCCAATTTCTCAAGGTTTAATTCTTTTCCAAATTCCTTAAGATTGGCCTTGGCATTCTCCAGCGACATAAAGTCCTCCTTATAGCATAAGAGGGCATTCTCTCAATCTTATATAAAAATTGCAAGCAAAAACGATCTTTCAATTGACAATTCAAAAATAGAATTGTTATTCATGGGACATGCAAACACCACAATCATATGTGACAAATCGAGGCTTACCCAACCCTCTTGGTGCCTCAAAAATAGATGGCGCCATCAACTTTGCGCTTTTTTCTCAAAAAGCAGAAGGCCTTACTCTTTGCCTTTTCACTCCCGGCTCTCAAACTCCTTTCGCTGAAATCCCTTTCAATCCAAAAATAAACCGTACAGGATTTATTTGGCATATGTCAGTTGAAAAACTCCCTACGACTTTCGATTGGGGCTTTAAAGTATTTCAAAAAAAATCTTCTAAAACGCAAGTTCTTTTAGATCCTTATGCCAAAGAGCTCAATTCCTCATCGACTTGGCACTCTGCTTTTTTTAACTCACATCCTATTTTAGGCAGATGGAATCCCTCTCCTTCTTTTGATTGGGAAAATGATGTTCAACCCCTTTTTCCTTTAAAAAATCTGATTATTTACGAAATGCACGTCAGAGCCTTTACACAACATCCTTCTTCACATGTCGCACATCCTGGCTCATTTTTAGGATTGATTGAAAAAATACCCTATCTCAAGGAACTTGGCATTAACGCTGTTGAACTACTGCCCATTTTTGAATTCGATGAATGTGATAACCCTCTTAAAGATCCAAAAACAGGAAAAACACTCTATAATTTTTGGGGTTATTCCACTCTCAATTTCTTCTCCGTTATGAAAAGATTTTGCGCAACGTCTGATCCTGTGACAGAATTTAAAACACTTGTGAAGGAGCTGCATAAAAACAAAATCGAAGTCATTCTCGATGTTGTCTATAATCATACAGCTGAAGGTAGTGAGCAAGGAAAAACCTCTTCATTTCGTGGCATTGATGACCAAACCTACTATATTTTAGGCCCTAAAGGAGAGTATTATAATTTTTCTGGTTGTGGGAATACACTCAACTGCAACAACACTGTCGTCTCTGAATTTATTCTCGATTCTCTTCGTTATTGGGCCTCTGAGATGCATGTCGATGGATTCCGCTTCGATCTTGCCTCTATCTTAACACGTGATACCTCAGGCGCTCCCCTACCTAAGCCTCCTATCATCGAAGCTATTAGCAAAGACCCTCTTCTTGCTAATTGCAAATTGATTGCAGAAGCTTGGGATGCAGCTGGACTCTATCAAGTTGGCAGTTTTCCCTCTTTTGGTAGATGGCTTGAGTGGAATGGTAAATACAGAGATACTATCCGCAAATTTATCAAAGGCTCCGATGGACAAGCGGGTGATTTTTCTGAAGCTCTTTCCGGTTCACAAAATCTCTACGGATTTTACGGCACTCCGTGCCACAGCGTTAATTTTGTGATCGCTCACGATGGCTTTACCCTTAAAGATCTCGTCTCTTATAACGACAAACACAACGAAAATAATGGAGAAAACAATAGAGATGGCACAAATGACAATGCCAGCTGGAATTGTGGACAGGAAGGAGAAACCACCAACACTAAAATTCTTCAACTACGCGCAAGACAAATGCGCAACTTGCACACAGCTCTTATGGTATCTTTAGGGATCCCTATGATTTGTATGGGCGATGAGTATGGTCATACACGCTATGGCAATAACAATGCTTGGAGTCACGATGATGAACTCAATTGGTTTCAGTGGAATCTTCTTGCAAAAGCACCCGATTTTCACCGCTTTTACACTAAGATGATTTTCTTTAGAAAAACAGAGCCGTTATTACAACGCTGTGAATTCCTTCAAAAAGATGATGTCGACTGGCACGGACATACCCCTTTTCAACCTGACTGGGCTTCCACCAGCAAATTTGTAGCCTATACTCTCAAAGACTTTGCTCAACAAAATCACCTCTACATCGCCTTTAATGCTGAAGGCTCAAGACCTACCATTCAATTACCCGATCCCCCATCCCATAAAAGATGGCACCGCGTTGTCGATACAGCACTAGCTCCTCCCAATGATTTCATCGAAGAGCCCTTCAGCTTCCCTGCTCTAAAAAACACCTATAAAATGGAGGCTTACTCTGCCTTAATTGCTAAGGCATTGTGATGGTTTCATCATTGCTAAGGTATTGTGATGGTTTCATCAAAATTTCCAACGCAAGCTTATATAATTCTGGATATGCATCCCTATTCGATGGCACATATGCGAAACAATCTGTATTCAGGTTTTCAGTCTGAAAATATTTAGTGAATAAGTCCAAAAAAGTGCCAAAATTATTTGTAGATAACTGCTCTTCAATAGCTCTAAACAATAGCTTTATGTAACCCTGATCATGGGGTTTT
>CAYUZN010000036.1:16178-16625 GCA_964449295.1 uncultured bacterium | reverse complement strand
CGCCTAACCACAAACCCCATACCCCTGCTCTTGCAATTCTTCCTCCTCTTACTCCAAACATATAATTCAATCCATCCATAAATCCTCCTCTATATCAGCTTTTTTTTAATATCTTTCTCAGATCAATCATGAAAACGATCCTGATTGCTTCTGATTCTCAAATAAATATATCTGTTAATTTATTTATGTCCACTAAAACAGACACTTCACTTATAAAGTATCAAGCTATAGATGTAAGCAAAATGCAATCCTAGCTTTAATTCAGTTAATTTTTCTTCTTTTCAAAAAGATTCTTCGGAGTATCATCTATCCTTCAAAGCATCGAAATCTCTCTATAATATGAGGAAATCTCTATGATACGCTATTTAATGACTTTGATTTTAAGCCTTTCTTATTCTCTGACTGCGCTTGCCAATGAAGACTCTTTTAATCAGATATTATTAGGAT
>CAYUZN010000036.1:0-16168 GCA_964449295.1 uncultured bacterium | reverse complement strand
GTGATTACACAGAAATAGAAGTTGATCTAACAGTTCCAGCACCTGACTCTCTTGTTCTTTCTAGATTTTATAGTAGTAGAGATACGACTCAAACAGCTAATTTTGGTGGCTAGCGCTTCAACCCACATTGTTTCTTAACTATTCAAAAAGATCGCAAAAATCAACCCTATATAACTACTGAAGGTACATTTGCGCGTACTTATGTCTATAAATGCAAACTTTCAATTTTCCAGTGACCCCCGATCCATTCCGCAAATTGCTGCGGGCTTTCATCTCGACTTGACCCATAGTACAGTACTACTTTTTCTACTTTCTGCCCTATGATACGTTCAGAGCGGATTTCTATAAGAGATTTCAATTTACACTCCTCTTTTTGTTCAAACCATTCTAAATCTTGCTTCACGTATACGTGACGGGTTCCTATTCTTCCATGTCCTATCAAAAGCGGTGTAGCATCGCAGTGATTTGTCATCATAATTTTTGAAAGGTAAATCCTTGGTTTCACCCGTGGAGTCTCAAGGCTTGGCCTTTAGATTCAGTAGAAAAAGACGATATTGAATATAGTTATCGATATGTTTTAGGATAATGCATATTCCTAACAAAAGGACAAATTATGAAGCGGTTTAATCATGGCTGGTTCTGATCAAATTGCGTTTTTTGCGTAAGGTGAGTTATTATAGAAAAAGGAGTTATAGAAAGAGGTTGGAGCATGTTTTTACATATGAAAGACAAAGATGGCAATACCTGCCTTTTAGAAGCCGTAAGAACTAATAACATACCTATTGTTAAACGCTTGATTGCTGCGGGTGTTAATCTGAATCAACATGATCCTAGTGGAAAAACCCCTTTAAAAATTGCCTTGGATAACAATCTCCTAGAGCTTGCAAAGCTATTGGCTCCTCGTCCTAAGCTTTAAGTTATCATAGAGTGAAAGAAGTTTTGGTCTTCCTTACAATTCTTGCTGACAACCTCTGAATGTGTTAACCTAGATACCATTAAGAATATCGTTTTATGGATATAGCAAAAATCAAAGTCATTGTTTTTATCGACTTGCTTGCAGCCATTAGTCCGTGATCCGATTATGGCATGTTTATTGAACAATAAACCTCCATTAACCTTTCAAATTGAGAAGAGCTCCTGTTTTCTTACTAAAATCTTGTCTTGTTTAATTTCAAGATGTTTTCTTAGACTGGTAAAGGCCATTCTATTTGATAGGTATGTCTGTTGTCTCCATAACGTTCTTTTGTCTCGGTTAATTTGGCTTGAAAACAGTTGTTAATGATGCTGTTAGAGGCGGTGTTTTCAACGAGTGCACACATTTCCGTAACCTTTAAAGGTTGTCCTAAAACTAGAAATTTTGGATTATGGATAAGATATTTCTGCACAAAGCAATTCATAAAAGCATCTAAAGTCTCTCTACCATAGTGGTTATCCCAAGAACTCGGCTCAAAGAGATAAAAAAGTTGAGTTAGACCAGGTTCGGCCTCATGTTCTGGACTGGCTTCGAGCACAATCAATCCTATTCTTTCAGAGGGATAAGTTTTAGATACAACAACGTAAGCGCTGTAAGGAACGCCAGCTTTAAACAGAGCATGCCATTTCTCGACGTAATCGCTGACTGTTTTCAAATCTCTAGGGATCCTATTATGGTAAAGCCTCATTGTATCCTTATTGCCGTAAAGCCTTTCCCAAACAAACATTTGGTCAGTTACTTGAATAGGTCTGATAATTGTACGATCAGTTTCAATTTTTGTTTTTAGTAGGTTACTTTCTGAAAACTCAACTTTAACGTTTGAAAAATTAGGTGGACTGCCCAGAGATTCAAAGCCTTTTCTTAACTCTCTATTGCCTCCGAAAGGTGGCAAACGATATGGTTCCTTTTTTAATAATAGGGTTGTATTAATGTAAGCACTACTATTCCTATCAGAGGAAAGACAGATTTTCCCTTTTTCCAGACACTCACGAGCTGTTTCTTTTTCTCCAAGGTTAGATAAAGCAATAGCGTATCTTATCCATATCTTTTGGTTTTGTTCTCCTTCTTTTTGCTCAATAACGGGCTTTAGAAGTTCTTTGGCTTTTTTATAGTAACTTTCTTTTTTCTTAACATCCACAGTTTCCTCAGCACGTTCCAAATACATCTCTGCATAATTACTAATAACGACATGATTTCCTGGCCAGAGTTTCAAAGCTCTTTCATAAAGCTCTTCCGCTTTTTCATAGCAGTCATTCTTAAAGATCTTATTTTCACTGAAGATCCCCATTTGTGTGAGACCATGAGCTAGTCCGTTAACGACAGCACAACTGTGAGGAAATAAGTCATAGGCAATTTTATGACACCTCAGAGCCTCTTCATTTTTATTCCATTGGTTTAATAAAAAGCCGAGATTACTCAAGAGCACACCATACACTTCTTTTTCCGGTATCTGAGCTTTTGCAAAACTAACGACTAGACTGTCTAGCTCTTTCTTGATGAGCTCAAGAATTTCTACATCGTCTTTAAGAGGGTTAAGATTTGATTGTTTTGCGGGGAGTACTGCTCTTAGGCCCATTAAAAAAGATAGTGCAGCTAATGTAAAACATTGATCTCTTTTGGATGTTTTTATATTAGCTCTTAAGACTATACCACGAACGTTGTAAGCATTTGATAGAACATCTCTGAGCTGTTCTTGCTCTTCGATGTCTAGTTTCAATATGCCGTCAAAAAGAGATTGCCATTCTGGTTGAACTTTATCTAATTCCTGCTGTGCTTTGTCAAAGTCTCCCTTGTGATGTAATAATAAAGCCCCAAGTGAGGCAATTGCAACATTTAAAGTTTTTTCTTCTCGAGAAATTTTGTCCTGTAAGTTTTTGATGGTTTTGTTTTTTTCTCGTAGAGAAACAACTTTACTCAAGGTTAACTTTAGCTTTACGATATCAGCTTTTATCTTATCAGGATCAAAATCAAAAAACAGATTCATGCGAGGGAATGTCTCCAAAGATTTGATGGCATGAAAAACTTCTCTTATAGTCTGCTCGAGTATTTCCACATCTTTTTCCAGCAACAACCGTTCATCTCTTTGATTAGCTTCTTGCCTAATTAAATTATCTCTTTCTTGTGCTTTTTGATTGATTAGAGAAGCCGCAACATACGCTGTAAGTCCTGCTACCGGACCCCCAATAATCCAGGCTTGAAGAAATTTAGCAGGCCCTTTTATTAGAAATGTCTGTCTTAATTGAGAACGTATCTGTTGCCATACAGTTTGTTGCGAATTAGTGGGATTTATGTAAGGATCTGTTGTCATATTTCTCTTTAGGCTGCGGACAAGAAAAAAACAACCTACCCTAGTATCAAGATTGGATCTAGTTAAAATATGTCCATTGTAAGATGGGAAGAGAGCCGCTCTCTGAATTGCAGAAATAACACGAGAAAAAGACATAAAACCTCCTTTGTCCGCGTGTGATAATATGGTAAATATCTGTTTATCTTCAATAAAATTTCTAAAAAACAGTCTGTTTTAATAGACAAATTTTTCTGAGAGTAAAGCCTAGAAAATAGAAAAATTTATGATACCGCCGAATTTCAAGTAAAAAGAAATAACATCTTTCTTAAAATAGCTTGGACATCTTGGAAAAATATTTCAATTATTATTACTTGCTAAATAGGTCTGCTCAAAGTCGATTCTTTTTCATGAGCTAATTGAGTTATGGTCATTCTTGGCAGAAATTTTCCCTTTAATGTCTTTGAAGATAATCTCTGAGGATGTGTGAGAAGATTTCTAGGACTCTGGTGTTTGACAGTTTTTGAATGGGAATGTGGCATGATTCAATAATAGTGAGAATGTTATTATCGCGGTCATCTAATATTTCCATAGGAGAATTCGAAGAAACCGCTCCATAAATTTCTCATATGCCGGTCTCTTCTGCAATTTTTTAATCTTTTCGTTCAAATGACCATCGTAAGGATGTAATAGTCGTTGTAACAAACGTCTTGATGTCAGCCCTCTATTTTTAAGCTTTAGCATTCAAGCTCTTCTATTACTTCTAAATCCTCAACAGGAACAATGGCAGCTAAGACACCATCTTTCCCCTTAACCAGGAACCGTTCCCCTTCAAACTGAGCAGCTAGTAAAAGCTGTTCCCATTCTTTTTTTTCTTCAGGCATGCGTATCTTCTTTTCCATTGTTTCTCCTATCGGCTTAAGTCTAAGCCTTTGTTTTTGTTTAGCATCATTTGTTGTTTAGTGACTTCAAGTGTGTTTTGTTTCTCTAGCTGTTTTGTCAGGCTCTCCATATGACAGATTGCTTCTTTGTGAACGTCTATTTTGATAAGATTACGCTCAAAGGAGTTTTTCTCATAAACTTGTGTAAAAGCCCTATCTAAAGAGAACTGAGCCACCTTTTTATCTCCATACTGGGTTAAAGAGTTTCCATTAAAATCTCTCATAATCTGCTTCATTCTGTCAACTTCATAGGCGGAAGCTAGTTTATCATGTTTGGCTTCAAAGAGCATAGTCTGATAGGTCAATCTCTCTGTGAACTCCCCTCTTTGTGATGAAGGACTATATGTCTGTAATATTTTACATGTCTCTTTTAAAATCTCATCATGGATTTTCCAATACTGTTTTCCAAACTGCACCTCTAGCTGCGGTCTTAGTCTTTCATCGACACGGAAGAGGACTTCATTCACTTTGGCTTTACCCAAAGGATCTGATTTATAAGAAGAAACTCTATGAAGAACATGTTCAGGATCGATACCTTTATGAAGTGATGAGGTTATGAGATCTTTTAATAACTCTTTGTTTAAATGGGAAGGAAGAGGATCGGCTAGGTCCCACTTTTCAGGGAAGTGTTCTTTTAAAGCTATAGGATCAACAAGCCGAAGTGATTCTACTCCGATCTTTCTGAGTTCATGGCAAATGTCTTCTGCTGCTTGGAAGCCTGCTTTATCATTATCGGGCCAGATAAGCACCTTTCTTCCGGCTAAAGGGGTCCAGTCTGCTAAAGAGGCTGATTTTGCACCGAAAGGCCATGTGACGCAAATGAAGTCTTCTTTGGGGAACTTAAGAATGGCTTGATCTGCTGTCTTCTCCCCTTCTACTATAAGGACAATTGCTTGGGGGTTTTCTTGAAGGTGGGGTAAGTTGTAGAGAGATCTTTTGTCTAGTTGGGGGCCCTTAAGTTCCCAGCAAGAGTGGTTAGGGTTATTTTTCCAATAGCCATAGCTCAAAGGTGGCGTAATCTTACGAGTAGGATCATTCTTGTCTTGTAAACGAAGGGTGTAATGTAAAAGTTCACCTTGTTCGTTTTTGTAAGCATGACGAGCAACTTCCGTAAAATAATGTTGAAGCTTGCCAGCAGAGATTTCTTCAAATTTTGGAGCTGGATGCTGAAGTGTGGGTTTAAGACTAATCCACTCTTTTCCTGGTTGTGGTAAAGGAGTGGTTTTTTGAAATGATCTAGGAGGAATGAGAGTTGGCTCTCCCATAAAATTCTTAACCCAAGCTAGTGCTTCTAATTTTCCTAACCCAAGCTCTCGCTGGACGAGCTTTAGGACGCTTCCTCCTTCTTGCCTTTCAAAGTCGTAATAAAGTCCTGCTTTGGATCCTTCATGATAGACCGAGAGAGATCCTTTAGACCCAAATCTGAAAGTGTCTTTATTTTGCCAAGAAGGTCCGTCAGGGAAAAGTCTATAGAGAATAGGTTTAACGTTTTCTTTGAGGGTTTTGTCGAAATCAGAGGCTTTAAGACTGTTGGATCTGTCTAGAGCTTGCTCATATTTATCTGATTGATTTTGAAGAACGTTTGTGGTTTTAACTCCCAAAAATGAAGTGAGCTTTTCTTTAGAAAGTGTTTGGACTAATGCATAGGCAGCTTCATTTCTTTGTAAGCAAGTTTTTTGCCACTCTTTAAAATGAGCTGTGGAAGGCATATCTTGAGAGTTGCTCTCAGCTTCAACACTGACAACTTGTCTTAGAGACATAGCTAGAGCAGCTGTATCGAAATATTGATGAAGAATGGTTTGTTCTTTTATAGAAAATTCATTCCAAAGAAATTTTTTAGTCTGTTGTAGTTGAGTAAAAAAAGTGGAGAGAGATTTGGCAATAGGCTCTTGAGTTCTAGGAGGCTCTACAATTTCTATACGATCGGAAACCTGGTATGACTGCTTAGCTTCTCTAGCAAGAATCTCAGTCACCTGAACTTTAGATAAGGGTTTTTGAGAAGGAATATTAAAAAACTCTTTGTTTGGACGTAAGTCTTGAGAGTGTTGATAGACCTCTCCTGCTTTAGATCGCAAGTCTTGATAAATAGATAAGCCATAGCCTTTGATCTTATTTAAAAAAGAAGAGGAATTTTTTAGTGAGAGAATTTTTTCTTGTTTAAGGAGCTGCTCTTTTTGAAGATGGATGTCTTGAGGGGTTGTGAAAGAGAGTGTTGTTTCTTTATCAGAAGAAAGAGAAGCTTTCTGCTTGAGGTCAGCAAGGGAAGAGACTTCCTCTTTCGAAACAAAATAGAGGGCCTTATCTACGTGACGTGTTAGGCCAACGTAAAACATCTTTTGGTTGGTGAATGAGCTGTGAAGAACATAGGCTTGAGTAATGGTTTTTCCTTGAGAGCGGAAGTAAGTGCTAGCATAGCCTAGTTGGTAGTAGTGATAGGTTTGGGGGTTGAAGGTAATGACACGGGTTTTGTTGTTGGTTTCTTTGATGGAGACTTTAAATCTGTTTTCTTTAACCTCTACTAGAGTTCCTAATAAGCCGTTTGTAACGCCTAGTTTTTTATCGTTTTTTCTAAATTCGAGTCTGTCCCCTACACTGAGGTAGAGTGTGCCTTGGTGTGTCTCACAGGCAAATTCTTTCTCTCCTAATTCCCCTCTATGTCTTCGAATGGTTCTGACCATTTCATTGAGAGCTTTGACTTCATTATTTGAGTGAGCAACGATGAGGGTTGAAGAACTAGGAGTGTGTTGGGTGTCTTTGGCCCAGGTATCGATGAGGGTTTCTAGGGATTCTATACGAGACGAAGACCAACGGATAGCTTGAAGTTCTGTTAGTTTATCAAGGGCCCTTCCAAAATCTCCTGTCGCTAGATCTTTAGAAATGTCTCTTTTTTCTTGTGTATTTTGTCTTTGGATGTGTTTGAGAGTTGAAGGATCGTATTTTTTACAAAAGACGTCGAACATCCCTCCCCTTTCAATGGAACTGAATTGAGCTGTATCTCCTGAAAAAATGACTTGGGCGTTATTTTTATCGGCTTGTTTAAGGAGTTCCAAGAGAGGGCGATTGCCGAGTTTACCAGCTTCGTCTACGATCCAAACCTCTTTATTGTTGAGGATGTGTCTTTTGTTAGCGTTAAGACAGAAGAGAAATCTATGAAGGGTTTCTGTTTTTTGGAGGCCTTTTTGTTTGAGGACTTCTGCTGTTGTAACATCGGGGCCAAAGGCGCGGACTCGGTAGCCTTTTTTTAAGTAGGTGTCTTGGAGGGCTTTGAGGAGATGGCTTTTTCCTGTGCCAGCAAAGCCTTGAAGAAAAGAGAGTCTTTGCCCTTGAAGGATGGTGGTGAAGGCTTCCTTTTGTTCAGGGGTAAGAGTTTGAGAAAAATACTGAGATTTTTGGGAGTTAACTTTTAGAGCTGGTTCTGAGTAAAGTCTGTCAGAGAGACGGAGAATGGCTTTCTCTTCGTCTATGACTTTTTGAGATGTAAACTTATCTAGGGGTTTGCCGGTTTCTTTATCGAGGAGTGGAATGAGAGTGTCTTGTTTCCAAAAAGCTGTTCTTATGGGAGCAAGATTAGAGAAAGGGATGTGTTTTTGAAGGAAGTGTTCGAGGTCTTTTTCTGTAAAGAAGCTTTGTCTTTCTGTAAGGGCGCTTAAGATGTTTTGGGGATCATGAGAATGGAGAGTGTTGGCCTCTTTAAGGCGATGATGTTCATGAAGAAGATCAAAGGCTCTTCCTCTCATACGGACGGGACCTAGGTGTTCTTGAGAAATGATGCCTTTAGTATCGACGGATAAATCGATGCCTTTTTGCTTAAAGAAGGTATTTTGGTGATCTGTCCACAATTTGCCCCAGTCAGAGCCAGAAATGACGAGACCTTTATTGATGCGAGGCATGAGGTCTCGGGCTTTGTGGTCAGACAGGCCCTCACGCCCTGGTTTAAATCTGCGTGTTGTGATGAGAACATGAGCGTGCCAGTTGTTTTCTTTTTCTATAAAGCCTGTAAATTCATTGGGATTGAATGAGGCAGTAGTTTCTTCGTTGAACTGAACTGTGATGAGATTTTTGGTTTCTTGAAGGATGGTGCCAGTCATGCCTGGAGATAGGGAGGATTCTTTGTTGTCTTGGGTGATTTGGAGTTTTTTATCAGGAAAATGGATGTCGATTTGAGCACCAAGTCCTTGATCGATGAAGTGTTTTTGGACGAAGGTTTTGGTGAGGTGGATGCGATCTTCAAGGGTGATGATTTTGTCATCGGGCAAGGCTAGGACGAGATCGATAGCAACCTGAGAATTTTGTTTTTTTTCTTTTTGCTCGGCTGTGTTCCAGAGAATTTCTGGATTTTTGAAGATGGGGTCCACCCCTTCCGGAAGAAGAATAGTGTGAAAGGCTGGAGATTCTTTCCAAGAAAAATCGTAAAGTCTAGGACCTTGATGGTTATTGCCTTCGAATTGAAGTTTGGATCTGGAGTTGTAGGCAGCCTTTCCGCAGCCGTTTTTTCCTTCTGTTCTTTTAACAAACTCAACTCTTGCAAATCCGATGGCCACGGGGTTCCTTGTTTTTATCTGTGCTTCTTTTCAGTGTACTTTTTTGAGGGAAAAAAGCAAAGGCAAACTTCGTTTGCATATTGCGTATGTTTTGTCTTAGTGGGGGGATCTTTATGATTTCTTGTTGCTTGTTGGAGAGAATTTTGAGCGGGTTATGGACATGTTGTTCGAAGAAGAATTTGAAAAACAGAAACTGTTTTTTTTCTCATTGTTATGAAACTGAGAGTTGAAATAATATTCTATAAAAGTTACTTGTGCGCATAAATGAAATGGCCACCTAAATCTACAATCAAAATATACTTTGCCGGTTTCTCTCCTTGAGAAATACTTCCCCATTCTTGTTTTGGTTTTCCCATTTCAGCAAAAGTAAGCATGTCATTAATCTCACAACCAACTACACTTTTGCTAACCGTTACTATTCTTATAGGAACACCTATTATCGGCGCTAATAAATCACCTTCTCCATCAGCAGCTATCCATTCACCAAGGTTTTTGATCTCTTCTGACCTGACCTGGTTATCAAGTTTATCTGCAATTGTTAATCTTAGAGAAGAAATTGGATCTACCGATGTGTTAATTGATGGAATATTTATGTCCAACATTTTACAACTTTTCAAAAAAGCAGAAAAAAAGCAGTTGCCATCATTCTTAACTCCATGTAACACAAATCCCTGTTCGGCTAAATATTTGTCTACTTGATCAACTTTCTTTAACATGTCATCATCAATAGGATTAGTTGTCCTAAATAATCTTTTTTCTACAGAATCACGACTCCAAACGGGAATATCTGGATATCGATCATCAGATAAAAAACTAGATAGATAATTGATTGACCATTTACCTAATAAATCCTCGTCATCTACAGGATTACCCATAAGTGCTTTAGGAATGTCGGCAAATGGTATAACCATTCGATATGATCTCTCTAAAATATCTTTTAAATTAAGAATCTTAGGATCTGTTTCATCAAGAGGTATACTCTCAAGAATTTTAGCGCAACATTCTACAGCTGCTGTTGCAACATTATCGTATTTTTGAAGCCAGTCTTCTGCAGATCCCAGTAAGCTGTTTGTGTAGGGCAAATAATAGCTTTCTTCTATCTTTCTCGAGGGTCGAACCCAAGAAACAGCATCTAAAGAATAAGCTGTTGTGTGCAAAATAAACTGTTTTACTGCCACAGCTCCGCCCGGAATCATAGGCATTTTATTCAAGGCATCTTCAAACGAACGTATGCCCATTTTAACACTTTGAAGCATAATAAAATTACCAACTAACGAAGCTCTATCTAATGCCGGCTCTTTACCAAGTAATAAAACAACAAGAAAAGCTGCAAAGCTCTTAATTTCTTCATGAGCTTGTAAGCTCCCATTTTCAAAGAGATTAAGACACATAGTAGCTAAATCCTTGTCTGTTAGTGAATATTTTGAAATGATCCCTTGCCATCTCTTCAGAACGGAATCTGCATCTTGATCTTTCGAAAAATAAGGCAAATCAGAGTTTTCTAAAAGAACCCTTCTCGCGATTGCACAACTTTTCTCAATTGTTTGTTTCTCTTCAATCGTAACACCATCTAAAACCCACTTTATATGGAATTCTACAGGTTGAGATAGAGTGAATTTTTTTGCTGAAAATCTGATAAAATGATCGATTATATGCCTAAATCGATTGAAAATAGCCTCAAGATTTTGTGAGGGTTCACTTTGTTTTAATCCAGCTTCATAATTCAAGAATGGTTCATCCAAATTTAAAACAGGAGATGGAAGTTTTTCTATTATTTTTTTCAAATAGACGTGAATATCTTCAAAAGCCGTATCCAATCCGAAGTGACGAATTTCGTTAAGACACCTTTCTCTATTTTTAAGCTCAGGACTCTCGGTATTCTCCCTAAGTTTGCACTCTACCCTAAACACCTTTTTCCAAAACTGACATATCCCTTTCTCATAAAATATCAAATTATAAAAAGTATTAACATCCGATTTGGAAAGTAAAGGGTGCTGCTGTAATACTTTCTGAATTCTCTCAAAGAAATCATTAGGAATGTATGCTGCCCAAGGCTCTAAAAATTCAGATACAGTCTTTTTAATCTCAAGCGCTTGTTCTGCAGAAATCATAGCCTTTTCAGCTAGCTGAACAATCTCTTCATCAAGTGCCTTTTCTACAGAATCAGGGTCAATAGGTTCCAATGGACGGAATTCTAATTGAGGAAGATTTGCACTTCTGAACTTTTCTACTATTCCTTCTTTAAAACAGTTTGTTTTAGGATTTATAACATGTAAAAATTGCCCATTGTCTTCTATAGCTAAATGAATCAATAAAGCACAAGCAGTTCCAATCTCAATAAGCCCCCCTGACATTTCCGACAAGATAGAGGGATTAACAAAATCTGTTTGAGTGAGTCTTAAACGGATAGCGTTAGCCTGACTTCTATACTTTATGCATTCGAGAGTCTCTACAAGATATGTCTTGTCTTTGTTTACTACTTCAAGTTGTTTTAAACGTTTATATAGGTCTTTGAGTGTTTCCAACTGTTTTTGCAAATCCTTATCATCCGAAGTCTTTTCTGCTTTTTCTTTAAATTGCTTCAAACGCGTTTGAAGATCTTTATCGCTAACAGAACTATTGTGCGTTTCTCCTTCAAAATCACTCAGATTTTTTTCTAGATTTTCTTGAAGTTCTTTCAATTCTTTTTGTAGCTCTTGAATAAAAGCATCTTGCCCCAAAGAATCATAAGTTGACTTAAAACTACATGTTTCAAAGACATCTTTTACATCTTTGCGAAATTCTTTAAGTCGTTTATCAGGGAGTTTCTGGGCAGTTGAATACCTAAAATCATTATCAACCAATTGCAAATTATAATCAGGATGTTCTTCTTGAACTTTAGAAATCAATATACCCTGCACCAAATCATCTAACGCTCGAACACTTTTCAACAGATCCTTGCCAGTCAGAGGAAAAGTAATATTTCTATTATCTAAAGTTAAGGGAGGTAGAGGTGGTATTGATAAAAGGATATCACTACCTCTTTTAAAAAGAGTATTGAAATTATTTAAATTTTTTTCATGACGTTGCTGTATCTGATGAAAACTCAATCCTTTAATTGTCTCATCTGAAGAAGTGATAGGTATTGCCATTTTTCTTATTTCCTCATGTAAAACTCAAACACAGAAACTACACGTTACCAATGTAAAGGGTTTAGTAAAAGAAAATTATTAAATCCTTTTTTGCAAGACGTAATTTTTCCCCTTTTAAATTAGCTATTTCTCTTCTACAGAAAATTAAGTCGGCTTGTGCTCAAAGACGTAGTTGTGTTTTTTAAATTGGTAACGTTTTTTGAGCAACTTTGGACAAAACAAAAAAAGCTCTGAAACCATAAAAAACTCATTAAAAAACGAATTCTAAAAAAATTTTAGGCAATTATCCGATTAGAAAGTTGGGTGAAATTCTTGGCAATTCACTCAGTCACCTCCTTTTCTACAACAACCCCTTCTTTCACACTTACTATCAAAGCTTTTAAAGAAAGAACTTTATCTAAACACTATCTTATTGTGGATGAGTTACTTATGCCTAATCCCAACATTCTTAAGCAGAGAAATAAGTAGCTTTTTTTTCTATTGGGTTTTTGCAAACTACTTATAGTCAAACATTAATGTAATTTATCATTTATTGTTTTAGTTGTTTATGTTTACAAAATATTTAATAATTAGTATAATATATGTACTAATAATTTATATTTACAATTAAAAAGGATTGTTTATGCACATATTACCAACGCTTAATATAGGCGCTGCTCTAAAAACGAGCCAAAAACACCTCGGAGCTCTAGCCACAAGATTTGCATGGAAAATTGCTCTTACAGCAGTCACCTTAGCCATAATTAACATTGCTTTGAAAAGGATTTTTTCTAATGCCTCCAGTTTATTCAAGAGCTGCCCTTTTCTTCCAGCTCGAGTAGTAACATTTTTTGACTATACAGTTGAATCCACAAAAAACATATGGATCATTTTTAAAATTTCCGAAGCTTTTTCTTTTGCTCTTGGAGTCCCACAAAAATATACAAATTATGCTTGCTTGATAGTAAGAGATTTAATAGACAAAATTCGACAAGAAAAAGAAATCAATGCTTTGCGTTTAGCAAACTCCCAGCTTACCGAAATTTCTAAACAATTTGAAATCACCAATAAAAGCCTTGATGAAAAACTTCTAGCTTCACAAGAATCTCTTCGATTAAGCGAAGCTAACAATGCCGCTCTAAAAGATCTATTAGAAACAATTCAAGCAAATGAAGGACGCCTTAGCGGTTTGCTTCAAAGAGTTCATTTGATTACACGTCCCGGTGTAGAAGCTTCTAGCCCTTTAGATTACTCTCTTCTTTCTGCATTATCTTCGGAAATTAAGGCAAAATTAAATGAGTTAGTAGAGATAGAAACAAGGATTGCTAAGCAAAAAGAAGCTTGTGCTACTGCAGAAGTCGCCGCAAGAACTGCTCTTATTAGAGTGGTCGACAAAATGGAAGACTCTAACAACGAATTTTCCAAAACAGTGAACGATTTAAAAGAGGTTGTAAAGCTGGATCAGCGATTAAATGAAAAAAAAGAAGATTTGAGGGCTAGATCCGCGGCTATATTAGCCAGAGTTACAAAACCATCTTCAGTTTCAGAGAAACAAGAATAAGGGAGCATTTTATGATTACTGAGCAAAATATTGCTAATGTAGGTCTAGGAGCTTTGGTAGCCACAGGGGGATTGCTTATAGAAATGGGCTTGTTTAGTAGAGATGCTGCTATTAGAGAGACCTCTAATAATTATCCGGAAGAAGAACCCACGGGCAGCCATAAGCAATCTAAGCTACTCGATCGAATCAAACAGCTTACTCCATTCAACCTTGGAACAACTTTAATTAACAAATCACAATCACTGACCAAACCCGGTGATTCCTTTGTTGCTACAATTTTACCTTTTACTGGTTTTGTAGCCGGTCTTACTATGCGACTTACTGGTCGCTGTATTAATCTAGGAGCTACCCTAGGAGCTGATCTTTGCAAGTTAGCTGCCAATAAATGTAAAGAAGCTTATACGTCTGCTCTAGAGCCAAGCCAAGAATTCACAGAAGAAACAAACCTCTTATCGCATCAATCTTCTGTTGTTGAATCGGAACAGCAAGAGCTCAGAGAAAAAGAAGAAGCCATAACTTCCGTGTTTAATCTTGCTCGAACGCTTGCTAAAGAAGACTGCATTTTGATAGATAAATCAAAGAAAATAGCTCTCAAAGCAGCTCTTGACATTGATCAAATGGATGGAACACTTTCTCCTTCTCTCTTTTCTTATTCTCAAGAAGCTATTGAAACTATTTTAAAAACAGTCCAAGAAGTCCTAGATAGTGAAAAAACTAAAAATGATTTGAGTGATTTTCTAAATAGAAAAACTCTTCATCAACGACTAATCGTTAAGCTTGAATGCCAAGAAAAAAGATTATCCAAACTAGATGATGAATTTCAAAAAGAAACTAAAGCCTTATCTGCCTACACAGAAGAGTTGAACTCTTTAATACAGGAAGAAGCGGCAGAAGCCGCCTCTTTGGAAGATGTTATAAAGCAAACAGAATTGTTTCTGAACACTGAATCATTGAGCACGGAGGATTGTAGTGGATAAAATTAATTCTTTAAATAAATCAAGATCACTTGAAGAAGAAATTGCTGCTGTAAGAAGCCAGGGTTGTGTTTTAACTGAAATGTCCAATCGTATAAACATACTAAGAAATAAACATCTAACCGCTCTAACCAAGGAATTGACAACTTGTTCTGGTTTTGCAACATTTATACAACAAACAGCAGAAGCAGAAGCTTTGGCTTCTTCTTCAGTTAAGCTTTTAGAAGAAGATGTTGAATTATTAGAAGAAAAGACAAAACCTGTAAGAAACTTAAATGATACATTTGCTGTTTTTCAGCAATACATACAAAACGTTAAGCAGTTAAGCAATAAAGAGATTTCATCTGAACATGAAAGAGCACAAGCGCTGGAAAGGGCTGATGAACTCGAGTTAGAAATCGATAGAGGAAAATCGATACTTGAAAAGTGTAAAAAAGAAGTAGCCGCTATAAAAGAACGTATTGCTGAACAAAAAGAGAAGAAAAAAGCTTTTTCTTGTTTTGCTGAAGAGACAAAAAGACAGCTCATCTTGGCTTCACAAAAAAGTCAACCAATAAGTCAGCCCGTTTTCCATTTAACTCCTGAAAGTGGTGCTATCGTTCCTTTTAGAAGCAGTAAAACACCTTCTTGGACTAAGACATCGACATTGTTCTTCTTGTTAGCTCTAACAGCCTCAAATAACACAACTGGCATTAGACCAGATTCACCTATACAGACAGAAGATTCGGATCTCGATTAAAAAGCAAAAGATTTTTGGATATAACCATTCGGTAGATATAATCTCCCCAATATTCAATAGCCAGTTCAACCACTAAATGCGACAAATCACGAATGATATGCACTTTTGGTTAGAATTTTAAACAACTTCCTTGTTCTCGCCTGTTTTCTATTTTCAGTCAAACCTTCAATCTTTTTAATCTATTATTTAGCAATTTTGTTGCTCTAACAAAAAAAATCTTCTATGAAGAGTGCGACAAATCACGAATGATGAGCTGTTCTGTAAACATAAAAATCCATTAAATATTAAGACACTGTGAAAGCAATTGTTAAACTTTCACCATCTCGATCATGTTTTTCTTTTTAAAAAGCAGAACTGTTGCCTCATTTCTCTCATAAAAAATAACATTCTAAATCTTTGCCAAGAAATAAGAGGCGGAAACAAGTAGTATCCCAATTTATCTACCCAACTTCCTGGATGTATGGTTTGATGGCCAAATTCTTTTCAGTTTCATATTTAAGTAGATAAGACAGTGACCGAGTAAAAAAAGATGGTAAAGAAGATTCGTATTTTTTGCAGCATTTCAGCTCTCGAAACGAAGTGGGAGAGAGCTTCTTGTTTACTGTGGAAACTGTAAACACTATATATCTAGTAGAATATAGTTAGAGATGTTTACTTGAGCATAAGTCATTTATTTTTAAATGTTTATAAAAGAGGTGGTGAGTCAGATGGGTCGCTAAGGTGATTCAAGAGGGTAGATGTAGTGAGTCATACAGGACGGTTGTGTTTATAAAAGTGATTAAGATGGGTCGATTTTGTTTATGCTTGTTTACGAAGGTCTTGTTTAGAATTTTTTCCTGATAATCTTTCAAGCTATTTGCTCACTTTCTATGGTGAATGACAAGGGTCGTTTTTGTTTACGCTTGTTTACAAGAATTGTCTTTCCAGGACATGTACATCAAGTCTTGAGATGGTTTTTTCCCCTAAGAAGATAGAAACACGATCTTTCTGGTGAATAACAAAGGTCGTTTTTGTTTACGAGAGGAAGGAGTTCCATAAAGAGTAG
>CAYUZN010000035.1:0-16703 GCA_964449295.1 uncultured bacterium | reverse complement strand
GATGCTTCAAGCTTTGCTGATCGAGAGTTAGCTTAATTGAAACTCATGGCAAGCAGCTTTAAGAGCTGCTTGTTTCTTTAAGTTTCAAAATGCCCATATCAACTAGCATGGCGATGAGCGCTGCATCTGTGAAAGCTGTATTTCCTTCTACCAAGTTTTCTTCTAAGATTTGATTATCTGTCAAAGCTTCCTCGAATTTGTCTAAAGCATCAAGCGTTGGATTAGTAGCCTTATACCACTCTTTTGCCCAGACATAGATATCTGGTTTTGAGATAAGAGAATCTCTCAGAGCATTTCTGACGGCATTAATGATATTGGCGGGTGTATATCCATCATAGACTCTCTTTGTATAATCCCTATCCATTCGTTCAATATCTTGCCAAAGGTGCTCGGGTTTTAATTGTTGAGACTCTTTGTTATGAAACTGCCTATTATGAGACCATAAAAATATTCTATTTTGCAGAGATTCCTCTGTGCCTAGAACATCATTGAGAGCACCTTCATTAACAATGCCAAAATTGGGGCCAAAAAGAATATCAAAAGCACTTTGTGAATGAACATCGCTATCAACACCTTTTTGAATTTCTGCTATGCCTTTTATACAACCTCGGTAGAAAAGATAAGTTTTTTCAAGAATGCCAATACGTAGTTGTTCAAGAGAATTTAAAAGGCGTTGTTTTAAAGGAAGCTGGCTAGTTTCTGTAGACCCACTTAAGAAAAGGGATGCACTTTTAGATACTGTTTTATCAACTCCTGTTCCACACATATCTCCTCCATCAAGAGCTAAGTTTAAAAGGGCTGTTTTCTTTAGTTCAAGACTGTGACTTTCACTCTGCAGTTGTTGTCCAATAAAACCTAACTTATTTTGTAACATTGCGTAGTTTAACGGAGCTCCTGTTTCAATCGATTGCTCTCTAATTTGCGTAACCAATTTATCTAAAAGTCTTTTTGTAAACTGTTGGGGATTGAGATTAGATTGTTCAAATTCTGAGAAACGGTCTGCCCTCTTTATTTTTTCTATAAGATCAGCCTCGTCCCAAGTCACAGAATCCCAATAAGTACCTATGTAAGAGAAATAGGAAGAAGGATTAGGAACTTTTGGAAATGGGATGATAAAAATATGCTCACGGTCAACTGTCACATCCTGAATACGTATTTCTAGGTTAGAAGTTTTTTGTAAATTAGAAATTTTTTGTAATTTTGAATCTAAATTTAAAAATTTTAAAAAATTTGAGAAGCTTAATAAATGGAGCTGACTTTTTTCTTCGTAAGAAGAAAATTTAGCCATAAAAAACTTTTGGTTTATACCCCGCCATATGTCATATGTATTTGATGCTAATTTGATCCAATTAAGAGGCTTGACAAACTCACCTTTTTTATACCACATAATGACAGGTAAGGTCGCTAATTTTAAAATAGGAAAATGCCATTTTCTTGCTTTTAAAAGGAATGTATGTCTCACTTTTGTCTCTAGTAAGCGAACAGCTATGACAAGTAGAAAAGCTGCCGCATAAGACGTATTGCCAAGCACAACAAGGGCTACAGAAGAAACAGCACCACCTACCAGGCATATAGGACCCCAACAATCAGATAAAATTATGACTGTTTTAAGCGTCAAAGAAAAAGCTTTGTGTTTAAAAGATTCTGGCTTGTTCTGAAGAATAGGGGGCCTGCTCAATTCATTAGAATTTTCCAATACGAGTCTAACAGCTGCTAACATGAAAGGGATCCATATGAGATTTGATGCGATCCTTGAAAGTCTGGGGCTTGGCAACACAAGAGTCTTGTTTAAAATGCTTATTTGTTGAGAGAGTATGTCTCCTTGAGAGACCTGGCCTATAATCTGACCTAAAGTTAATTTATTGCCTAATACTTTAGCTCCAAGTCTTACAGCTTGCTGTCTTTCTTGTTCTTCAATAATGTTTAATCCGCTAACAAATCCTGTCCTGGCATCGTAAATAGTATTTATTGTCATTTTTTAATACAGCTCCATTTTAAGTACCATAATTCTATGCTACATACTATTTTAATGTAAGCATTAAAAAGTGTATTAAACTTTTTTTTAATTTTCTTCTGAGAGATGGGGGGTAATTTTGATTTTATCGATTGATCTATCGTCGGAGCTTAAGATTTCAAGATCAAAGTTGTCATGATGGATGCGCCAGCCTTTCGAGGGAATGGCTCCTGCTTTATGGAAGATATAGCCACTGAGAGTGTCATAGTCAAGGCTAGGGGGGATGTGAAGGCCAAGCTCTTTTTCAATGTCGAGAATGTTCATCCGGGCATCGACAATCCAGCCGCCAGAGGGCAGCTCTGTGTAGAGAATTTCTTCCTCATCATCATATTCATCAGAGATTTCCCCTACGAGCTCTTCTAAGATATCTTCGATGGTGACAAGACCTTCAGTGCCACCATACTCATTAACAACAATTGCTAGGTGGATTTGTTTGCTGCGAAACTCTTGCAAAAGAGAGGAGATTTTTTTTGTCTCAGGTGTGTAGAGTACGGGCTTAACAAGGCTTTTAATCAGTTGGCCTTTACTCTCGGGATGTTTTGTGACAAACGATAGCACATCTTTATAGAGAAGTACTCCCATGATATGATCGACATTCTCTTCATAGACAGGGATACGGCTATACTCTTCTTCTAGAAAAATCTGAGCTGCTTGCTCAAGTGTTGTTTGATCAGAGAGGCTAAAGACATCGATGCGAGGGACCATGATTTCTCTTGCCATACGCTCTTTAAAAGAGGCGACAGATAAGATGAGTTTTCTCTCGAGAGGATCGAGTTGAGGAGAGAGATCAGACTCATAGAGAACTTCTAAAAGTTTATTTCGAAACGACACGGCAGACTCTTTTTGAGGATCATGTTTGGGAAAAAAGAGCTGCAAGAGTTTTAAAAGAACAGCTGTTAGCGGAGCAAATAGGGTGAGCAGAATCGATGTGAGAGGAGCAAATAAGTGGAAATAAGCTGCTGGAAAAACCGTTGCCAAAAACTTGGTGATCATATCGGTGAGTAAAGAGATGAGAACGATGCCAAGGCCCATGATGAGAACCCAGGCAGAGTCAAAAACAAGCCTCTTAGATTCTAAGATTTGGAAAGAATGGGAAAAAGGTTCTTGAGTCAGAAGAATAAAAATAACGACGATACCATAGGAGAGATGAAGAACGTGTTTGCCAAAGCTTAAAGTGAAAAAAAGCGCTTCCCATTTTCTTTTGCCAAAAAATGTTTTTAGAAGATGTTGGAAAAAGAAAAGACGAGGGTATTTTTTAAATTCTTCTTTGGCATTGAGTCTGCCCAGCTGCAAAAGAGCTGCCTGCATGCCTGTCATGAGCGCTGACCCAAAAAGAAAGATACAAGCTAAGAGACTATTTCCAAAATACATCGGTGTTTAATAGCTAGTTTTAATAAACGCACCTGTTCTTGGTGCATGATTTTTCTCTTGCTTTCTTGTAGATCATCATAACCTAGAAGATGCAAGATTGCATGTATGATGTAAAGAGATGTTTCAACATAGGGTTTTTTGGGATTGTAGTCTTGAGCTACTTTAGGGCAGACAAAAATCTCTCCCAAATAATCAGAGTCTATAGGAAAAGAGATGCAGTCAGTAGGGGAAGGATCGTTAAAGAATTCTTTATGTAATGAAGAGATTTTTCTTTTCCCCACCAAATAGATAGAAATTTCTTGGCAGGAGATTTTTTTGATTTTCAAGATAAAAGTAACTAAATTTCTAATAGAGGAAAGCTTAACCGGCAAATTACTCTGCCGGTTAAAAATAGATATTTTCAAAATTTAAATAGAAACAGGTGTTTTAGGAAGGTTCGTCACGAGTTTGTTTTCTCCATCTTTCCATTTGCCTAGTTGGCGGAGGACGTCAATTCTCTCAAAACGCTTCAAAACATTTCTTTTTTTAGCGCCTTTATTCGATTTTCCATAACTGCGATGTCTTGTCATAATGAGCCTTATTATTTGATCTTTGAAATGAAGGTGGTTTGAGCTATCTGTGCATCTTCTAATGCTGACGCGTGAGCTTTATACCCGGAAGGTAAATTGTCTTGTTTAGGACCTGATTTAGGGGAAGGGGGTCTGCATCTATGAGGGCATTTGCTTCTTCGCTCTGCTTGTTTACTAATACGTACCATAACTTGGGGTCTCCTGCAATGAGACACCCACTATATACGAAAAAGGATGAATTTTACAATAGTTTTTTAATCTGCCTCTACAGTGATCGCGTAGCCGGCATTGCGGTACATCTGGTAGCGCTGGTTAGGGAGCTTTTCAGAGGAGGTGTAGTCTTCTAGTTCATATATTTTTTTAAAAGAATGATTGTCTAATAGAGCGGTAGGTTGAAGGTTAAAGATCGCAGAGGCCTCTCCATTGGGCTCTGTTTCAATGGTCAAGAAAGTATTGGGATGGGGTAAAAATCCTTCTTCTGGGAGTTTCCAGAGGAGCTCATCGACAAATTGAAAGGCTGCTTGGTCAGAGACCAAAATGATGAGTTTTTCTTTTTTTTGGACATAGAGCGTGGCTACCTTGCAAATTTTAAGGAGTTTTTCTTGGGTGCCTTTGACAGGGAAAAATAGGACATTAGGTGTCATTCAGGCCCTGCTTCTTGTGAGAGGTTAGCAACACCACAGGAGATCAGGAATTTGAAGGTGTCTTCTGTTGACACATCGAGTTTATGAAGCATTTTTTTAGAGGTGAACAGCATGTATCCTGAAATGGGGTGGGGTGCTGTGGGGACAAAGACGACAACTTCCAAATCTTTGATCGCTTTTTTAAGACTTTCAGGAACATCACCTGTCACAAAAGCCAAGGTGTGTGATTCTCCAGAAGGAAAAGGGATGAGGACGGTTTCTTTAAAAGTTTTTTGATCGGTTGAAAACATCGCTTTGGTGATATCTTTTGTGAGGCGATAGATCGTTTTGACAACAGGGATGCGGAGCATAAAGCTATTTGTTAATTGGATGAGAGAGTTAAAGAAAAAACGCCTTCCGACAAATCCAAGAAACAGGACAATAAATACACTGACAATAAAGGCTATCAACCTGCTGAAAAAAGAGACGAGAATCTCGTGATGTAAAAGGCTTAAGCCTTGCTTTTGTTCATACCACAAGATTCCTGATTCAACGATCTTGTAAAGAGGCGTTGTGAAGATGTTAAGCAGGTACATGAAAATCCAAATTGTCAACGCAATCGGCAGAAGAATCATAAAGCCGGTCGAGAGATACTTTTTCATAATGGTAACTTGGGTTTATCTTCTGGAGAAATCACGCCACATGAGACGATATATTTGATCGCTTCATCGGTTTTCATGTCGATATAAATTAGATCATTTTCTTTGTACATGAGAAGGAAGCCTGAAATGGGATTGGGTGTTGTAGGGATTAACACACTGATCAATTTAGCTCCTGCTTTTTTAGAGCAGAAGGGGGGTGCTTCTCTTGAGATCAATCCAAGCGCGTAGATCCCTTCTTTAGGAAAGGGAACCATCACCACTTGTTGAAACGAGTTTTTATCGGAAGAAAAGAGCGTTCTAATAATATCTTGTGTCGTCTTATAAATCGTTTTAATGACGGGAATTTTATTGAGAATACGATCCCAGAAATTGAGAAGAAAGCGGATCAAAAACCAGCGTGTGATCACTCCTAAGACAATGGTCAACCCAAAGATGAGAACTAAAATACAGGTTTTACTGGCATATTTAAGAAACTTTTCAGGAGAGATGTAAGGCATTGCAAATTGATCGATATGAAAATGCTTTAAAAGAGGGCTAATCATACACATGAAAGGTTCTGTGAGAAAGTTAATGATAAATTCGAGGATAACAATTGTAATCGCAAGAGGTAGCAAAACAGCTAGCCCCGTCATGAAATGATTCTTTAAGCTTTTAAACATAGGCATATAATTATCTAAATTTATATTCTGAAGCAATAAAAAAGCCATATATATGGATTCTATAGATACATCCCGGCGCTTTCGTCCAATTTCCGAGATCCCACAGCCTACAGTGGGACATCCTGTTCCTCCGGTAGCTTTTGGAGCTGAACAGTGGTTAGAGTTTTTTGGAGTTACAGTTGAAGAATCTCCTCTTAGAACTTACGAGAGCGAGCGGTCTTTCAATCAAAAAGATCAACTTGAATCTATTACATTAGGAAAAAGAACACCGCATGAGCATATATTTTGCTTTGAATATAACACTTATGGCGATTTAATAACTAAATATCAGCCTAATTCTCAAGAGCCTATTAAATATCAATACGATAATTCAGGAAATTTGAAAGTCATCTCTTATTTAATGGGAGAAGAAGAGATGAAATATCAATTTTCCTATGATAAGGCTAATAATCTGAATCAAGTTCAGCTAGGATCTTCTGCTACGATTAACTACTCATTTGATGCGCATGCTATGCCTCTTTCTGAAACAGTAAAAGATGAATTTGGATTGTATCAGGTTAGCCGTACCTATGATGGGGAAGGGAAAATTCAGGCGCTCCAGCTTCCCGATGGCTCTTTTGTTGAATATACCTATGAAGGACCCTTTGTAAAAAACGTTCAACGTTTCAATAAAGATAAGAAAGAACTCTACGACTATCAAGTTGTCTCAAGAGACCAAATGGGAAATATTCTTGAAGAGATCCTTCCTGGACATGTTGGACAAAAAACACAGGTTTGGGATAAAGCTGGCAGAAGAATTTACATCGCTACAGATTTTTTTCAAGATAAAGTGCTGAAAGATGGGTATGATCCCTTGCATAACCTCAAGAAAAGAGAGATCATCTTTGATGAGGAAAAAACCACAGTAGATTACAATTATAATGCTCTTTCTCAACTGATCTCAGAAAAAGGAGAAATCGAGTCTACTTACTCTTATGATTCGGTTGGTAATCGTCTCAAAAGAAATGGATCTGCCTATAAAGTAAATGAACTTAATCAGCTGACAGAAGCAGAAGGAGCTTCTTATACTTTTGATCACAGAGGGAACATTGCAACAAAGATAATCGGTACAAAAACCTGGGCTTATCAAACAAATCCGGAAGGTCAAATCGTCTCTATCACAGACCCTGACCAAAATATTGTAAAATTCACCTATGATGGTAGCGGAAGACGCCTTACAAAACGGATTGAAGCAAAAGGCAAGAGGGAAAAAATATTTCGATTTTTCTATTTAGGAGATACGGAAATTGGCTCAGTTGATGAAAAAGGGATAATTATTGAGCTGAAAATCCCCAGTAATCCTAATCATCCTGAGGCTCCAAGTATTGCCATCGAATTGCGAAAAGAGATCTATGTTCCTATTTACGATCTCCAAGGCAATATTGCCTGCCTTATTGATCACCAAAGACGCAAGGTTGTAGAAACATACCGCTATTCTGTCTACGGAGAAGAAGACATCACAGATGTAAGAGGAAGCACCATATCTGATTCTTCTGTTGGTAATCCTTGGAGATATCAGGGGAAACGAGTCGATAAAGAAATAGGGCTTATCTATTTCGGCTATCGTTATTATGATCCAAAAATTGGAAGATGGCTCACTCCCGATCCCTTAGGAACCATTGATGGACCCAATCTTTACGCTTACGCACATAATAATCCAATGACCTATATCGACTATTTTGGACTTGCTTCTGTTACCAATGAAAACCTGCAGCCCTGTGTTTGCGGGTATTGCGAACGAGAAGAAGGATTTTGTCACTCCAAGGGGAGTGATCCAACTCATGATATTAATAAGTGTGCCTGTATGGGAATCTCTTGTATTCACAAAAGAGCTTGCAGCATTGTAAAGACAGGTAGAACCATTGCAAGTAGCTTGGGTGGAACTTGCCATGGTATCGTGGATTTTATGATTGGTTCGATTCATGATTTGCAAACCGCTGCTGTTTACATGGGATCAAGCGATTTAGAAACCAGCCTCCATGAAAGAGCTCTAATCATTGAAGCGGTTGAGCAATCACAAGTAAATAGAATGGACAAAGTAGAAAATTGGATAATGAATGCATTCTCTATTGATCATTTTGATGCCATTTACCAATCTTTTCGATCAAAGACAACGATGGGGCTTGAAGTCGGATCTTTAGTTGCTGGGGGGTATGGGGCTGTTAAGGGGGTTATGGTATTCAACAGGTTGGCTCGAATGCCTATGCAAATAGCTAAACTAAGTGCTAAAGGAGTTCATAGCATTGAAGGTGCTCTAAAAGTAAGGAAATTTACATATACTAACACAGCTGCAAAACACTTTACTGAATTTGTTAAGAAGGGGCCTAATGCTGGTAAATTATCGCGACCATATATGAAATCACAATTAACAATAGAGGAAATTATGACTGCTGGAAAACCCATACCTGATCCAGGTGGCATTCCTGGTGGTTTACGTTGGGATGTTCCTGGAGTTTTGAGAGGAAGCGAAGGAACATGGGAGCTAGTCATACATCCAGAAACAAACGTCATTTACCATTTTAATTTTAAGTAGGCAGAAGATGAAATTTCTCATTCGAGAACCTCAAGAAGATCAAAATTTTTCTCTCGTTTATCGACCTGAAGATTACTCATTTGATGTAGAGCCTCTCGATGGAACTGGAGATACAACAATTATGATTAATGATCTACAGCTAGAAATTGATCATGAAGGAAAAGTTATGTATGTCTGGGGACTATGTCCGTTGATTAAATACGAAGAAACGGATGAATTTCCTTTTAAATATAAAAGTGGCAGTCTAGTTGCCTTATTAGATAAGCCTCCTGTTCTAGGCATTTCTTATAGATTGAATGAAGATCAAAAATGGCCGATTTATGTTAATAAGAAAAAAGGATGGGTTTGCCTTGGAGACCCAAACACAAAAGATAAACAACTGATTGAATTTGCTCCTAATAGCGTTGCTGCGATGGATGGACAAGAGCTTATTGCGGTCTGGTTACATCCAGAAAGGCTTCCTGTATGAACTAGTGTGTGAGTTTTTCAATCTTTCACGAAAGAGAGAGAGATGACAGTGATAACGAGGGGTCTTGAAGTCGGATTTTTAGTTGCTGGGGGTAGGGGCTGTCACTCTAGATGGAGTGCCTAAAACAATGTTCAAACCAACCGAAGGAATCGCATATTGGGAAACAAGGAATTAAAAATGACAAAATATGAAAAAGGATATCCATGTCCCTGTTGTGGCTTCTTGACTCTATCAGAAGACACCTATGAAACATTTGAAATTTGTCCCGTGTGTAATTGGGAAGATGATGATGTACAGTTCAATAATCCGGACTTTCAAGGAGGAGCTAACAAAGAAAGTCTTAATGAAGCCAGGGAAAATTATAAAAAGTTTGGAGCTTCAGCTAAGAAGTATATAACAGAAGTTAGAGCTCCTCTTTTTGATGAAATTCCATGAAAAACAAGAATATAGCTTGTAGAGTATGATCCTGGGTTGTGAGAGAGAGATGTCAATGGTTGCGCCTTTTCTTGCGCTGGGAGGTGAGTTCCCACTTTGATTCGAGAAGGATGAGATCAAGAGAGATAGGGCGGACGCTTAAGAGCTCTCCTACCTTGTGAACTTTTCCTGTTGATTTTCCTGTAAAGGTGGACGTTTTGGGGTTGAAGATAAAGTAATCATCTTCGAGTTCTGAGACATGGAGAAATCCTTCGAGCATGAGATCTGGTAGTTCAAAGAAAATACCAAAGGGTTTCACTTTTGTTGTGATGGCTCTGTAGAGTTTAAGAGGCTCTTCCTTCATCCATTTTTCAAGTAGGCGAAATTTCTTGAGGTTTTTGACACTGCTTTCTGCACGAAATGAGATGCGCTCTTTTTCAGAGCAAGTGAGAGCAATTTTGCTGAGTTCGAGATTAGGCCCTTCTTCATGAAAGAGAAGGCGTTGGATGACTAAATCGGTATACCGTCTGATGGGACTTGTGAAGTGGCAGTAATAGTCGAGCGCAAGTCCGAAATGTCCGACATTTTCAGCAGAATAGAAAGCTAGCTTCATACTGCGGATAAAGCCGACAGAGAGTTGCTGTGCAAACGCTGTCTTCTTAGCTTTTTCAAAGAGAGCTTGAATATCTTGTTGGGTTGGTTTAACGGGGAGTGTGAAGCCCAAACTTCTTGCCAAGACGTAAAAATCTTCCATAGTATCTTTGGATGGCTCTTCATGGATGCGAAAGAGAACCATTTTACGGTGTTCGTCTAGATGTTTAGCCACAAGCTCATTGGCTTTGAGCATGTATTCTTCAACGAGTTGGTGAGTGATGTCGTATTCGACGAGTTTTGTGCCTGTAGGATCTCCTTTTTTATCAACCACAATCACAAGATCGGGAAGAGCAAAGTCGATGCTGCCTCTTTCAGATCTTTTTTTCTTGAGCAGATGACATAATTCGACGAGTAGTTGGAGCTCGGGAAGAAAGGGGCTTTTTTTCTCACCGTCGAGCACCTCTTTGGCCTCTTCATAGGTAAAGCGCTTATCGCTTTTGATGTAAGATCTGACAATCTTAGAAGAGGCGAGTGAGCCATCTGTGTTAAAAACCATGAGCACAGAGACGGTTAACCTGATGACATTTGGCTGAAGACTGCATAAATTAGAGGAGAGTTCATGGGGAAGCATTGGCAGGCAAAAGCCTGGAAAGTAGGTCGAGTTGCATCTTTCAAAAGCTTCTTTATCTAACTTAGAGCCTCTAGACACATAGTGAGCGACATCTGCAATATGAACAGCTACATGATAAAGCCCTTTTTCATCTTTAGAGATAGAGAGCGCATCATCAAAATCTTTGGCCGTTTCTGGGTCGATTGTGATTGTTTTTAAGGCTGTTAGATCCTCTCTTTTCTCAAGATCTTTTTTTGTAACTTCTTTGCCCCACTTTTCTGCCTCTTCCATGACAGATTTAGGAAATTCTGCATTGAGATCAAATTCTTTGATAGCAGCTTCAATATCGATGGAGGGATCTGAGATATGGCCTAAAATGTGGACAATATCGGCTTGTGTTGGTTGTTCTTCATCAGCCCAGGTGTTCACTTTTAAAATGACTCGATCTCCCACTTTGATTTTCTTGGTCGATTTGGCAATGACTGGTTTTGAAGCTCCAAGAAGGGGGCAGTGAGCGTAAATAATGCCTTTGCTATTGATTGTGTAAACGGTGCCTGCAAGATGCGATCTTCCGCGCTTAATGATAGACAAGACTTTGCCATCGGGACCTTTGGCCCAGTTAGAGTGAGGGTTGATCTCTATCTCAACGGTGTCGCCATCAACGGCATCTTTCATAAACTGTTTAGGAATGAAAACTTCTTCGCTATCTTGAGAGGAGACGTCTGGTTGAAAAAATCCAAATCCTCTCGGATGAACACGCAAGATTCCTTTTAGGATTTTTGCTTCCCCTCCTTTGGGAGAGTATTTTTTGTTTTTGCACTCAAGCATCCCTTGGTTGACTAAATCGACTAAAATGAGTTTACCTAGGGGTTTTGTAGAAGAGCTGAGATGCAACTCTTCAAAAATGGTAGAGGAAGAAAGAGGAGGAGATGTTTCTAAGAGCTTAAGGATCTTTTTGGTTAGAGATTTATAAGCTTTATTTGAATTGGTTTCTTTTTTTGACATCATATAGCACTATACGCCAAAGAGCTAATAGCGACAAGTGGGAAAAATAGTGGAAATTTTCATAGTGCCCTGACGATATTTCATTGAAATATCGCACTTGTGATATGAAAATTTCACTCAAGTTTGATGAAAGATAAAATCTTATTCCTACTAGTGCTGATTCTCCTGACAAAAAAAATAAAAGATCATAAAAAAATATATGTTTGACAGTTTTTGTTGGCATTAAATTTTTGTAAATTTTATGATTTCTTTAAAATGTAAGACCAAAGTGATTTTAACCAAGAAATCAATAAAGGAGGTTTTATGAATAGAGTAAGTTCTTCAGCGACATTAGATGATTTTGTAGTAATAGAAGCAAGTGAGGAAGGAGAGTTTCCAGAAAATTCTACAGATTCTAAAGTAGCTAAAGCAGCTCAGCAGAGAGTTGAAAAAAAAGAAGAAAAACGTGCGATTACTCCAACTGCAATAAGTACATTTTCAGATATGGGAATACAGGTAGTTGGCGGTCATGTTGTGCTATCTGTAGATATGTTACAAAGAATAGGAGAATCATTAGATAAGAAAGAGCCCTTAGTGGCTGCACAATTAGAAAGAGCAGCCACAGACAATTCAAGCGCTGGAGCAGGTGGACTGTTGTCTGAAAAAGAGGCTCAAGAAAAGGCTGAACTAAATGTTGCAAATCATCTGATTAAACATGGAATTACAGATGTGTCCCCAGATCGAGTTCGAGAAATTAGACAAGTGGCTGTAACCAGCGTCTTTGGTAAATCAGGCATTGCAACTCCTCCTGGCGGATCACCAACCGAGTTTTTAGATAAAAATAAAAACAGACTGCTCATTATAGGCTTAGTAGCTATTAGTGTATTAGTTGCTGGCGCACTTAAACAGCGTCTGTCTCCTCAGATAATGAGTCTACTATCTAAAATTGGACCGATCATTCGGGAAATATTTAATTCTTCTTCTAAAATTTAGAAAAATTAAAATGGGAGGTTTGATATGACAAATCCAAGCATTGTTAATGAAAGAACTCTTGCTGAATTTCAGCGTTTATATGATCAAGCACAGGCTAGGGTAGACGAATGGAAAGATGCGACTGTTCGATATTATGATCTAATGGCGGAGGTTGCCAGGCTAACCGATGGGGATGCTAGATATAAAGATTTTCCACGAAATAAATTACATGCTAGAAGTAAAGTGCCTAAAGATTCAGCTAGTGATACGGAAGGAATGGTAGATGTCATTCATAGAAATGGGGCTGATCTTCTTAATGAGATATCTCAAAAACAAAGGCAAGTTAATCGTGCACAAAAAGAAGAAAAGCCTTGTCTATCACCTGAAGAGTCGGTAGTGTTTTTGCAGAAATTTATAGGCCAAGTAGATAAAAGTATGGCTGATATGGTAGCTATTAGCGCAATCTTTAAGGCTTTTATAGAGAAAAAAGAAAAAGAGTCATTTGAAAATGAAAAAATAAAAAATCGGCAAATTAGGCAGTTAAAATTGCAAGAGAGAAAGAAATTTATGGAAACGATTAAGGCCATTTTTTATTTTGTTTACCAATTTTTAGGAATTAATAGGTTAGCTATTAGCAATGAATCTTTGAAATTGCCTAGTAAAGTATCTTATCCACAAGGAGTTATCATTAAGAGTGTCGTAGGAGTCGCCCTAGGGATTTTGGTTTTAAGCTCCGATTATGCTCAAAGACATTTTGTAGATGGTTTTATTTGGAATTTAGCTTCCGTGTGAGGCTTTCGTTAACGGTAGGGGGTGAGGCTGTGCCTTTGCATAGCTTCATCACTTGTCCAACAAGGTAGGCGAAGGCTTTTGTTTTACCAGCTTTATAATCGGCAACGGATTGGGTGTTTTCTGCGAGCACTTGGTCGACAAGAGTGTCGATTTTGGTGATATCGTGAACCGGTTGGTAATCGGGGTTACTCTGCACGATGCTCGTGGGAGATGTGCCAGGGGATAAGCACATATCGTCTGCCACGCTTTTGGCAATTTTTCCTGTGATCGTGCCTGCATCGATGAGAGCTACAAGTTCTGCAACATGGGAAGAGGGGATAGGAAGATCCCAGAGCATTTTGCCAGATTCTTTGAGCCTTCCTGCAAATTCCACAGTGATCCAGTTGGCAAGAGATCTAGCATTAGGTGTGATTTTAAGAGCCTCTTCAAAATAATCGGAGAGTTTTTTGCTGCCAACGAGCACTTCTGCAAATTGCACAGGTAGCTCGAGTTCTGAGAGGTAGCGTTTGTATTTGGCATAAGGAAGTTCTGGAAGAGAAGATCTGATCTCATCGATAAACGCTTGTGAGAGTACAATAGGGGGAAGGTCAGGTTCGGAGATATAGCGATAATCTTCAGCACTCTCTTTAAGACGCATGAGGATAACGGTTTTTGTTTCGGGATCAAAGCGGTAGGTGCCTTTCTCTATCTTCTCATGGGGATGAGCTGTATAAAATTTGATTTGCCTTTTGATCTCTTCTTCGATAGCTATCATCATATAAGAAAAAGAGTTCATATTTTTGATTTCAACTTTATGCCGTAAGTTTTGTTCATTTTTTTGTCTGACAGAGATGTTGACATCGATACGAAGAGAGCCTTCATCCATGTTACAGTCAGAGGCATCGATGTACTCCATGATGGCTTTAACTGCCATCGCATAGGCGGCAGCATCTTTTGGTGAGCGCAAACAAGGCTCAGAGACGATTTCGAGTAGGGTAGCTCCAGATCTGTTATAGTCGACACCTGAGAAGTTTGTGAAATGTTTGAGCATCCCTGCATCTTCTTCGATGTGAGCCCTGTTCACTTGAAAGTGTTTGACTACGCTATCAACTTCACAGGTGATCACACCTCCTCTGATAATAGGCTCGTCGAACTGAGTGATTTGAAAGTTTTTAGGGCAGTCGGGATAAAAGTAAGATTTGCGATCGAATTTGCTTACAGAGGAAATATTGGCATGAATAGCACACCCAAATTGGACAGCTTTTCTGACAGCTTCTTTATTGAGAACAGGAAGAGATCCTGGTTGTCCTGTGCAGACAACGCCGATATCGGTGTTAGGCTCGCTGCCAAAGAGGTACCTTTCTTCCCCAAAGAGTTTTGTTTTTGTATTGAGCTGAACGTGAATTTCAAGGCCAATGATAGCTTCCCAATTCTCGTAGTTCACATCACTCATGGGAAGCCTCATCATCAAAAAGTGGAGGGGTTTTTTTGTTAAAACCAGTTGCCTTTTCAAAGTGATGCGCTAGTTGTAAAATGGTCAGATCATGCATCTGAGGACCTGCTAGATGAAGCCCAAGAGGTTTACCATCGTGACTGAAGCCTGATGGAATTGAAATGGCAGGAAGTCCTGCTAAGTTAGCAGGAATTGTGTAAATGTCTTGCATGTACATCTGCAAAGGATTTTGGATCTCTCCTAGTTTGAACGCAGTTATAGGAGAGGTAGGGGTTGCAATTGCATGGCAGACTTCAAAAGCTTTATTAAATTCTTGAATCATTAAGGTGCGCACTTTTTGCGCTTTTTTGTAGTAAGCATCTTGATAGCCTGAAGAGAGGACATAGGTTCCTAAGAGAATACGTCTTTTGACTTCTGCTCCAAAACCCTCTGCTCGTGATAAATCAAAAATCTCATCGACAGAGGTTGCTTTAGAAGATCTTTGTCCATAACGCACTCCATCAAATCTAGCTAAATTGGTGGAGGCTTCTGCTGTGGCTAAAATGTAATAAATTGCAATCGAGTATTGAATTAAATCGAGATTGATATCGATGATAGAGCAGCCCAGTTGTTTTAAAATTTCTAAAGAGGCATAAAAATTTTCTCTAGTCTCAGGATTTAAATTGCTGGCAGCAGAGATAGGAACCCCAATTGTCATGCCTTTGATGGGGGCTTCTAATTGTTTGGAGTAGTCTTGAGAAGCAGCTGAAAGACTTGTAGCATCGTACTTGCAATGTTTACCAATCACATCCATCGCAAGAGCGACGTCTTTTACTGATGTTCCAAAAGGACCTATTTGATCTAAAGAGGAGGCAAAAGCAACGAGCCCAAATCGTGAAACCCTGCCATAAGTAGGTTTAAATCCAACAATGCCTGTGAGAGCAGCTGGTTGCCTAATCGAGCCTCCTGTATCACTTCCAAAGGCAAGAGGACAGAATCTGGCTGCCACAGCTGCTGCAGATCCTCCCGAGGAGCCTCCTGGAGAGCAGCTTAAATCCCAAGGATTGTGGGTGAGCTGATAAGCAGAATTTTCTGTGGAAGAGCCCATAGCAAATTCATCGAGATTGGTCTTACCAATGATCAAAGCATCTTCCTCTTCGAGAAGACGGGTGACTGTCGCATCAAAAACCGCTCTATAATTGGATAAGAACTTCGAGCCGCAGGTTGTCAGTTCCCCTTTTTTGTGAATATTATCTTTAAGAGCTAGAGGGATACCAGCTAATTTCCCTAATTTTTGTTTAGATGAGCGCTTGAGATCAAGGGTTTTGGCTCTTTCTATGAGTCTATCTCCAAAAAGAGAGAGGAAAGCGCCTACTTTTTTGTCATGCTTCTCAATACGAGCAAGCGTACTCTCTGCGATTTCTTTTGCTGAAATCTCGCCTTTAACAAAAAGATGGTGCAAATCGTGGGCAGACTTATTGTACATCAGTCTACCCTTGTTTTAAGACAGGAGGAACTTTAACCATACCACCTACGTGAGCAGGCGCATTGGCAAGAAATGTATCTCTAGAAAGAAGCTCGCCTGGGATATCATCTCGCATCACATTAGAGAGGGTTTCTAGGACCATATTACAACAAGGGACACCTTGCGTATCGATTTGCTTTAAGTCTTCAATATAAGAAATAATTTGACTAATGCTGCCTGAAAATTTTTCTTTTTCTTCCTCAGTACAAGAGATCCGGCACAGCTTAGCTAATTTATCTAACTCATCTTGATTCATGCACATAAGTATACGGTTTATGGGAAAAACTGCGCAAGAATTTATTCATAACAGAGTGAGTGCTCGACTCTTAAACGAGATGTCACACAATTCGCTTGCATGTTGCAACCAATTACAAGTAAGCGACTTGAGCAACAAACAGTTTATCCTCAAGCCAGAAGACCCCGTCCTTAAGGACTGACTATTACCCATAAATCGTGGTTTGG
>CAYUZN010000034.1:12563-17027 GCA_964449295.1 uncultured bacterium | reverse complement strand
TTTTTTTAAGCCAAAGGTGAAATATGATTTCAGCAACAAACTTTAATGTCCCTTTAGAAGACTGGACGCAATTAATGGAGCTTGTAGCTCCTCGTTCTGGCAAATATATTTACCAAGTCTATACTCCTTCAGAAAATCAGTTATCCGTTTCTTACGAAGTTTTAGCGCCTTCAGAATTTGCCGAGAAATGTCAGGCTCTCTTTGATAAATCAATTGCAAATGTGCATCCAAATCTTCTTGCTACAAGCAAGAAACATACGAGAAAACTATCTCTTTACGAGGTTCTTTCCTACACAAATACTTTATTAAGACAAGTTAATTTTAATGATGAGAACACACAAGCTAAAGCCAGTCAATTATTCAATAAAACATTCAAGCCTGAGGAAACAATTAACGTAGAAGCGATATTAGATGAAAGTTTAGGCTCTTACGGACGATTATCAACAGCCCTATCGAAATTTCATGATAATAATATTGTTCGTCATAGATCAAGTTATTCGGGATACGCCAGAGAATTCATTTCTTTGATTTTCAATATTTTTAAAGGTTGTTTTAAAGGAAATCAGACTTTCTATAATGAGACTGTAGCCTTTGTCAAACAAGGGAAAAAGACTTTAGCAAATTGTGTCTATCAGCCCTTATCCAAACCTTTAGATCTTCCTCCTCCTTATACAGCAACACCCAGAAAACAAGATTCTCCTATAACTCCTCCAAAGACGCCCATTACCATGATGACTAACAATAACTATATAGATCAAAATGCCGGAGATACATTAAGACGAATTCGGACTGCTTTAGAAAATTACATAGGCCTCACTAAAAAGTGATTGCTTTTTACATTTCCTTAAGTTTATTGAGAAGGAAAGGAGATCGTATGCACTGGGTATTAAAATGTGGCCTTAGCTGTCTTTTGTCAACTGTATTATCTGAGCAAGTAGAAGCCTGCACAGCCTTTCAGCTCACATCACAAGATGGCGCGCTTCTTTATTGCCGGTCTATGGAATATGGCTTTCCGCTTGAGTCTAATATTCTAGTTGTGCCAAGAAATGAGAAATTCCAAGGAACAGCACCAGGAGAAAAACCAGGATTGCAGTGGCTCTCTAAATACGGCTTTATTGGCATGAATCAAATCATGGATAGAACAACTGTCTCTGATGGGATGAATGAGAAAGGTCTTATTGTCAGCTGTCTTTATTTGCCTGGGTTTGCCAAATACCAAACACCTCTTGAAGCGCAATTTAATAAAGTACTAGCACCCTGGGAATTTGTGACATTTCTTTTGAGCTCATGTGCCTCCGTCGAAGATGTGAAAATGATTGTCCCAACTGTCATTTTGGCAGCTCAAAGCACACCTGGCATGGGAGATCTGATATTACCTCTTCACTTTTACGCCTGTGACGCAAAAGGAGGCAATCTTGTGATCGAGTATGTCGATGGCAAGCGATTTGTCTATGATAATCCTTTAGGTGTTCTCACAAATTCACCCCCATTTCCTTGGCATATTGCCAACTTATCTAACTACGTGAACTTATCACCTGTGAATGTCTCGATGATGCAAATAGGAAATCTCAAAATGAAGAGTTGTGGAGAGGGCAGTGGCTTCTTAGGGCTTCCTGGGGATTACACACCTGCCTCTAGATTCATAAGGGCTGCTTTTTTCTCACAAGCTGCAACTCCTGTCAAAACAGCCAAAGACGCGGTTAATCTAGGATTTCATATTCTCAACACATTTGACATCTTTAAGGGAGCTGTCCAGGACATGCCACGTTTAGAAAATGATCAAGTAGTGGGTCTTCCTCCTTATCAAGATAATTTAGAGACAACTCAGTGGACAATTGTCCATGATAGAACTAATCTTAAGACCTACTTTCGCAATTATGGGAGCCTGGCTGTCCAGATGGTCGATTTCAAAAAGATCGACTTTACGACACCTGGAAGGTTACAGATTTCTATGGCAAAAGATTTTGCAGTCGAAGATGTTACAGGAAAAGCTGTTGGTTTTGCCACACAAACAACGCCTCTTCCTTAAGGCAATTTGAAAAGCTTGCTGCGAAAGACGGCGAGCACAATTGAGGCTGCTACGATCATCACGCTGCCACCTACCCACATCGGTAGAGTGGGGTTAAGGCCAACAAGAGATCCTGAAAAAAGTGGGCTGAGAACAAGAGCTGCTGCATTGACAGAGCCTAAAATACCAAGCGCTTCTCCTTGCACTTTAGGAGCAGCGTTATTAGAGATAAGAGTTGTTGAGGTCGGTGTCACAAAAGAGACGAAATAACAAATCACAAACATAATTGGCCAAATCCAAACAGACGAGGGAAGATAGGGAAGCACGAACAGAGTGCAAGCGGTGAGAAGAATCCCTCCAAAGAAAAGAGTCTCTGCTTTTAAGCGTTGAATTAGAGTTCTAATTAAAAATCCTGAGCTGATGGCATAGTAGCAGCCACCCGCTGCAAAGAAAAAGCCGAGTTCTTTTGGTCCAAAATGGAATCGAGAGATGAGGTAGACAGGGGCAAATTCGAAAAAATACGACCACCCGAAATTATGAAAGAAAGAGGCTAGTAGAATTGTTCTTGATCCTTTGAGCAAAAACGCTTTTTTGAGTTGCCCAAGACCCATATCCCAGCTCACTTTTCTTTCCACACGTTCGTAGTTGGTTTCTTTAAAAGAGTAAAAAGCAAAAAGAAGGTTGATTGCGACAACAAGTGCGGCGAAGAGAAAAGGGATATTGTAATCCCAAGAAGAGAGAATGCCTCCAAAAAATGGCCCGAGTGTGAATCCAAGACCAAGCGCCATGCTGTAGAGACCAAAATTCTTTGTCTTCTCTTCTTTTGTGCTCACATCAGCAATTGTGGCTTGCACAACTGAGATGTTACCTGCGGCACAACCAATGATGATCCTTGAGATTAAAAGAAGAAGCAAGCTGCTAAAGAACACACCACACAGTGCTATGACATAGCCCACTAGGGCAATTGCCAAGCTTAAGATAAGAGGAGATCTTCGTCCTCTGCTATCGGAGAGCGCTCCCCACATCGGTGAACAAAAAAACTGTGCAAGCGGCATCAAAGAGAGTAGAAGCCCTAGCCAAAACCCGCGCATTTCCTGAGATGTCTCTGGATGAAGAAGCGGAAGAGAGCTATTGAATAACATCGACGAAAAGAGGGGATAGATGAGGGCAAGACCCATGTAGTCGACAAAGGCAACACACAAAGAGATGTAAAAAGAGGCTTTTGATGGTTTTGTCATCTTGTTGTGATCATGATAGCTCCACTATCATCTATTAATACAGAATTTTCTGCTTGAGCCACAAAACCACACTCTTCTTCGATCAAAGGTCCATAACCGATAATCACGCCTGCTGCCATAAGCTCTCTTAATCCTTTGTTCACATCATTTAGAGACAGAGTGTTAGACACAAGATTGTATCTGGCAAAAGGAAGGCCTTGAAAGAGTTTAATTTTTTCCAAAAGAGAGAGGGCAAGTTGTGATGTGACAGGCCTATTTGCTAAAAAAGAAAAAATCTCAGGCTCACCTTCTTCATAAATCATCCCTTTTCCTGTTGTCGCAAACGGCTCAATTGCAAATGTCATCCCTTTTGTGAGCACGCCTTTTGATTTGTCTTTGTAATTAGGAATAGACGGAGGCAGATGAACTTTATAATACCCAAGGCCATGACCTGCAAGATTCTTAATCGGCTTAAATCCATAAGAGGTAATAGTAGCTTCAATGATAGCTCCAATTTCACTAATCTCTTGTCCAATATGAAGGCTTTTTTCAGCAGCAAGAAGCGCTGCTTCTGCCGACTCAATGAGCTTTTGATATTTTCCTGAGAGATCAACTGTGACAGCGCAATCACCGATAGATCCATTATAGCACACGCCGATATCGAGTTTCACAAGATCATCTTTGAGAATAATATCTTTGCCCATTTCAGGAATATAATGAGCTGCCACTTCATTGAGAGCAATTTGAGGTGGAAAAGCTGCCTGTGCACCAAGTTCAGTAATTCTGTGATGAATGCAAGCTACAATTTCATTGTAAGAGGCATTTTTTTTGATGAGCTCTTTTCCAAAGGCTCTCACCTCTTTAGCAATAGCGCCTGCCCTAATAAAATCTTGCTTATAAGATTCTTTCATTTAAAAAGAAGAGATGTTCGCAGAGTTGAGTCATTGTTTTTATTTGTAAAGCAATCCCAGAACAAATTGTTAGTGAATTCATTATCATATTCTTCTTCTAAAGTAACTGTTTTTTCATTCAATGGATAGTTCCATTCAAGAGTCAAATACCATGATAATGCTATATTTATAGCTTTTAAAGCTCTAAGCCGCACTAAAGGTTGTATCAAGTAATCTTTTCCTTCATTTTCTAACTTTTTAAGCTCATGCGAAGCAACTAGTTTGTCACTTTGATTGTCTTCTATATTCAATAGCGAGAGAAGATCGTTTAGGATTGTTTCTATATCTT
>CAYUZN010000034.1:0-12553 GCA_964449295.1 uncultured bacterium | reverse complement strand
TTAGTTAACTCCGAGTTTTCTTTGTTATTTTTGATATCGGAAATTTTTTGTAAGTTTTTTTGCCATTTATCAACAGTATCAGCTTTTCTACCCAATTGTCTTCCATGAATAAATAGAAAAAAACTGTGATAAACAACCTTTGCAATAGCGGTGGACAATTTATTAAAAATAATTTTATTATTATGATTTTGCTTCCAGCTATATATCGCTTTTCTAAGTAGTAACACCCGATTTTCATAGCTCCATATTTTGGGATCAGAATAGTAAGAATAGGTATCTTCAGAGAGCCTTGATAAAAAGACATAAGCAATCTTAGACACAGTAAGTAAGATTGTTGCAGATATAACTAATTTACTTAGAGGATGATACAAAAAATTAATATTTATAGATTCCAATCTTGGTAGAGCCATCTATCCCATTATAGTTGATGTTCAATTATTTTTGGATTAAATAAATAATTTATCTTTTTCTTTAGATTGTATCAAGACCCTTAGTGAATATAAAGATGCCATTAAGCAGAGAGTTCCGCAGCAAGCAAAGACGATAGTGATGCTACCTGTGTTGAAAAATAGCAAGCTGCCCAAGAAAGGTGCAATACAGCCTCTTACACCTACCGCTGCGACGTTGACACCGGTAAAAAGAGTGCTGTCTTTGTTTTTGGCAAAAATAGGGCCTGCCAAATTCCAGCTCAGTTCACTACCTGCTTGCATGATCCCATAAAATAAATAGGCGAGATAAATGCCACTTGTCACATATTGAGATCCGATCATAAACAAACTAAAAATAGTCGCAAAACAGCAGACATAGAAGTTGAATAAGTTGATTGAGATGCGACTAAGAAAGTGAGCCCAGACAGATGATGACAACACAAAGCTTATACCCTTACAGAAAGAAGTGGCTAGCGTCAGTTGAAAATAAGAGAGCTGTAGAGTTCCTTTAAGTAAAACAGGTAGTGCTGGCTGTATCAACATAAGCCCTGTTCCACAGAGCATAAATACGATTTGAAAATGTTTAAAGTCAGCTCTTTCTTTGATTAATTTAAATCCATTTCTCCATGGATCTAGTAAAACCGATGAGAAGGAATTTAATTTGTAGGCAGGTGCATTATCGGCTTCTTGTATATGGTTTTCTAGTTTTAGTTTGAGTAGTAGGAGAATATTTAAACCGTTGAGCAAGGCAAATCCAAAAAATAGCCACTTCCAAATGCCTGGATAGCCATCAAGAAGGGGAGAGACGAGTAAGGGAATCACGATATTAGTGGCATAGTGAAAGATCGATCCTCGTGAAAAGACTTTATTTCTAGGCTCTGAAGGCAGATTAATCTTTAAAATCTCTGCCCAAGCAGGAGCAGCAGCTTTCAGTGATAAGGTAAAAAGAGCATAGGCTACTATCATAAACCACAGGTTATCGATCACGGGAAAGAATAAGCAGGGGATCGATCCGAGCAAAAGAGAGGCCAAAATCATCAGTTTGAGCTTAGAGCTTTTGTCTTTGATAAATAAATTACCATAAAATGAGAGTAAAGCGACCACTGGCTTGGAGCTAATGGCGATAATCATCTGCAAAGGAGTTGCTTGTAGATTATAGAGAATAATAAGAAATATATTGAATAGGCTGCCCAAAGGACTTTCAAGAAGCTTATAAAAGCTAAAAATAATTTTAGTATGATGATGGGCTGCTTGATGTGTGTGATTCATAATTTTCAAGTGATTATAGTAGAGTGTGCTTATTTGGTAAATCTTCTTAAAACACTTAACTTTTCCTTGGGATAAAACGGCTAAACTCTCTATAATTATATCTCTAATGGAGATAAGTCAATGAAATATTTGAGAATAATTTTACTCTTATTGCTATCTTTTTCGATCAATCTTTGTGCGCAAAAAGAGGAGACTCTTGTCGTTGGAACAACAAGCGGCTATGCTCCTTTTGTGAGCCTTAATAGTGAAGGAAAATATGAAGGCTTTGACATCGATGTGGCAGAGCTACTCGCTAAGAAGTTAAACCGCAAACTCGAGATCAAAGACTGCGGCAGCATGCCAAGTCTTATGCTCTCTCTTCAGCAAAAAAAAGTTGACGCTCTTATCTGGGCAATTTCAATCACTGAAGAAAGAATGAAAAGAATGGAAATGGTCCACTATCAAGGGGAAAAACTAACAGAGCTCCCTTTTCTCTTTTGGAAAGAGATTCCTGCAGGTATCAACTCGATTGCCGACTTAGGCCGTGATCCTAAAAAAGTTGTCTGTGTTGAAGCTGGCACATTCCAAGAAGATGTGCTCAAACAATTTCCACAGATTCAGCTCAAATACCTCGATAAAGTGATGGATGCTGTGTTAGAGCTTCGCTATGGCAAATCATTTGCAACAACAGTTGATCCCTCCCTTTTATCCAAGTTTCAGGCTCAATATCCTGAACTAAAAGTTCTCTATCTCAAACTTCCTGAAGCGCAGCAAGCTTTTGGCAATGGTGTCTGCTTAAGTAAAAAAGATAAAGATTTATCAGACAAAGTGCGTCAGGCACTAGCAGAGCTTGCTCAAGAAGGAAAGATTGCAGAACTTGAGAAAAAGTGGGGTCTAGTTAAGTAAGGATGGACAGCTACTTAAGTCTTCTTTCCCACATTTATCCTTTGCTACTCAAAGGGACATGGGTTACTTTGCAGGTGTTTTTTTCTGCCGCGTCTCTCAGTCTTATTTTAGGGTTGTTTTTTGGGCTTTTATTATGTCATCAACTGAAGGTTTCTATTTTATCACCGATCATCGAGGGGATCACTTTTGTCTGCAGAGCAGTTCCTTTTTTTGTTCAACTGCTCATTGTCTATTTTGTCTTACCTGATTTACTCGGATTTAATTTTGAGCCTTTTTCAGCCTCTGTTGTCGCTTTAGGACTATGTTCCTCGGGCTATGTGGCCCAAATTGTGCGCAGTGGCATGAATGGCATTCCGCTCATGCAGTGGGAAGCTTGCAGAACACTTGGCTACAGCACATGGCAAACACTTTACCACGTGATTTTACCGCAAGTAGTGCGCAGTGTACTGCCCGCGCTTAACAATGAACTCGACTCTCTTCTTAAAAGCACGGCGATTGTCTCATCAATTGGGATGCTAGAGCTCACGCGCATGGGCATGAACATCGTCTCTCGCGAGATGAATCCTGTACCTATTTATCTGACGATTGCTCTTTTTTATCTCTGTCTATCAGCGCTTTTAAATTTTGCAGCAAGAAGACTAGAGAAAAGGATGTCGTATGTTAAAAATTAAACATCTCTCTCTTGTCAAATCAAAAAAATCCATTTTAAGAAATATCACTTTGGAAATACCTCCTGAGCGCATCTCTCTTATTTTAGGAAAAAGCGGCTCTGGTAAAACAACTCTTTTGCGCTCTATCGCACAAATCGAGCAAGAGTACACAGGAGACATTTTCCTAGAAGACAAAAATCTGCGCTCTATGAACCCTAAAGAAAGATGCCGTTTGATTGGTTTTGTTCCTCAATTTTTTGCTCTGTTTCCCCATCTCACGATAAGAGATAACTGCGCACAACCTCTTCTTATACACTCTAAGCTTTCAAAAGAGGATGTCTATGAACAAGTAGATCACACTCTTGCTCTACTTGACATGTCAAAACTTGCTTCGTCCCGTCCCCACGAATTATCAGGTGGGCAGCAACAAAGAGCCTCGATTGCCAGATCGCTCATGCTGAATCCCGAATTTATGCTCTTTGATGAGCCGACCTCGGCTCTTGACCCTGAAAATACCGCTCTTTTCATCCAAATCATCAAACAACTCCAAGCAGATGGCCGTGGGGTCATTATTGCCAGCCAAGATATGTCCTTTGCCTCCCAAATTCTCGATCTAGCTTTTTTTCTCGAAGATGGTCATTTGAAAGAGAGTTACGATGAGACTCAACCAGAACAGATACCTTGTGATAGCAAAATACGCAATTTCCTCTCTAAACAGAGAATGGAAATAGTCTCCTCTATATGAAGGCTGCCATCTTTTCTTTGAAAAAATTCCATAGTTGGCTGTGGACAAAGCGTTGCTCAGGACGATATTTGAGGATCTTAGTACTAAATAACAGATACATATCTTGGACTCCTACTTGTTGTAGCCAAGCAGCTAAACACTGAAGTTCTTTTTCACTATAGCCATCGGTCATTCCGTCTATGAATTTGATTTGGGCAATTGCAGCTATAAAGGGTTCGCTATTAATTAGGTAATCCCTCTTATATTTACTTGAGGTTACCTTTCCTATCCGAATATCGTAATGAAATATATCCTCAATCAAAGGATTCATAGAAAATATATACTCATAGACATCATCTAATAGATCTCCGATCACGACGTGTTCTAAGTTTCCGCTCGTATCTAATATAACGCTAACAACCCCTACTCTAGGGGTTCGATCATCAAACGGTGTTCTTTTATGAAGCTGATCTACTCGGGTTTGTGGTAAGTAAGAATCGGTAAATGCAATAATTGAACTAAATGCTTTGTGAAGTACAGTCGCATACCATATCTGTCCTCCGTTGTAACTTCTTGGTAAGTAGGCTTCAACTTTATTTGGGACTATTTGCACCTCTTGCTGCTGCTCTGTCTCAACCTCATTGTTCACTTCAAGCTCCTCTTCTACTTCTACCTGTTGCTCTTGAGCCATGCTCTGTGGCAAGACACACTTGGGCATAAAAGGACCTAACTCACGTAGGTCATAATCTTGTAGAGCTTGTGTAGAAATGCCTAACTGCTCGCATTTATAGATTAAAGATTGTTGCAAGACTTTTAGCTCTTCAATGGGATCGGCATTTTGATGTATCAAATGCTTATGTTGACTAAAGTAATCACCAGGGGCCTCTTCTTCAGCAGAAGTTGATTGAATAAAGAGAGATTCTAGAGGTTTAAATTGACTGAAAAAGCAAGGTAGCTCAGCTTTGATTTTTTCGAAGGGCTTATTTGTTCCTATAACATGTAAGAGTTCTTGTCGTGCGGCATGACGCATCATGTGCCTTAAACGCTGCAACTCAGCTTGGTATCTATCGTCTTGATTGGCCTTGTTTCTATTGTCTTCTTTGTGCTGGATTAAATCATGTAGCGTTTTTAAATGAGGTGGTGCAAAAGAAGAAATGGCTACAAGAACTTTTTGATCAGGATGGCGCATCCGTCCTTGTTCTTGAATAAAATCCTCAATACTTCCTTTATTCCCTGCTGTCATCAAGGCAATGCCATTCGGATTCAATACTTGGTCAGATCCTCTTGTTTGTGCTTGTGGGAAATAAAATCCTTTTTCTGTTAAAGAGGCCTCTTGCGCTCCAACAGCTGCCAGCCTCCCTTCTTTATCATAAAATTCAACTCTTTTTAGGCAAGGATTGGCTTGTAATAAAGCTTGTGCAACCTCTTCTGGGTTAATTGAGCGAAAAGCCCCATTTCCATCGATGATAGCGCATAAACGAGGATCTGTGATTTGTGAGAGACACTCAAGGGGCTTAAGAGGATCGTATCTAATTGGATCTTTCAAAGATCGCTTCTTGAGCCGGTCAATCATTTTTTCTCTTAAAGTATTAGCAGTATCTAGATTTGTCTTAAATTGAGTGTGCAAAGAGCCCAATGAACCTACTGTAGCAGAGACTCCCGATACAGCAAGACTCATAGCCACACTGTCTTGTGGATTTGTAGAGATGACAATGCCGCTTGTTCTTAGAGATTCTAGATGTCTCTTAAGGAAAAATGAAACAGCCTCTTGTCTGTGATTCACATCTTGGAGAAGGATCACAAGACGATCTTCAAAATCATCAGGTGGTAAATAGACAAGTTCAGCTAGCGATACACCAGGAAGAATTTCAGAAAATCGCTTTTCCGCAGCCTTAGGAGATGTTGCCCAATCTTTTTTAGAGTCAACAATCCACTCTCGCAAGGCTGTAAGAGAGATTTTATTTTGTAGATAATCTTGAATAGTGTAGTTGATCTCCTCAATAGGGTTGCCAAATTTTGCGTCCCTTTTTTCTCCTTTGCTAGAAGTGACAACTTTTTTTCCATCTTGACCCCGAGCATAGTGAGAAGTACTGCAGCGGCTCAGTGTCAAGGGTAGGTAGGTTGTGAACTGATCTTTCAAAAATGCCAGCGCATCTTTTTCTTGTGAGCTCCATAAGTTAAGGTGAGTTAGAATTTCCTCATTTTCACCAATCAAATATGAATAGATAAGATCTTGACTGACGTCTACTCGAGCTTTCTTGGCTGCAATTACCCAAGCTGCTTGCTTAATACTTGCCTCTCTCACATCTTGAGAGATCTCACCTTGAAGGTTATTATTTAAAAGAAGCTTGCCATCTTTCTGTAGAATGTCATATACGGCAAGTGATTCTTCAATCTTCCACCTCTCAAAAAGAGGGCCTTCTCTTAGCTGTGTTTGGATACGCTGAATGGCGCTTAATGGTTGATCAAATTCATCCATCAGCTGATCGTCTCTACTGTCTAGAAGAATGAGGATTTTACGTAAATAAAACCAGTGGGTTAACAGAATTGGATCAAGAGTTGCTCCATTTTCGTGATTGGCCATAAGCTGTTTACTAAGACTGATCCATTTTTGTTCCAATAGAGGAAACGATTTATAATCGGTAAGAACACATCCCTTATGGCGGATAGTTTCCAATAAGTTCTGATAGATTTGTTCAAATAGGGAATTTCCTTCTCTATCAGATAGAGGCATCGATTGTTTAAAAAGAAAAACATAGAGTTTCCTTTTTAAATGTCCCAGACGACTTTGTAAAATTGCCACTGTCTCATCAAGTAAGTGAGGTAGGACTTTTTGGGTGACTAAATTAGTCCCGTTTGCTCTCATAAATGCTCTGAGAACACTTAACACGGATGATTTTCCAGTTCCTGTGCCAGCTTGAATAATACTAGAAGGAGTTTCAATCAGCTGCTTTAAAAGAAGAATCTGAGTTGGGTCAATTGAAGTTCGGAAAGTGACGAAATTAAAGGCTTCAAAGGCTAGTAATTCTGGATGCTGTGTAGGATCATACTCTCTTTCATAAGTCAGCATATTTAAGAGTGCTAAAGATTTAGAGGTGTTTTTGTCTTTTTCAGACATCATTTTAACAAGCTCTTGTCTGCAATAAGAAAGATGGTGATATTTGACTTCAAGATCATAGAAACAGATCACGGCTTGCTTTAAGTGCTCTAAATCAATGTCTGAGGGGAGCTTTTCTTTAAGAGATGCAAAGTTTTTTTGCAAAAGAGCTAAGAGTAGGTCAGAAGAAGTAGGCGGCCGCTTCTCTTCTGCATAGATGCCAAGTTGTAATAAAGGGTCGGAGGAAAATCTCAGGAGATTATCAAGCGCTTTTTTAGCCTCCATTTTCTCCTTTTCAAGCTGCTTTTGTTTGGGAATAATCACTTTCTTGAGAAGATGACCTGGTCTTGTCAGCTGCTGAGTTTGCAGATCAAAATTGTCTGCAACAGAGGATAAATTAAATATAAGAGCAGATCTTTGGGGTAGGGCATGCAATTTTTGAGATAAAGACTCTCTTTGAAGGGGATGTTCAGGATTAATCTCTTCTTCTAATTGCTCAATTTTTGATCGCTCTTGACTCTTTTTTAGTTCTAGGAGAGAAGGAGAGTTAAAAGGTCTTATGATATCAGCTTCTTTCTGAAGCTCAAACAGATCTCCGACTTTTAGAAAAAAGGGAGTCAGATGTCTTTCATAATAGGCAGGATCGCTTTTTTTAAGTGAATCTGCGATGCGATGAAAAGCTTCTTTAGATAGCCTAAGAGGAGATGTTAATTGACGGGCAGATTGCAAGTAGACAATAAAAAGATTCTCTTCTATGACGTGAAGTTCTTTGTTCAGCTGTTCATATTTTTTTTGTCCACACAGTATCTCTTGAAGTTTAGTGGCAACTTTCAATCCTACAGCAGCTGCATACCCATTCTTTTGAAAAGACTTTAAGAAATGCAGCCATTCTCGCAGACTCTTTTCTTCTTGACTGATTGGGACAGAATAAAGAACTTCTAAAGCTAGCTGCTCATCACCGATTTTTAAGGCTTGCTGTATCAACGCTTGAGCTTGCTTAATCTCTTGACCAGGAATGTAGACAAATTCTTCTGTGTGGGGGCGGAGTTCAATTGCTGTCAGAGGAAGAGAGACTTCTTTAGACTTTATTTGCCTGCCAACTAAAGCCTTAATAGGAGGTGTTCCAAAACGTAGATAAGAGATAAGAGATTGAATAAGAGAGAGGAGATAAGCAAGTCCACGATAAGGTGAGGCAAGGGTTTCTTGTGAATCAATCGAATCTGCAGGAGCTACTAGTAGCTTTTTTGGATAAGTGCGATCGGGATGCTTAAGAAGAAGAGAAAAAGGAAACCCTTTTCTTTCTTGGATAGAAGCTTCTAAAACAACCTGGTAGCCGGCATATTTGGGATCTGTGCAGAGTAAAGAGCCTTCTTGAATCACAAAGCTCAAGCCATAGCGGGGCAATTCAATCTTTTCGACATTTCCTCCCTTTTTTCCCCACGCCAAAATATGAGCTCGATCTTCAAGTTGAGCCAAATTCTGTAAAATCCCTTCTTCAAAGGCTGTAAACCCCATTAACTGCATTGGCAGAGAGGGACTCTCTTGCCTTAAATCAATCACACTTTCGATCACTAGTACTCCGTCTGTCTGCTTGAAATGAACTTCTAAGTCGATATTATTTTCAGAAGAGATGAGATAACCCTTTAAAGGTTCTTTTGGGTCGATAAAAAGACGCTGCTTTAACATAGAAGGCAGCTGTGGATTTTCCTTTTTAGACAAATGTTTCATTAAGGAAAAGAATCCCGGGCTTTCTTTTGCTTCAGGTTGCTTGCTAAGTTCGGCTGCTTGAAGCATCTGTGGATGCCCTGCTTTAGTGAAAGAGCGATAGAAGGTATAAAGACCATTTTTCTCTTCTATTTGGCATAGATTTTTTTGAAGGTCTTTAAAGACATAAATAGTGACGTCTCCCTCTGTTTTAACTGTCATCGCTCTGACTTCTTTTTTCACAAGTTCAGGAAATTTTTTCTGATAAAGGGGATGAATGGCAACGGCTGCTGGTAAATATGTTGCCGCCGACTCCGACACACGATCTGTGATAGCTCCTGTCTGTAAATTAATACTGTATTGAGCATTTGAAAAGACAGGGAATGTACCTGTCCAGGGCGAATGATCTAAAACAAGACCGCTTCGTACGCAGAGTGTATCAAGGAGATAATGAAGATGATCGTCATTGACGACTAAATGAGAGAGCTGTTGGATCAAATCCTGATAACGTGCTTTGATCCAGAACAACTCTCTTGTGTCAAAGAAGTTTGTTTGATGATTCATGAGCTGCTGCATATCCAGGATGATCTGATAGAGCTCTTTTTGAGAAAAAGAGTTTTGAGAGAGAAGGATTTTTAATTGAAAGATAATCACATCAGGAGTTGCCAAAGAATTAGGATCTCTTTTCTTATACTGCTCAAGAAGATCGCCAAGCTCTTTAGTTTTTATGTCAAAAAAAAGATCTGTCTTATACTTACGGTTATTTAAAACAGCCTCTTGTACAAGAACTTCATAAACTCCTTGCTTTTGCATACACTCTGCTTCCAGAACTTCATAAATTCCTTTTAATTGCTGGCTCATATGGATAAAAAAGAGTAAAGTTTCCATCTTGGACGGATCTTTTTTCACTTCACTTATGAATTGGTTGATTTTCTGAGATAAAAATTCAGGCATAAGTTGGCAGAAGTTGCACTCAAAGAAGTCAGGCTGTTCTTTTAAAGTATCCAGTAAAGTGGGATGGAAAAACAGCGTATGAACCCATTCACGAACTAGGCAATTGGAAAGTAGTCTTACGTGTGTTTCAAGGAAGGCAATGATTTCTTTCTGGGGATTTTTCTGGCGCAGTAAAGAAAGAAGAGCTGTCTGCTCTTCTTTTGAAAATGGCATACTCATTTGAGATGACTGCGAGATATATTCCTCATGTTTTTTCATAAGAGCTCGCAGTCTGTCTTCGTCTTTAAGGGCAGCCAATGTCTTATCTTCAACTTTTTTTTCTTGGGCTTTTTTTTGTAGATAGTTATTGACCCTTTCTTCCCACACCTGTTGTCTACCTACTAGGGTCTCAAATTCTTTTAAAACACTGTCTGGATCGTGTTGAATTGATTCGGGAGTATCACGATTACTGGTTCCGCTACCGAATGTCCTATACCGTGCTCTACTTCGATTAGGTTCTATTTGTATGAGATGATAGGCAGATAAAAGAGGCGAAGGCCATGGGTTAATCCATCCAAAAATAGAAGAAAACAATCCACCACGATCATCTCCATGATATTCATCATAATATTTAGGGACTAAGTGACACAGGTAATCCATTTGCTTTTGCAAATAACAACATCTCTTACGTTCTTCTTCCGAGATAGGGTCTCGCCAGCTAGATAGATTAAAGTTCCGAGCCTTATAAAAATGAAGATCTCCCATTTTGTGAGTAAAATTCGATATTTCTAGATGTGTTTTTACATTAGCAGGGTGAATACAATAACCATGACGGTACGAAGTATATCTAAAATAAGAGGAGGCCTTCCCTTGATAAAATAAAATCCGATCGATAAGAGTAAAGGAGTAATATGAGAATTCTCCTTTTTGAAGATTATGATGAGTTAAAAAAGCTACCATACAACTCATTTTGATGAATACTTCATACATATCAATGGGAAGCTCGTTTTTCTCTAATAAAAAATCAATAAGTCGTTTTGAAAGTGTCGTGAGGTGTTTCATGATCTCTTCAGCTTGCTCAGTAGAGCACTGAACCCACAGGCTCTTGGGATTGAGTGCAACTTCTTGAGAAACTGGAATATAGGGATGAAATTCCATCTCATAAATGGCTTGAACAATCTGATGCGGCAACGCATTTAAGTTAACTAAAGTCTCTAAGTGCGTGATGATCGGCATGTGCGGATTTAACTGTGAAAAGTTTTGAACCTGTACTCTTTGTTCTTTTCCCCTACTAGTTGGCGGAGTGAAATGGGGATAACGGGGAGAAGAGAGAGCCTGTGCGGATGGTAGTGCCACACCCACTGGGCAAGTGAGTGCAGTTAATGTTAAAGGTCCGTAGGCTTCCATTGAAAGTATCTTTAGATCATTAACCTCTCTCTGCTGGCTTATAGAAGCCTCGTTAATTGCCTGCTGGATAACCCTCAGTTCCTTGACAAGCCTGTTTACTTCATCTTGGCTGACGATACCTTTTTCGTAGGCCTCAGATAAACTTTGCGAGCAAAGACGAAACATGCTGGCGGTTGTTTGCCAGGCATTAAAATTTTCCCTTAAGTTAAGATAATACTCTTTAAAAAGAGAGAAAAGAGTCATGATCTCAAAGCGAATTTTCAAGCGGATCGAGTCTGTTTCTGTCATTCCATTGTTGTAGCCCATCTCCTTTATAGCTGTCCAAAAGATGGAGGATATCGCTGTTGTTCTCGGCTCTAGATGTCGCACAAAATCTTCAGGTAGAGCTTGTTTGTTTTGGAGTGTTTCTAAGAACCCAGGAGCCTGTATTGTATCAGCTAGAGGTGAATAATTAAGCATTTTTTGAACAAATTCTTGATCTACTGCCCCATAATTTAAACACGAGACAAGCTTGGCTTGCCCTGCTACAGCAATCTCTTGAATCCCAGAAAGGCGCACCATTGAAGGGCCTCGTCCGATGATTTGAAAAAATAGCTTGCCTTCACGCTGAGAGACTAAATAAAACAGCTCATCTCCGTGCTGATTATTAGCTAAAATCAGGCTTTGTTGTCCCTCTTGAAGAGTGGCTATTTCTTGAATCAACCGATCAAGGGGCTCTCTCAATTTCTTTTTCTCAGCTTCAGGTATTTGTTTGCCGATCATAGATGTTAATAATGTAGCCGTCTGAAGCTTTCCAATTGCCTCATACTGCTTACAGAGTTGGTCAATACATAGCTCTAAGCCACAAGAGGAAGAGTTTTCTTGAGCAAAAAATCGCTTAAAATACCTGAGCAATTCTTCGGGAGAGAGGTCTTGGAAGTTTTCCTTCGAGGTGTGATCTAAAGCAGCCACAATTCCTGTGTAATTGGTTTTTTCAAAGGGATAGAGCCAATCCAAAACTCTCTGGAAAATTTTGTTTATAAGAAGAAAAATTTTGTTTTTACTGTAAGTGGATGGTTTGAGCTTTTCAATAGCTCTATTTTCAGCCCATAAAGAGTTGTGAGCTGTCTGTCTCTGTGGAGAATCAAATTCAGGACAATCCCGAAAGAATCCTGAAATCTTTACCTTCATGTAAAACCCATTTTAATGGCAAAATTTTAATATAAAGGACCATTTTTTTACATCTTTTTAAAGGAGTGTAGATAGAGTCTATTGTTTTCGGGTTCATATAGAGAGGTATAGACATCCTGACTATTATAAATTTTCTTATACGAAAATTTATTTCTTCTTCAAAGATTACCATTGTAATTTTAAATTGACAATTAAAAGCAGTGGTCAATATATTACAGGAAATTTTTTTTAAGAGGCTCATGTGACAGCAAAACAGTCTAAGATACATCCTCAAGATGGAGGAACA
>CAYUZN010000033.1:0-17197 GCA_964449295.1 uncultured bacterium | reverse complement strand
TTCACTATCGTCAAATCTAGAGGTTTTGGCACGGTCGAAAAACCAAATTTCTAGCTTTATTGGGTATAGTGTCGATAGACGTGTAGAAGGTGTGGTAAACATGATGCTTGATGCCACACAAAATTTTGAGGCACCCTTAACTCAAGAGAGATTATTTGGATGGCATGCCTCTTTATTTCCCACAGGAAGAAGTGGCCTAAAAAAGATTTGTATAGGAGGCTGGCGCAAGGGCACAGTACAAGTCGTTTCTGGCCCTATGGATAGAGAAAAAATTCATTTTGAGGCTCCTAGAGCAGATAGAGTAGCTCAAGAGATGGAGCGTTTTTTAGATTGGGTCAATAATGACACATCTATTGATTTGTGCTTAAAAGCAGCTATTGCTCATCTTTGGTTTGTGACAATTCACCCCTTTGATGATGGCAATGGGCGTATTGGACGTGCCATTGTCGATATGATACTAGCACGCTCTGAGACTAGTCCTTACAGATTTTACAGTTTATCTAAACAAATTCAACACGAGAAAAAGGGATATTACGCCATTTTAGAAAAAACTCAGAAGCAAACAAGCTTAAATATCACTGCCTGGATAGAATGGTTTTTAAAAACCTTAAGAGGAGCGATTAAAGAGGCACTTTTGACTTTGGAAAAAATTCTTCATAAATCGCAGGTATGGGAAACTTTAAGTACAATCTCACTGAATTCAAGACAGCAGAAAATAATTAATCGTTTACTAGATGGCTTTGAAGGAAAACTCACAACCTCGAAATGGGCAAAGCTTGCCAAATGCTCTCAAGATACCGCTTATCGCGATATTTTGGATTTAATTGACAAAGGAATTTTAACAAAAAATAGTGACGGTGGGCGTAGCACAAGCTATTCTCTTATAACAGAAAAATTTTAGCGAAGAAATCGTTGCAAATTTGGATCAAACCTGTATAGTATAGAATTCAAAGCGAGGTTCTCCTATGAGAAGTTTTCTATGCGCCACTTTAGGTATATTCAGCCTTTTTCTTGCCAGCTGTGAGAAGAGCAATCACGATAATAATGTTGTCTCTCAAAAATACATTCATAAATACGGTTATGCCGTTTCCAAAGATGAATTTGAAAATAGAGCTTATCCAGGCCAAATCGTAACTTTATTAAAAAATGGGGTCACGATCACTGCTAATTACGAAGATGGTGTACTTCATGGAGCTTGCACTCATACTTTCCCCAATAGTCAAACAACAGAATCTTATTACTTCTACAATCAAGTAACTCTTGTTAAGCAGATCTTCTATGCATTGACAGGAATGCCTATTAGAGAAGAGGTGCAGTTATCTCCCACACGTTATTCTGTGACCACATGGTACAAAGATGGCACTCCTAGATCCATTGAAGAGTATGCAAATGCAGAACTTCTAGAAGGGCAATATTTTACAGTCACTAATGATCTCGACAATCAAGTGATCAAAGGACAAGGAACAAGAGTCCTGAGAAATGATGACGGTCTTTTGATCTCTAAAGAGCAGATCGAAGAGGGTGCTTTAACAAAAAAAGAGACTTTTTATGCCAATGGATCTCCTGAGAGCATTGCTCACTACAAACAAGGGGAACTCTGTGGAGAAAAAAGAACTTTCAATGAAGCAGGAGAGCCCGTTTCTGTCCGCACTTATGAACACAACCAGCTCAATGGGCTATCAACATTCTTTAAGAATGGTGTGAAACATGTTGAAATCAGCTACGTGGATGGTGCCAAGAGTGGCGATGAGACACATTATCTCGATGGCGTGGTCATATCCAAAATATTACATTGGGAAAATGGCAAGTTGCATGGACCCTCCAAATACTTTGTCGACGATATTGCACGTGTAGAGTACCACTATGATGGCAACCCTGTTTCCCCTGCCAAGTGGAAAGAGCTTGATCATCTCGACCAGATCATCGCCCAAATCGATCCTCAGTACAAACCTTAGGACTCTGAATAAGAGGTAGGTAATTTTGGGTGGGCAATTTCTTGCTACCCCTACCTCTTGTTTTCTTCTAGACCTATCTCTCTTGAGGTATTTAAGTCTATTTTTGACTCTTGAACGATGCGGCTAAGATCGCACGCCTCGTCTTCCTCTGATTTTTTACCACTACAACCCATGATCAATAAAAGGCTTAAGAACAAATGTCTTTTTTTCATGACAGCTCCTGGCACACTAGATGCATATATTAACTTATGTATATCTAAAGGAGAAATTATGGAACAAGAACACTTAATCAAAAAAGTTGCCGAACTTGAAACTATTAACGACCAACTCCAAGCTGAACTGCGTTATCTCGATCAACTACTTCGTGAAGCTGGCTTTGAAAATGGTTTAATCACTCTAAAAAATGCCGCAAAAGAGTTAATAGAAGAAGACAAACAAATGCGCAGAGAGGAAGAGGGCGGCTTTTAAATTTCTAAAGCCATCTGATAAAGTTCTTCTATATTGAAAGATCCAAGCTCTTCTGTGAAGTCAAGGAGTGTTTTGGCAAGGGATGATTTTTTTTGTTTGAGGCGGAGAATTTTTTCCTCTATCGTTTCTAATGTGATGTACCTACGTGCAATCACGGTATCTTTTCTTCCGACTCTGTGAGCCCTGTCGATGGCTTGATTTTCGACAGCCTCATTCCACCAGGGCTCATAGAGAAATACATAGTCGGCAGAGGTTAGATTAAGCCCTACACCTCCTGCTTTTAGACTTATCAAGAAAAGCTGCGTCTCTGCATCTTCTTGAAATAGTTTCACAGCCTCTTCTCTATCTTTTGTGTCTCCATCTAGATAGGCATATTTCCACCCTCGTGTCTGACACTCTTGCGCAATCAGATGAAGCATCTGTGTAAATTGGCTGTAAACAAGGGCTTTTCGTTTACCTTGAATAACTTCTTCCATATCTGAGACTAACCTCTCCAATTTTGAGTTTGAAGAGGCATACTCTCCTGATACAAGGCTAGGGGAGCAACATAGCTGCCTTAAACGTAAAATGAGCTCCAGGATCTCAAACCTACTCTTTTGCAGGCCATTTTCTGTCACTTTTTGCACAAGGGCTGCTCGTTTCTGCACGAAGAACTGCTCATAGAAAGCTCTTTCCTCTTCCTCTTGTTCAATCCAGATGATCTGCTCTTGTTTAGGCGGAAGCTCTTGTGCGACATCTTCTTTTAACCGTCTTAAAATAAAGGGGCGGATTTTCTTGCGTACCCTCTCGAAAATAGGACTTTCCTTTTTTTCTCCTAAAAGCTCGGGCATGATAAAGCGAAAAATAGCCCACAGATCTTCCCAACGATTCTCAACAGGTGTTCCTGTCACAGCTAAACGAAAATCAGCCTGGAGTCTGCAGACAATCTGTGAGGCAAGACTCTCTGGATTTTTAATCATCTGAGCCTCATCCAATATGACCGCTGCATAAGGGGTAGACTCAAAGAGAAACCGATCTTGCCTAAGGAGCGTATAAGACGTTAGAATCACTTTTTGTTCTTTTAATTTTTCTACACAATCCAGACGCTCTTGCCCTGTATGCACATAGACAGGTAATGAAGGCAAAAATTTTTCAAATTCTTGTCTCCAGTTAAATAGAAGTGATTTGGGCATTACAATCAAAATGGGGTTGTGTGTTAGCTGGCAAGAGATAAAAGCGATGAGTTGCACTGTTTTGCCAAGCCCCATCTCATCTGCTAAAAGCCCATGAAATCTACTTTTTCCAAGAAAAGAGAGCCAATTGAGTCCTTCTTGTTGATAATCATAGAGTTTACCTTGAAAAGTCTCTGCTGGGATTTGTTGTGTCCAGGCTGCAGGAGTATATGTCTCTGGCAATCTAATAAAATCTTCTAATAGACCGTAATGATGCCGCTTAATGGCAACGCCTTCTTTAACAATCTCCTCCCCCTCAATCTCTTCCCACTGTTTAGGCATCTCAATAAGGCCTACCGCATCAGGGGTAAGATCAATAAATCTCTCTCTTCGTGTCATTGTTCCAAAAACATCTTTTAGACTACCCATATGCTCGCCGTAAGACACCTTCCCTTTTAACAAAATGTGCGCGCTCTCTTCCTGTGCCAGGCACTCTATCGTACCCTGTCTAAAAACTTTTTTTCCTCGAAAGTCAAAAATTGTCCAGCCAATATCTAACAAAAAAGAGAGTGTTTTGACAACCTTATCCATGGGACAATAGTAGTGAGAGCTGCCCACCATTTTTTTAATAAAGCCAGTTTCTAAAAGATCTTTTTCCCATAGCCTTTCTTCCTGCGTCATCTCTTGTTTAATATCAACAACCCCAAAAAGCCCATAGTCCATCGCTAATGTTGCAAATGCACCCGATCTATCGTGCAACTTTAAGATAGGCAAAGGATCTGGCTTCAGCTTAGGAACGTCTCCTGCCCAGATAATTGTTAGACCCTCTCTGTCATCCAATAAATTTTTTAGCTCGAAAGAATTCAAAAGAGCAGGTTTTGGAAAAACTGTCTCTATCCAAGATCTCTCTAAAGTCTCGGCAAAAAATCGTAGAAAATTATTCTGAATAAAACAGATAGGAAAGACATCATCCGCTGGGTTTAAATTGAAGATCTTATCGCCAATTTTAACCTTCCCCTGGACAAGGAAAATGCCCTCTTCTTTTTGGCTTATTTCATAGATAAATTCTGCCGGTGTAAAGGGATCGACAATGAGTTTTTGATTTTTCCACAAAAGAGAGCCTTGCACAATACTTTGCTTAATCTCATCTCTTTGATCTTCTCTAGGAAGCTTAAAAATCTCTTCTAGTGTACACTGATATTTCATGAATAAAAAACTCAAAATTTGGAATCAACACTCCTCTTGGGAAGAGGCAGAATCAAAATGGGATGAAGAAGCCAAAAAACACGCACGCACCCGCCCACTTAAAAGCCTCTCTCATATGCCTTCCATCCCAGGCATTACCCCTGAGACAGCCAAACATCTTAAATGGAAAAGCCTTACCTACCTCATCCGTCACGATAAAGACAAAATCCTTCCCAAGAACTTCTTCAAACACCCTCTAAGATACGGGTTTAACATTTTAAAATCCTTCTTAAAGAAAAAATCTTATACCCGAGATGGCGATTTTTTCTTCTATGGTCTTAATAACCTTGAAGACTTCAAAAAAGCTGCTTTTGCTAAAGACACGCTTCTTGTTGTCGGCTTTTCTTACTGTCATAAACCGTTTGAATGCCCTTCCGGCAGATTTACCGCAGACTGCATTCATGATGCTGATAATCCCGTATGCCGCCAATGTTTCATTGGAAAAACCGTCCATGCGCTTCCCGACAAGTCTGTGATCCCTCTCTTCATTCCCACCATCCACTACATTGGTGAAAAAATATTTGAAATCATCCATGCTCATCCAGACAAAAAAATCGTCTTTCTCATCACTGCTTGCGAGATGACGTTAGAGATGTTTGGCGACTGGGGCAACATGGTAGAAATTCAAGGAATTGGCGTGAGATTAGATGGCAGGATCTGCAACACTATGGCAGCCTTTGAGCTCTCAGAAAGAGGGATCAAACCAGGTCTTACAGTTGTTAGGCCAGAGACTCAAGAGACAATTTTAGATCTGCTCAGAGACTATCGCCTCTTTCACAAGACGCTTTGAGCATCCGTGGCTCAAATTGGTACTTAAAGTAGCCATAACTTGGTTAAAACTGGTACCAATTTTAGCCATTTTTTATAAATCATTAATTATAAGAAAGTTAAGAAAGATGCTTTCTGCGATAAGGTTTAGGACGTTCTTTCTTTTCAAAGGCACGCACACGAGGAGCCTGCATACAATCCTGAGAGCAGCACCCTTGGAAAGATTCTGCGCAAGCAAGACATGAGATAAAAAGTTCATTGCAGTCCATATTAGCGCAATTATAGTAGAGCTCAGATTTTTGCCCACAATGGCGACATTCGCTGATGATATCTGAAGGGTCTTCTTCGCTGATAGGAATAGAGAGCCTGTCATCAAAGACAAACAGTCTTCCTAGCCACTCTTTCGACCCCTCTTCTAAGCCATACTTAATAATGCCCCCATGTAATTGGTAGACATTTTCAAACCCTTCCTGCTTGAGAAGGGCTGAATAGAGCTCACATCTAATACCACCTGTGCAACACATCATGATTTTGGTGTTTTTTAGATCATACTTTTCTTTGAGTTCTTTGGCATAGCTTGGAAAATGACGAAATTGCTCAAGAGGAGGCAGCTCTGAGCCTACAAAATGCCCCAGCTGCCACTCATAGTCATTGCGTACATCGATGACAAGTGTATTGTCATCTTTTGCCTGCAGCATCTCCTTCCATTTTTCTGGCGAAAGATACTCTCCTGTCATATTTAAATCGACAGGCACATCAAGCGCTACGAGCTGAGCTTTTAATTTGACAGTAGCTCTTGGAAAAGCATGCTCATGATGAGTATGAATTTTAAATTCTATAGAGTGAAAGAGAGGATGGCTCTTCAGCCACTCCATATAAAGCTTGCCATCTGCTTCAGAGGCACTCATCTGACCATTAATCCCTTGCGTAGAGATGTAAATTCTTCCTTTAATGTCTTTTCCATTAAAGAATTCTTTATGCCTTGCGACCTCTTCTTCAGGATTCTCAATTGTTGTGAATAGATAATAAGCTAAGATAAAGTACGTCATAAGCAGACATTATAAGAGCTTTTTTTATCAAAAGTCTAGTCTAAAAAATATTTTTGCTCTTGCTTAAAAATTTCCAGCTGGCATATGATCCTTTTCTTTTATATTGTAATTCCTTAGGAGAAAAAATGGTTCGTTATACTGGCCCTAAAAATCGTATTGCTCGAAGATTTGGTGTAAATATTTTTGGAAAAGCGAGAAATCCTTTACTTCACAAAGCAAGTGGGCCTGGAATGCACGGCGCTAAAAAGAAGAAAAAGTCAGACTATGGCATGCAGCTTGAAGAGCAGCAAAAGCTCAAAGCTGTTTATGGCATGCTCACACAAGGTCAACTCGTTAGATACTTTAGAGCAGCGGCTAAAAAGAAAGGCAACACGTCCCATATTTTTATCCAAAGACTTGAAGCTCGCCTTGACAATGTCGTTTACAGACTTAAATTAGCTCCTACTATCTTTGCAGCTCAGCAACTTGTTTCTCACGGTCATATTCTTGTGAACGGCAAAAAAGTCGACAGACGATCTTTCGAAGTCCGCCCTGGCATGGTTGTTTCTGTGAAACAAAAATCTCACAACACACCGATTATTAAGCTAGCTCAAGAAAATGCCTCTAGAGAAGTTCCTGAGTACTTTAGTCTCGATGCTGCTAATTTATCTGGGCAGCTCTTAGTAGAGCCTAATCTGGATCAAATTCCGTTCCCTTTGCCGATTAACATCCCTATGGTTGCGGAATTCTTAGCTCACACAAATTAATTTTGTTTGAGATCAATTTCCATTAAGCGAATCAGCTGGATAAGTTCTTCTCGATCTAAATGTTTAATTTGGTCTTGATCATCGTAGCCAATAATCTCTTGCATGAGGCTCGATTTTTTTTCGATCAAATTTTGGATATGCTCTTCAATGGTTCCTTTGGTCACCATTTTAAAGACTTGGACGCCTCTATTTTGTCCAATACGGTGCACTCTATCGGTTGCCTGATTTTCTTTAGCAGGGTTCCACCATCTGTCGTAGTGAATCACAACAGAGGCTGCAATGAGGTCGATACCGACTCCTGCCGCTTGAAGAGAGCCAATAAAGACTTCACAGCTTGGATCATCTCTAAATTTTTCAATCTGTGATTGCCTATCTCTTGTTGAACCTCTAATTGTCGCATACCCGATTTTCTCTTCTTCTAGATACTTTTGAATGATATCTAACATACCCAGATATTGAGAAAAAACGACAAGTTTTTGCCCACTGTCTCTTGCTTCAGCCAGTAGTTCGATAAAAAAATCCCATTTGCCAGATGCATGTTGTTTGTAATTATCAGTATCACCTAAGGCAAGAGCTGGATGATCACAAATTTGTTTGAGTTTTGATAATAGAGAAAAGACATGCATGTAAGGAACACTCTTATGATCATCTTGTAAATCTTTGAGAAGAGGAGCCCTTAAAGAAAGGTAGGCTTTCCTATAGAGTTCTTTTTGCTCCTCTGAGAGAGAGGCATAGGCAATTTCTTCTGTTTTTTCAGGAAGCTCAAGAAGTACTTCCGACTTTCTTCTTCTGAGAATAAAAGGATGAATAAAACGCGTTAAGAGCGTTTTCTTCTCTTGATCTTGCTGCTTTTCGATAGGATTGATAAACATCTCTTTGAAGAGCCCTTCTGTCGGCATATACCCTGGAATCACAACATCAAAAAGTGATTTGAGCTCAAGCAATCTATTTTCAATGGGCGTTCCCGTTAGCCCAACTCTAGTTCTTGCTTGAATTAATTTAAGAGCCTTGTGTGTTTGCGAATGAGCATTTTTAGCAACTTGAGTTTCATCAAAGACTGCAATTTCAAATATAATTTCGGAAAGAGGATTTTTTTCACTTCTGAGTGTGCCATAAGATGTCAAGAGAACATCAAAATCAGTTTCAAATTTTGACAAAGTTCTTTGTGCACCATAAAAAACACAAACGCGCAGAGTTGGCAAAAACTTCTTTAATAGCTCTTGCCAGTGATAGATCACAGATGTCGGACATACCACCAAAAACTTACCACCGGAGTTTTTGTTTTTAACAGCTTGCAAAAGAGCCATCGCTTGATGTGTTTTTCCAAGACCCATCTCATCACACAACAGCCCCGAAAGCCCTTGACAATAGAGAAACCACAACCATTTCAAACCCGTTTCTTGATAAGGCCTAAGATGACTTTGCAGTCCCTCAATACTTAAAATCTCGTCTGTTTGACATGATTTAAATTCTTCAAAAATTTTCAGACTTTCTGGATCTTTTGGAGGTGCGATTTCTTCAAAAATAAAAAGACGCATCCACTCTAATGAAGTGAGTGCAATTTGTTTCCCTTGTTTCAACCATCTTTTTTTAGCAAGTCCCTTGATCCAGTTAAACCTGGGCTCTTTGAGCAAAATACAACCTGCTTGAGAAAAGAGATATCTCTTACCCGCATGTAAAGCTTTCCAAATCTCTAATCCTCCCACAGTCCCGAGCTCACTTTCATAAGAGAGTTCAACAATCCAATTCCCATCACCCTCTTTTTTAATCTGCGAAATATCTAATACGAGATGTTTGGGTTTTTCTAATCTAGGATCGCAAGATAAAATAAAAGGACGCAATTGATCGATCTCATAAAAAATGAAATAGGGCTCAGCACCACTATCGATAATTGTTTTTTTAAAGTAGGGATCGGGCATTTTAAATTCTGAAGGGATCTCACAAAACCCTTCATTCTCAACAAACGTGAGGCCGTCATAGACCTGAACATCTTTATTTCTATACACCTCTTTAAAGACATAGTCTGGATTAATCACAATTTGTTCTTGTTCGTTTAGAGAAATTCGCAAGCCAGACTTTTCCAAAGGTGATGTCGTACTCAAAAAATGAGTAATAGGATCTAATTCTTCTTGATAGGCATGGATAAATTTGACAAGCTCCTCCATAGGAACAAATAGGCCCGCTTTCACATTTTGACCTGATCTTTTAATTCCTTTGGAGTAAAAACCACTGCCTTTTACATAGACCCAATCTTCTAAATCAATCATCTCTTGACTATCTTCTGTGACATCGAGTTTTGACTCAAATCTCACGCCTTTATCTGGGATCACAACATAAGTAAGATTTGATTCGACACCTGACACATGTGTCTCAAATCCACTGCAGCCAGAAAGCCAGTGCCTATGCCGATTAACAAAAGCAGACACCTCTTCTTTTGGAATAATCTTTTCCACGTCTTGAAAAAGCAGATGGTGTAGATGATAAAATCCTTTGTCTGCCACATATACCCAAGAGCCAAAACAAAACGAGCCTATCTTTTGTAAATCCCCTACTTGAAAGACATAACAAACAATGTGCAAAGACGATGTACGATCAAAAAACAGATGATATTTAGCAGATAATGGCTCTAGAGATATATGACACCCCACAAGATGTTCTTGCACAAGATCTGCATGTTTTTGTAGAAATTTTTCAATTTGATCTTGAGAAATGGTTTTTTTATTTAAGAGGACATCTAGCTTAGCGGGATAAAAACCTTTTCCCTTAATAAACATCCACTCACCAACAGGATAAGTTTTAACTTTTGTCTCTGTGAAATCTTTCTCATTTTCTTTCACCGTTTTAATATCGATCAAAAATGATTTTTTCAAAGGATCATAAAATATTTTTTCAATCTCTTGATGTGTGAGCTCAAACACACGTAAAGGAGATTGCACCGTAGCTAGAGCAGGAATAATGTGTGCCCAATTCACATCTGCAATGTAAAAACTAAACTCACACTCTCCGAATTTAATCTCGATAGTTTTAGGTAATATCTCATTTGCTTCCGAAAATGTGATCGTATATTTTTTCTTATCTTCTTGCAGAAGCATCCACCATTTGGCAAGATCTGACCAAAAAGAGAGCTCATATTGTAGTTGATGACTTGGATGACCTTCTTTCCATAGCTTGAGCTCGTCTGGTGATAGGTTAGAAAATTTTAAAGATGTCTCTTCTGTTTCAACAGATCTTTGCGTAATGATTTCTTTGAGCCTGTCTTTCCCTTTCTGCGTAAGAGAGTGGATAGAAAATAAGACTTTTCCTTTCACAGAGTGTGCAGCAAACCCTCCACCTGCTATCTTTTTTAAAACAGACACATCATACCCGTGCCTACGACCGGCAATTTGACAGAGCTGGTTCCATAAAGATGATCTAAATCTCACATGAAGTGGCGTATTTTTATCATTAAAAATTTTCAACCAAGCAGCTGATTGATGAGAGCACCCACCTCCCTGCTCTGCTTTAGAGCAGGTACAAAAGTGGTCTTTTAATTGACCTTCATCACCCAGTTGCAAAAAAGGCCAAAAATGATCTTTCCCATCTTTCACTTCAACTTGATAGGTTCCCTCTGAAAATAGGATAGCCTCTACCTTACCTTCTTCAAGTAAAGCTCTCCCCTCTTTCAAATCCTTCTCAGAAAAAACAGTTACCGCCATCTTTAACCTGCTGTCTCTATAGAATGCCCTAGAAAGTGGAAGAATTCAACCTCGATTATTAAAATTATTTTTACGTTGATCAAGAGATGTTTTAATGCTTTATTTTATATCTTTAACTCCCTTATGCTACATTTTTTCTAAAATGAGAAAAACATAAGGTTGAATACAAATGTCAAATAATCATCCAACGAAGTACAGATGGGTCGTGACAACTCTTATTTTCTTTATCACTCTTGTTAATTTCATTGACCGTTCTGCCATTTCATTTGTGATCGATCCTCTCAAACGAGAATTTCACTTCACGGACACTCAATTTGGGATGATTCTGTCTGCTTTTGGACTCGGCTATGTTTTATTAACGGCGTTTGGAGGGTGGCTTGTCGACCACCTAGGCTCTCGTATTGTATGGCCTTTAGCGGCAATTGGGTGGTCGTTATGTGTAGGCCTGCTCGGTATTGCAGCCGGTTTTTGGAGTTTTATTACTCTCAGATTTCTTTTGGGTGTGACAGAAGGACCCCATTTCCCAGCTATGTCTCGCTCTATTGGTGATTGGCTTCCCTCTTCAGAAAGGGCAAGAGCTTTATCGCTTGGGCTTGTTGCCATCCCCCTTTCATCTGTCATAGGAGCCCCTATCACGTCTTATCTAGTGGCCGATTTTGGATGGAGAACGATGTTCTTTGCTATCAGTGCTGTAGGGATCCTCTGGGGCATCTTGTGGTTTTGGTTATTCAGAGACCATCCTAAAGATTGTCCTTACATGAATACAGCTGAAAAAACTCTTATTGAAAACTCACGCCATAAAGAATCTGAATCCTCTAAAAAGGAAAGAATCGACTGGCGTTTTATCCTCACACATCCAGCCTTGATTGCCAATAATATCGCTTACTTTGCTTTTGGTTATATGCTGTTTTTTGCAACCCTTTGGCTTCCTGGCTACTTTCTCACGCAACACAACCTCAATCTCAAAAGTGTGGGCTGGTACTTAACTATACCTTGGCTTGTAGGAGCTCTCTTTTTAAAGGCAGGGGGCATTATCTCTGATTGGCTTTATAAAAAAACAGGCAGCAGCCGTTTGTCGAGATCTCATCTTATTTGGGTGAGCCAACTTTTAGCAGCCGTCTTTTTTCTCTTACTAGGCTTTACTCATTCTCTCGGCCTTTCTATTGTTTTCTTGAGTTTAGGCTTAGGATTTGGCCTCATGCCACAACCAGCCTTCTTTAGCATCAACATCGATGTCGCTAAAGAAAGAGCTGCCTCGTCTCAAGGCGTTACCTCTAGCTTTCTGTCTCTTGCAGGGATTATAGCGCCTGTGATGACAGGCTGGCTTCTAGATCTTACCGGTAATTATCAGGTAGCTTTTTTTCTCTTAGCAGGGCTCACAGGACTTGCGGTGATCACCGTCATCCTCTTCCACCACCCTGATAAAAAAAAAGACCTGGTGCTAGCAACTTAGATATTCCTCTTTAGACACTCCGCTTCTTTTTGAATTTGTTCCGTTGAGTCTAAATTCGCAAATCTAAATGGGATTCCTGTATACCCAACTTGAAAATGTGCTCTTAAATTTTTAAATTGTTTGCAATTAAATATTTTTTAGATTTAAAATGACTATCGATCTCTAACATATGCATCAAAAATTCTTAAAAAAAATAGAAGCATAAGTTGGTTTGTTAAAAATTCGATAAGGAGCTTTTATAAATGGATATTCCCCATGTTTGTTTAACAGAATCTCTAGTTAATTATCACATTTTTACACTTTATAGTAGAAAAAACCTTGTTATAAAATTTGACGACTTTAGGGATAAGTTTGCTCTTTGTTGGGGAAGCTCACAATTTTTTCCTCAAAATTCAGAATTAGCAAAAAGAGCAGGGTACTGTTTAGAAAGAGTTGTGAGTGAAGTTTTCATGTCAATAAATCAACAGAATTTTAATTACATACAAATTACACAAGCAATTAAATTTTTTCTAACCTCAACCCCTGAAGGAAATCCTTCACCTATACAACAGATTGTGGAAACAGTCGATGAATTATCGGGCGAATCAAAACGCAAACTAAAAAAGCAGACAGCTTTAATTCAAAAGTTATTAAGACTTGCTTTTTGCCAACATCTTTTTGATCCACCTTGCTATGTTTCGCATGATTTCTCTCATTCATTAAATGTAGCTCAATATAGTGAAAAGTTATATTTGAAAAAAAACATTCAACAGTACTTTCTTTTCAACAAACAGCTTGGATATCATTTTAAGCCTGTTGATAGGGCGGATCGAATCGCAAAAGGTGTCTTAAAATTAGTAGCTTACTTGCATGACTGTGGATATCCTCACTTATATGAACGTGAAAAAGCAAATCACTCTATCTATAGTGCAGATAAAGTAGATGAACTTAAAGAGCAACTACGGTCAGTTCTAGCAAATTCAGTTGACAATTTTGATAATTTTTATAAACATTTTCGAGAAGCTATTTTCTCACATAATGCTGATGAAATTTCAAAAGATCAACAAGGAATTCCAATTGTATTTAATAGAAAAAAAGAAACAACCTCTGGAGATTTTTTATTCAGACAAACTGAAGGAGGTACTATCGATTGTGTTTTTGGTCAAGTAGAGCCTGGTATAAGAAGTGCTCGAGTTTCTTCTTATACTCAGGAAGGTAATTTTGAAGGTAGAAATTTAGATCTTTTTCATAAAGATGATAAAATTCTTGGATTACAAAAAATTACAGCCGATCTAAAATGCAACCCTTTTCAAATTATCAGAATTGCAGACAATTTAGATTTTGCAAAATCAAGGTTAACTGCATTACAACAAAGAGATTCTTTTAAAAAATTATGTCTACACCACTATAAACCTGAAAAATATTCATTGCCGGATTTTGATACAGAACCAGACTTGAGAGAAATTAAAATTAATTACAAATCATTACGACATTTTGGTGGTTGCATGGGAGTAGATTCTATTGAGGATATTGAGTATGTAGAGAATAGAGATGTCCGAAAATTAGTTGTCTATATTAAAACAAACAATATTTACAATCAATTTTGTCAAGATGATTTTTGTTTTCAAGAAGATGGAAAAAGAATTAGTATTTCTCAATATCAACTATTTCGTGCTGCAAAAGCTTTTAAAAATATAACCATTGACAAGCAAGACTTTAGCTTAGAAGTTCTAGAAAAAAAAGCAGGTGTTTCAGAATCAGTATGGCCAATGCTTTTAGACAACCAGATCAATGAATAATTAATAAGGTAGGTAAAAATGACAACTTCAGCTTCTACTTTAAGAAACGATGCTCAAGCTGCAGGTATTACGTTGAGAGACATTGCATCTTCTGAAGATGGATGTGAGCTTTCTCTTGAATTTGCTCCATGTGTCTCTTATGAAGATTTTTTTAATCCGAATCCCTCTGAAATAGAAAGACAATTCTTTCAAAAACACTCTTCCATTAGAGTATTAGGTCCAACATTAAAGGATTTAACTATAAAGGTTTGTGATGCAACAGTTCGCTATTTTTTGAAATCTCCTCATTCAAAAAATCCAAAACCAAAAGACGAAAATGATATACCTCCTCATGATTTTTTTAAATCTTCTTTTTTACTGAGAAAAATTCGTCAGGAAAAACAAGATCTTAAATGCGAAGAAATCCCTGTCAAGACATATCTCGAGCAAGTGATGGTAAAAAATTTAAACGATAGTATACAAAAAGATGATCCTGATATTAGTAATCTTTTTTTTGTCCCCGATTTAAAAAATGAAACTTTTCGTTTAGATAGTCATAATCTATATTCTTTTAATACATTTCAAAGCGATTCTGTAAAAAAAGTCGCTCAAAAGGTAAGAGAAGCTCAACAAAAATTATTGGAGAGAATAAAAGATGAAGAATTTTTGAGAGAACTAGAAAAGCTTCCAAGCCCAAAAAAAATTTCTAAAGTTGATGATCCTCTTACTAATTTACAAATACAAAAACCAGAAAAATCATCTCAAGAAAGCTATCTTACAACAATTGTTACAATTCTTCAATTATTACAGTCTTCTTTTGAAAAATTAAAAAAACTCTCTGTTTCGAAACTCGAAGAACAATATCAAATGATAGATGACCCTAGTCTAATAGATCGGAAAGATCTTAATGAAATTTTTAAGAAGAATTTAGGTCTATTTATTTATGTTTTAAAATCAGAATCTAACAAGGAGCCAGGGAAACATGTATATAAAAATATAGGTTTAGCAAAAAGTGAATTCGAATCATACCCAGATAGCATTTCATGCGCTTTTGAATTTTTGGATGCATTATTATCATCTAATTCGCTTACCCAAGCTACTGAGAAAGTTTTTATCGATCAATTAGAATCTCTCAAAAAAAAACTCCTTGATAAAGTTAATGATAAATTGGGTGAAAATTAAGACGTTATTATTCCATCCGACATAATAGATCATTCTTATATATATAGAGCACGCTTGAGAATTTTTTTTGCGCTGAGTGGAGCTAAAAGATCGATTTTTTATAAAAAAATTATAAATTTTCTTTTATTTCTAGGTTTTTCTACTTTCTTTATAAAGACTCTCCATGGAAGCATCTAATGAAGCTTCTTCAGAATCGATAATAAATTCTTGCGCTGAGTTGTTTTTCAAAGAATCACCATTATCTATTGGGGTAGTAGTCTTTGTAAGCTCAAAAGTTTTCATTAAGTTATCTACAGAAATTTTGCTTAAAAACTCTTTAGCCTGAGGAAAAGAAGCAGAGCGTTCTCTATGTGCATGCTCTTTAGGATCGTCTTCAAACCCATTATTTATAAGTGATTCTTTTGATGTGGAAATATCTTCATTATAACATATAGATGATTGCGTTCTCCGCAGTATTTGAGAACTTCCATCTAAATCTTCTTTTGGAATGCAACCGGACTCTTCATTTTCTAAAACACAACCCGAATCTAAAGAGTAATTCGATTGATCTAAATGGCAAATAGTTACTCTAAACTCGCAAGTCACTTGCATAGGTTCATACTTTTTCTTAAATCTTACGCGATGACCGTTAAACAATGCAGCAGCAATTAAATATCCATCCAAAAAATCTCCTTCATTACTTAATTCTCTAATTTCTTTTCTCAATTTTTCACATTTTACTTCATACACATCACTTTTTTGAAGCCTTGGCTTTAAAATGCTAAAAACCTGTTGTATTTTGCGTAAATCAAACAATGTCTTGTCTTTTTTTCTTTTTTGATAGTCTTCGATAGAATAAACACTATTTACTCCAGCATGATTTCCATAATTGGATAAGCTTACTTTATTCTCTTCACATCTAGGAATTAAAAGTCCATATACAGCAATTTCTACCTCTCTTTGAGAGTATTTATCGAATGCCTGGCAACGCTCTTGTTTCAACCTGGTTAAAGTAAAGTCTCCTTCAGGAAAAAGCCTGCCTTTTAAAGCTTCTTCTCTAAATGGTCTAGAATTTTCTACACGAATCCGATTTTGGGGATTGCCGTTCACAATATGACGAGCCGTTGAAAGTGAATCTGTTAAAGACGTAGCAGCAGACATAATTTTTCTCCTTTTTTTATTTCTCAATTCTTCCTTTTGGCTAGTCTTTTCTAAGAGGGAGAAGTAAAAACGCATTTAAAACATCATTCTTCAAATACTCATAAGATGTAAGATAGCTATCTTTCGAGAAAAAATCGAGATTCCTTGAATTTTTTAACTTTAATTTATCAATTTACCATACATATACAAGTTTCATCAAATACATACCAGAGTTTTAAGCATTAATTGATTATTCAAAAAAAAGCCTTTTAACACTTATAGCCCTAAAGCACATAGGTTAAATTTTTCTGATTTTTATTAGCACATCAACGCAATAATTTTATTATACTTCCGATACTCGTGTGGTATTTCTTGTCCTACGAAAACATTTTGTAAAAACACTCCAACAATTAACGTCCGTTGAGATATTTTCTTGAGGGTCTTCTCTCTCACATTGAATTGGTTGCTCACCTGCTTCAATTAAGACATCCTCTTGACGGCCTTCTCTCTCACATTGAATTGGTTGCTCACTTGCTTCAGTTAAGACATTCTCTTGAAGGACTTCACTCACAACTACAATTCCTTGCTCAAATGCTTAAGTTAGCTAGT
>CAYUZN010000032.1:0-17286 GCA_964449295.1 uncultured bacterium | reverse complement strand
AATTCAATACAAAGATCTAGAAATTATAGGCAAGCTCTCATAGAGGAGATAGCTTTGGCAGATAAGATTCCTGCTCTTATTCCAGATACGGCATCTGCTAATTATGTCGAGTCTTCTATTCAAATGAAAAATAAGATGAAAAATCAGATGATTTTGTTTTTGCAGTCAGAGAAAAAAACAGATGACTCTTACTGGACTGTTAACAGAAAAAAAAAGATGCTGACTCTTTTCGATAAGAGATTGCGTCGTTTTGAAGACTCTTATTTGGCGCCTGAAGCTCAAGGAGAGCACAATTTTGTCACCCATGTCTTAAAGGCAATGGCAAAAAGTCTTGATGCTCACACCGCTTTTTTTACACCTGAAGAGGCTTTTGAAATGAGAGCTTCGTTGGAAAAACAATTTGAAGGGTTAGGAGTGGTCCTGAAAGAAGGCGTTGACGGTGTCGAGATTTCAGATCTTGTTAAAGGAGGTCCTGCCGAGCGCACTCAAAAAATCAAAAAAGGGGATTTAATCGTTGGTATTGATGGAGAGCAAGTTATAAATATTTCTTATGAAGAGGTTTTAAATCGTTTAAAAGGTGGCGAGAAAAAAGAAGTTCTTTTAGCGCTAAAAAGACTCTCAGAAGATGGAAAAGAAGATATTATTCAAGTTGAGTTGAAAAGAGAGAAAATTCTGATGCAAGAGGAAAGAGTGCAGTGGAAGGCAGAGCCATTTGCTGATGGCATTATTGGTAAATTGACGCTGCCTTCTTTCTATGAGAGCTCAAGTGCCTCTTCTTGTGAAACCGACCTGCGAGAAGCGCTGAAGGAATTAAAAAAGCAAGGCAAGCTGCTGGGTGTTGTCCTAGATTTGAGAGAAAATTTAGGAGGATTTCTAACACAGGCTGTCAGAGTAGCTGGGCTATTTATTACGTCAGGTGTTGTCGTGATTTCAAAGTATGCGCGTAGTGAAATCCAATATATGAGAAGCCTTGATCCTAGGGTTTATTATACAGGACCTTTTGTGGTTTTGACATCAAAGTTATCTGCGTCTGCAGCAGAAATTGTTGCTCAAGCTTTGCAAGATTATGGAGTGGCTCTCGTTGTGGGTGATGAAAGAACTTATGGCAAAGGCACAATTCAATATCAAACTGTCACAGATAGCGCCGCCTCTTCTTTTTTTAAAGTCACTGTCGGAAGATATTATACCGTCTCTGGTCGTTCGACACAGATAGAAGGTGTCAAAGCCGACATCGTTGTCCCTACTGCTTTTGCACCTTACAATATTGGAGAGCGGTACTTAGAATACCCTCTTCATAATGATCAAGTGCCATCTGCTTACATCGATCCGATGACAGATATCGATCATCGTGGGCAAGCCTGGCTCCAAAAAAATTATCTTCCATTTATTCAGAAGAAAGAATCTGTGTGGCATAAAATGGTCCCGCAATTAAAAATTAATAATGAGATGCGACTTAAACAAGATGCTAACTATAAAACTTTCTTAAACCAAGATGAAGAGAGCTCTAAAAATTATGGAGTTGATGATCTTGCTATGGAAAAAGCAATTGAGATTGTAAAAGATATGCACATGTTGAAGGCGTCGTAAGGTGGATAAGAAAAAGAGTATCATTTTGGGAGTAGATCCCGGGACATGTGTCACAGGGTATGCGATTATCAAACAAGAGGGTCATCGGTGCGAGATCCTCGACTTCGGATGTATTCGTCCTCCGACAAAACTTCAACTGGCAGAGCGGTATCTGATTATTTTTAATGGGATTGAGCATTTAATTCAAAAGTTTCAGCCAGAGGCTCTTTCTATTGAAACACAATTTATGTCTAAAAATGCTCAGAGCACAATTAAGCTTAGTATGGCCAAAGGCTCTGTGATGCTGGCTGCTGCTAAAAACAAAGTACCGGTGCATGAATATTCTCCTAGAAAAGCCAAACTGGCAATTGTTGGCAACGGCAATGCAAGCAAAGGGCAAGTGCAGAAGATGCTTCAACTGTTGCTTCAATTATCAAAATTGCCTGAGCCACAAGATGCGGCAGATGCTCTTGCTCTTGCAATCTGTCATGCACATACTTATAATGCAGGATAATTATGTATGAATTTATTCGTGGGAAGTTAGTCTCTTCTACTGCTTTAAGAGCCATTGTCGATGTGAATGGAATAGGGTATAGTATTTCCGTGGGATTAAACACCTATTCTCGCCTTCCTCAGCTAGAAGAAGAGGTTGTTCTCTACCTCTCTTTTGTTGTGAGAGAAGACTCTCATACGCTCTATGGATTTCTAACACTAGCAGAAAGAGAGTTTTTCGAAAAACTCACCAATATCAGTGGGATTGGACCAAAAACGGCAATTGCGCTTTTAGGACATATCGATCTTGTCGATCTTCAAATGGCCATTCTTCATGGCAATATCGCTCTCATCTCAAAGTCACCCGGCATCGGCAAGAAAACGGCAGAAAGACTCATTGTTGAGATGCGCGATAAGATCAAGCAAGATAAAACGCATCCTACCTCGTCAGAGCCTGGGCAAAAAAGAGGTGTGATTGGCGATGCTATCTCAGCATTGATCAATCTCGGTTATCATCCGATTGAGGCTCAAAAAGCCGTCAAAAAAGTGACTATAGACCCTTCCAAGGAACCAGATCTTGGGAAGCTGATCACCTCTGCCTTAAAAAATCTATAAAATAGATCTATAGAGCTTGTTTTGTTCCGCTGAGTTTATGATATCACATCTGGCGGAACAAATTAAGATCACAATGTTGTTAAGTTGCGTACTGTCACATTATCATTCAGATGTGTTTGGAAAAAGTCTTTAATTTTTTCGAAATTTTTTATTATTTGTTCTTGGTATAGTTGCGCGCTAGTGAAATGGTTCATATCTTCGAAAACACTGGTTATGGAATCTATAGTCTTATTAAGAATCATTTGTTTGATCTCTTTAGTGATAAGTGTGTCAGCAAATGCTGTCAAAAGCCAACTATCGCTCTTTTTCCATCCGATCCTCTCGTTATCGTGCTCAATGAGTTCTTGTCTTGAATTTATAAGTGTATTTTTAGCAGCGGAATCGATTCTTGCTGTAATTAGATTAAATAAAATTGCCTTTTGAACCTGGAAGATATTTAATCCTGCTTTTTCCACCGAAAAATTTTCAGATGAAGGTTGGCAGGGATCTAGATCTATAGCTTGTTGTACCACAGTTCCCATCCCTGAGTTATGATGTCGATGAAAATGACGATGAGATAAGAATTGACACAACGGATGATTTTCTACCTTACTATTTTCCCAATCATAATTACCTGGGCTTGTCTCTATTGCATAAGTATAGGATAAGCACATAGTTGGAGGAACAACATTTAGCTCTAAACGGTGGCTAATTAAAAAAGCAATTTCTTCAGCAACAGCTCTTTGGCTGCGTATAAAAGCATGTTTTCCACCAGGCGTTTTGAAAAAAAGCGTAGTTTTCGGTTTTGAGAACCATTCTCCCGATGTTCCAATTAAGATATCTCTAGAAGAAATGCTGGTTTGCATCGTTGGATTGAATTGTTTGAATCGGACCACTTTGTTTATTTTTTGAATGAGCGGTGAGAATTCTGCAGGCTTAATGTTGGAGATAGGCTGGCTGGCTTTTGATTTAATTTTAATAAAGAGTACTAGTGCAATCACAGCAAGAGCAATAGCACCTATTCGTCTTAAAGAAGATTGCTCATACAATGTCTTATAGTTAAATGCGCTCGCAGAAAAAGGTAGATGAAATAGATTGTGGCAACTTTGTAGCATATCAAAAAGGTTGTTCTCTATTAAACGGAAAAAGACGAAACTTTCTTGCAGGGCATAAGCTGTCTTTTATGACGCTACACTTTTCTACAATTGCCTTGACTTCGTCATCGGTTGCTGTTTTAAGTTTTTCTTTTAATAACTCTTCAAAATTGGCATATCTGTCTAACTTATAGAGTTGTTCTTGACTCAGACTAGAGAGTTTTACTCCTTTGAGTTGATCTTGGGTTAGCAAGTGAAGGATACGATCAGGGCATTCTGAAATTTCTCGATCTATTTTCTCTATAGGACAACATGGTAAATAAATAATAGGGAGTAATTTTAAAGCTAGCTCGGGTATTTGTGCTTTTGTCCATTGTGTCGATGATGTGTAACTAGTTATTCTTTCAAAAATGATTGATTGTGCATCATCAAATTCGTAATTTATATCAAGATCAGATAATTTAAGATCTTTAAATTTTTCGTAATCCATAAAAGCATACTTCATGACGCAGTCGATTTGAGCGTTAAACAAAGAGATTTTTTTCAATAGCGCATCAGTTTGACTTGATAGCCATTCTAAGAAAGCTTTTTCTGATCCGCTTTCAAACTGAGCAAATAGTCTTTGAAGCTGGTATTTTTTGATAGTAGCTGTTTGCTCTTCTTCTCTCATATTTTTAAAACCTAGTAAGGTTATTTTTTTTGCCTCATCTATATGATAAATTCGAGGCTTTGTTTTGATCATATAATTAATGCAGAAATCACGATCATAACCATTTTTTGGGGCTTCTTTATTGAGATAACACTCTTGTTGAAGCACGCTTTTTTCAAGTAAATAGTGGCTTAATTTTGTGCTGAATGGAGAGACTAAATGGCCGAGAGCAGTCATCCCATGGCAGCAGGCGCTATAACTATCAAGTTTTAAGACGTCTTTTCCTGCATAAATACTTCTAGGCAAGTTGTAGAAAAGAGTTTTAGCCAAATAAGCAATCATTTTGACAGTGGCAACGACTGTTTGTGAGAGCCTCTCGGGCTTAGGTTGAGATGTTGAATCGGGTTTGTAATCAGAGTAAGGAAGGTGAACATAGCTGTATTGAAGAGGGCTTGTTTGAATTGTCTCTATGAGGCCTTCTCCTCCGATGTTTTGGGCTGCTTGCTCAAAATAGGGGGAGCTTGTGAAAACGCCCATATTGCATATAGTCATGATAGCCTCTCTTGTTTAAGGAGAAATTTTAACATAGACTTGGGTTGTTTTCAATTTTTAAAAATAAGTTTATTTAAAATAATTATTTTAATTTATAAGACGCTCAAAATAAAGAGTGTTTTTAGTATTATGTTCTCTATGCAGTTTACCCATAAACCCTACAAGCAAGAAGATACGATTGCAGCGGTTGCAACCCCTCCTGGAGAAGGTGGCATTGCAGTCATCCGCATTTCTGGAAAAAAGGCGCTTGAGATTGCTGAAAAGATCTATTCGGGCCCTCTGAGATCTTATAAGAGTCACACAGCTCATTTTGGTCAAATTGTAAGTCAAGAAGGGCAAGTAGTTGATGATGTTCTGATTTTACCTATGCTAGCGCCTAAGTCTTATACAGGAGAAGATACGGTTGAGATTCATTGTCATGGAGGGAGTTTGATCACAAGGCGGGTTCTTGAAGTTGTTTTGCAAGCAGGAGCCAGGGCCTCTCTTCCAGGTGAATTTACATTTAGAGCGTATATGCATGGGAAGATTGATCTGGCTCAAGCAGAGGCTGTGCAAAGCCTTATTGGAGCAAAAAATGAGATGGCGCTGAAAGAGGCTCATCTGCAGCTGCAAGGGGCTTTATCAAAAAAGATCACATCTTTTCAAAAAGAGCTGATTGATATCGCAGCTATTTTAGAGGCATGGGTTGATTTTCCTGAAGAGGGACTTGAATTTGCTAGCTTAGAGGAGATTTTAGAATCTTTAGAGCGTTTGCAAGAGCTTATGGAAACTTTAAGTCGAACATTCCATCAAGGTAAAATTGTGCATGAAGGCTTAAATGTGTGTTTAATTGGCACGCCCAATGTTGGAAAATCATCTCTTATGAATGCACTTTTAGGAAAAGATAAAGCAATTGTGACAGACATTCCTGGAACGACACGCGATGTCTTAGAAGGAGAGATTCGTTTAGGTGGTCTTCATTTTAATCTGTTAGATACAGCAGGCATTAGAGAGACAGAAGAGTGTATTGAGAAGGAAGGGATTCGTAGGTCAAAAGAAGCGCTGCAAACAGCTGATTTGATTTTACTTGTGCTCGATGCCAGTCGTGGTATTTCACCCGATGATGAGAAGCTCATAACGCTTGTAGATCTAGAAAAAACAATTATGATTTGGAATAAAATTGATCTTCCTTCATCTCACATAAAGCCTCAGAGAGCAGTTGAGATATCTGCTAAAGAAGGTAAGGGGTTAAGCTCTCTTTATGAGGCAATTGATCAAATGATTTGGAAACACGGACCCCCTTCGAAAGAGGAAGTTTTGATCACAAATGTGCGTCATAAAGAGGCTCTTGATGCAGCTAGAATCTCTCTTGCAAAAGTCATAGAGGGGCTTAAAACCGGTGTCTCGCCAGAATTTCTCACATCAGATTTGAGACAGACACTCGTTGAACTTGGAATGATCATCGGTCTTGATATCACAGAAGATATCTTAACAGCTATCTTCTCAAAATTTTGTGTGGGCAAATGAGAAAGAAAACACACGAGATACAGAAGATTTTAGAAGAGCATTTTCCTGAGCCTGAAATTCCTTTAAAGCATAGAGATCCTTACACACTTCTGATCGCAGTTGTACTATCGGCTCGCAACACCGATGCTAAAGTGAATCAAATCACGCCAATTTTGTTTGCAAAAGCAGACACCCCAAAAAAAATGGTGCAATTATCTATTGATGAGATTCGGCAGATTATTAAACCGTGTGGTCTTTCTCCTACAAAAGCCAAAGCTATTTGGCATCTCTCTAAAATCTTACTAGAGAAATATGAGGGGCAAGTGCCTCAAACTTTTGAGGCTTTAGAAGAACTTCCAGGAGTTGGGCATAAGACAGCTTCCGTTGTGATGGCACAAGCCTTTCAGCATCCGGCATTTCCCATTGATACACATATTCATCGCTGTGCCAAAAGATGGGGTTTAAGTTCTGCTAAAAATGTCAAACAGACAGAAAAAGACTTGAAGAAGCTCTTTAAAAGACAAGATTGGATTAAACTCCATCTTCAAATTATTCATTTTGCTCGTAAATTTTGTCCTGCTAGAGGACATAAATCAACCTGTCCTATATGTGCTTATCTGAACTCTTAAATTATTCCACAATCACAGCTGTTCTGCCTCGTCTGATTCTTCTTTGAGATTTTTTAGGTCGATGAATGCAAATACTTACATCACAATTTAGAGCATTTAAAAAGCGAATTAAGCGATCTGTAGAGAATCCTGATAGGCGACCTTTTAAAATCATAGAGATTTTAGGTTGATCGATTCCTAAGATTTTAGCTATTTGAGATTGAGTTAATCGTTTTTGCTTAATGATATCGCAAATTTGGCTGAGTAATTTTGCTTTAATTAAAAGTTCTTCGCTATCTGCAAGTCCTAAATCTTCAAATATATTACCAGAACTGGCTTCGATTTCATTTTTCATAAAAACAATTACATCAATTTTAGCATATTTTGCAAACTGAAAAAAATAACATATCACTCTTTCTTCCTCTGTGTACTCTGTGATCTCTGTGGTAAAAATCTTATTCTGTTCAACGTGAATAAAATAAGATTTTTACCACAGAGATCACAGAGTACACAGAGCGAGAATAAGAAATTCAGTTCACAAGCATAGGTAACACTTTTTGACTAATTAACGAGCTGTCCCTAAAGATTGTCCCAGTTTGCCTAGGACTTCGATTTTTTGAGAGGAGGCATCGAGAAGATCTTGATCGAACTTAATTTTGCCAGGCTCAAATAAGAGGATGATGCACGAGCCCCCAAATGAAAAATATCCTTTTTCGTTACCTTTAGAGATAGGTTTATGAGGAGTGAATGTTTGGTGAATAGCACCAACGTTTGTGGCTCCTACTTCAATGTACAAAACCTCTCCGAAATGTTGCGAGGCAAGAGATGTAATCATCCGTTTGTTGCGGGTTAAGATATGGATGTCTTTTTTAAGGGCCATGGGATTGACAGAATAGAGTTTGCCTGAGATATGCTGAGCAGTAGTAGGTGTGCAGCTCATAGGGAAGTGAAAGCGGTGGTAGTCGACAGGTGCCAGTCTTGCAATGAGCATAGAACCGGAGGCATATTTTTTTGCTAAAGAAGAATTGAGAAGGAGCTCTTCAAGAGAAAATTTCTGACCTTTGATCAAAAAACCATCGATAGAAGCGATATTGTCATAGACAAGGTATCTAGCATCTGCTGGTAAAATGGCTCTTGTTTCATTGGGAGAGATAGGACGAGATTGGGGTTTTAATTTGCGGATGAAAAAATCATTGAAACACTTGAAGGACTCAACGGGATCGAGAAATTCGGAAGAGTCGATATTAAAGGTTTGGATAAAGGGTTTGATTTTAAATTTGCTGAGTCTGCTCTTTTGAAAAGCACACCACAAATAAGAGATAAAGTTTGATCTTGATAAGAGCGGAAGAAAGCAAAAAGAGAGAATTTTCGAGCGAAAAGATGTCCCATATAAAGCTTCAATGAAAGCTTGTCCGTAGACTTTTTCGATGAGGCGCTTTTTAGAGACTCTATCGATGTATAAGATGTCTGTCATGGTTTTGTGGGAGTCTTTTTTTGAGCAATTTTTGAAAATAACCTGAGTTCTTCCATGTAAGGAGAGGGAAATAAATCGCCGTAGTGATTCTCTTCGATAATTTTTAAAATTTGAAGAGCTGTCTCTGTCATCAGAGAGACGTGAGCTTTCGATTCGTCTCCTTTGAGAAAAGTTTTTTCTTGATCGTTTAAATTGATCATCAATTCTTTTAATTTTTGCTGAGAGGCCAATTGTCTGTCTGTTCTTGCCAAAAGCTCGTTGATGGTTGCAATCTCATCCCCTTCTTTTGTGAAGCTAAAGCAGATCAGGGATAGAATAATCAGTAATCGTAATCGCATATTTGATAAGTATAGGTGGAAAAAGAGAAAATTAAAAGAAAAAGCGGATCTATAACAGGGTCCCTATAAATCTAAAAACTCAAAATAAGCTACTTCGTTGGGGAAGTGGCTTGCTTTGACTCAATAGGTTTTTCTTGGGAAATGGCTTTCTTAATCATAATAACGATCAAACTTAAAGACATAAACACCACCAATGATCCTTGAGGAAGGAGCTCTCTTTCAAGAGATCTCTTATGCATACTTATATTTGGGAATTTCTTTATTTGCAATTTTATGATACAGTTTAGGATTAAACAATAAGGAAAATTTGATGTTTGGGTTAATTAAAAAATTGTTTGGTACACATCAATCGAGACTCGTCAAGAAATACAGAAAGATCGTCACTAAGATCAATGAAGAAGAAAAGATTTGTCAGAGTCTTTCAGACGAAGAGCTTAAAGCAAAAACACAAGAGTTTCGGGAAAGGATAGCTCAAGGAGAGGGTGTTGACGCACTTCTTCCTGAGGCGTATGCGGTTGTTAAAAATGCTTGTAGAAGGCTGTGTGGGACAGAGATTCATGTCTCTGGGTACGACCAAAAATGGGATATGATTCCCTATGACGAGCAGCTCATTGGTGGTATCGCTCTTCACTTTGGAGCGATTGCTGAAATGCAGACAGGAGAAGGAAAAACGCTGACAGCGGTTCTCCCTCTTTATTTAAATGCGCTGACAGGCAAGCCTGTTCATCTCGTTACGGTGAATGATTATTTAGCAGAAAGAGATTGTCAATGGATTGGAACGGTTTTCAGATGGCTTGGGATGAGAGTTGACGCTCTGACAAATAACGTTCCTCCTCAAGTGCGTAAAAAAATTTATGAAGCAGATATTGTCTATGGAACAGCCTCTGAATTTGGATTTGACTATTTAAGAGATAACTCGATGGTGCAAAGTGCAGAGGAGCAATGTCAGCGAGGACATTATTTTGCCATTGTTGATGAAGTCGATTCAATTCTGATTGATGAAGCAAGAACCCCTCTGATTATTTCAGGCCCTACGTCTAATTCTCGTCAGATGTATGATCAATTAAAAAATCCTGTCGCTCACATTGTCAAAGTGCAACGAGAGCTCTGCAGTAAGCTGGCTACAGAAGGAAGAAAGACATTAGAGAGTCTGGGACTTATTAAAGAAGAGGTGGCTGTCAAAAAACTCTCGAAAGAAGAAGAGGTTTTAGAAAAAGAAGCTTTTCGTAAGTTGTGGCTTGTCGGAAAAGGAATGCCGAATAACAACTTATTACAGCGCATCAAAGAAAATCCCTCTCTTCGCTCTGAGATTGAAAAATGGGATACCTATTTTTATTCTGAACCCAATAAAGAAGAGCGTGCAAAAACCCTGTCTGAACTTTATTTGATTGTCGATGAAAGAGCCCATGAGTATGAGTTAACAGATAAAGGGATTCTGTTGTGGGCTGAAACGGGTAATTCTCCCGATGATTTTGTGATGCTTGATTTAGGCTATGAATATGCCACAATCGATCAAAACAAACAGCTATCAGATCAAGATAAATTGAATAAAAAAATTGCTCTTCGAGAAGAAGATGCTAAGAGGAAAGAGAGGTCTCACAATTTAAGACAACTTTTGAGAGCTCATCTTTTAATGGAGAAAGATGTCGATTATATCATCTCTGAAGGCAAAATTGTTATTATTGATGAAAACACAGGACGTCCTCAACCAGGTAGACGATTTTCAGATGGACTTCATCAAGCGATAGAAGCTAAAGAAACCCTCTCTATTCAAGGAGAGACGCAAACCTATGCAACGATCACTCTTCAAAATTACTTCCGCATGTATGAGAAGCTAGCTGGCATGACAGGCACTGCTATGACAGAGGCTAATGAATTTAAAGAGATTTATAAATTAGAAGTCTTGGCCATTCCAACACATAAAAACTGTGTGAGACAAGATGCCAATGATGAAATTTATATGTCGGAGAGGGAAAAATACCAAGCCATTCTGAAGGAAATCCAAGATGTTCATAAAACTGGAAGACCTATTCTGATTGGGACTGAATCGGTTGAGATCTCAGAGAAACTCTCTCGTATTTTAAAGCAAAATAAACTTGAGCATACGGTTCTGAATGCGAAAAATCATGCAAAAGAAGCTGAGATCATCGCTATGGCAGGGCAAAGAGGATCTATCACTGTTGCTACAAACATGGCAGGCAGGGGTACTGATATTAAGCTCCAAGAAGGAGTGGCAGACTTAGGTGGACTTCACGTTATTGGGACCACACGTCACCAATCAAGACGTATAGATAGACAGCTGCGTGGCAGATGCGCCAGACAAGGAGATCCTGGTTCTTCGAAATTTTATGTCTCTTTTGAAGATTCTTTGATGCGTCTTTTTACCTCTCCTCGTATCACAAAATTCTTGCAACGTTTCCGTCCTCCAGAAGGAGAGCCGATCACAGCGCCTGTGCTCAATAAGTCGATTGAAACCGCTCAAAAAAGAGTCGAGCAACGCAACTACCAAATGCGTAAACACACATTAGAATACGATGATGTTATGAATAAGCAGCGAGGTGAGATCTACGCGTTTCGCAATGATATTTTGCATCATGCCGATTCACTCTCTATTGCAAAAGAGGTTTTGGAAGATGTTTGTGTGCAAATGAGTCAGAAATTTCTGATCAGTCGCACTGTAGAAAAAGGCTGGAATATAGAAGGCTATAGACAGTGGCTCATGACACAGTTCCCTGTGACTTTTGAGAAAGAAGAGTTTGATGATGATTATTTAAAAGCAGCCGATATAGAAGATAAAGCGATTGTAAAAATCGTCTCTGCATTTGAGCATAAACTGATTTATACAGCAGAGATCATAGAAAAAATTCAACAAGATATGCCTGAGCATATGGCTAAGTTAAAACCAGAAGATATGCTGCGAGACATTGTGCGCAATATTCTTGTGCGTACATTAGACCGCCTCTGGCAAGAACACCTTCTTCGGATCGACCACTTAAGAGCTGAGATGCATCTGCGCTCTGTAGGACAAAAAGATCCTTTAGTAGAATTTAAACATGAAGCTTTTGCTCTTTTTGATGCGCTCACAGTCGAAATGAACGTTGAAATTGCAAAAACTCTTTTCAAATTTCAAATGGTGATGCCAGGGAACCCTCCTCCTGCACAGAAAGAAAGAAATAAACACAAACTCGACTTTCGCACTAGCCTAGCTTCGATTCCGAACTTGGGGACGACTCAGGGGGCCTAGTACTCTGAATCAGAGTGCGAGTTTCATGAAATGTATAATTTAGTTTGGGAGATTTTTTTTTCATCCCCTTGACAGATAAATGAATTAAGTAATGCTCGTTTTTAGTCTTCTTGTCTGTTTTATGTGTTGCCGAAGCTTCATACCTTTTCGTGCACTTTTTTGTCATGTTAGGAAGAGAGACGAAAAAAGAGGTTTCATCTTTGACATCTTTTTCTGCTAAAGAAGCGCAATTTCTGCGTAACATATATTCAAGTTCTATCAATTTCCCTTCCCAGACGCGATCCTCTTCAAGGGCTATCAGTGCACTCAATTCTTGTTTGAGCTCTCTAAAAGGGCGATAGATCAAATAACTTGCCAGTAATGACACAATGGTAAGAGCAATCAAGATCTCTAAGAGTATAAAAGAGCGTTTTTTCATGAATGAATGCAGATAGGTTTAAAGTTGAGATAATCACAGGCAGTGAGGATGTATTTGACACCTCTAATTTCTCCAAAGAGCTTTTGGTTGAGTTTAAGATTGTGTAAGTGCCCAAATACACAGATATCGATCTTAAATTCTTCTAAAATAGCAGACACTTTTGAAGGTCTTAAATCAGCTGAAATAGGAGGGTAGTGAACCATAGCAATGCGCAAAGAGGCTGCAGGAGAGAGTTGTTTTAAGCTTAACCTTAAACGCTCAAGTTCTCTGTTAAAAATTTTCTCATTGTTTGTTTGGTCTACACGAGCGCTGTCATTTTTTTTAGGATTGTCTTGGAAGTGGATATATTGTCCAAAGGCATATTCCTCAGTATCCCACAGTCTTGTGCCACCGATAGAAATATCATGCCAATTATAAACAGAGTTATGGATAAAATGAACAGAAGAGGGCATGATTTGAGCCATTTTGGCACTTGAAGCCCACCAAAAGTCGTGATTCCCTTTCAGAATGACTTTGGTGCCAGGAAGCGCATCTATCCAGGCTAGATCTAAAGCTGCTTCTTCGAGAGTCATTGCCCAAGAGATATCTCCTGCAATGAGCACAAGATCATCAGGAGCAATAAGAGATTGCCAGGCAGCTTGGATCTTGTCCATGTAGTTATCCCATAGAGGTCCAAAAACATTCATGTTTTTTCCAGGAACCCCGCAGGCAAGATGAAGATCAGCAATCGCCCAAATTTTTCTCATAATATGAAATTGTCGGGGATATTGGCACCCGTTGCCACGATGATAATACCATCACGGATATAAACACCATCTCCATCAAAGGTTGTGAGCTTCTTTTTGTTGAGTAGCTGCACATTGTTTCCAATACGCACCTCTTCATCGATAATAGAATTTTTAATAAGACAGTTTTCTCCTATAGAAAACTTATTTTGAGAGGCATAAAAAGGATTGCCTATGAGGATAGAATGATCAATTTTAGTTCCTGCCTTGATGCAAGATCTAAGACCTATCACACTGTGATGAATCTCACTGGCTTCAATCAGGGCTCCTTCGCTGATGAGAGAGTGTTCGATATGGGTGTTTTTGATGAGAGCAGACGGTAGGTGCTTAGCTTTGGCATAGATAGGGTAGGTTTCATTGTACAAATCAAGAGAGCAAGAAAAAGACAATAACCTAAGATTGGCCTCATAAAAAGAGGCAATCGTCCCAATATCAACCCAATACCCATCATAGATATAAGTGAACGTGTTTCCTTTTTTAATTTGAAGAGGGATAAGATGCATCCCAAAATCATCCCCTTTTTCTTGCAAAAGAGAGATGAGGGCTTCCCTTTTGAACACATAAATGCCAAGAGACCCTAAAAAATGGGCTCCCTCTTTTTCAGGGATTACAAAATTGGCCAAATCGGTCAGTTTTTTAGGCTTCTCAAAAAAATCTAGAATTTTATGTTTTTGATCAATTTTTAAGACCCCCATACGTTGGGCTTCTTTCTCTTCTATCTTCATAGAAGCGATGACAAGATCGGCATTTTTTTCTTCAGCAAACTCGATGAGTTTTTGAAAGTCCATATTGTAGACTTGATCTCCGCACAAGATAAGAAAATAAGAAGCATTTGTCTTGAGCAATTCTTCTAAATTTTTTCTCACAGCATCTCCCGATCCTTCAAAGCAGACACGTGACAAAGGATGTTCTTCGGGAGCTAAGAGCTTAATTTGACTAGGGCGGAAGATGTCGAAATGGTAAGTCGAGACGATATGATCATAGAGGCAGGGAACAAAGTATTGAGAGATCACAAAAATGTTAGAAATACCTGCGTTTAAAGAATTTGAAATCGGAACATCAATGAGACGAAATTTCCCTCCAAATCCCACAGCAGGCTTACAGCGTGTTTGCGTAAGAGGAAAGAGGCGCGTGCCAAGCCCTCCTGCTAAGATAATACTAGCTACTTGATCTGTTTTATCTTTAGTTTCTTTTGAAAGCATTGTTTTATTAAACCATCACTAATTTTTTATATACTGTCATTATTGTTTATATGTAAATATGAAACTGTTTGTTGTTTAATAAATTTGTAAAAACTAAATCACAACTTAATCCATATTTTAGTGTATGCTACAACTTACAATAATAATGTAAATTAAATCTTGTCTTTATTAAAAATCATTGCGTTAACTATATTTGACTGTTTTGTGGTTAATAATAAAAAACAGATTAATTATGATAGTAGAAGATGTGTTTGTATATCGAGTAGGCCCTTTACTTTCATTTCGAGAGATTAAAAATTTAAGATGTGTGAATATCGAATGGAAAGGGATTGTTGATGCATTATTAATTCCAGGATTGTTTCAGAGTTGCTTAGATAGAATGCAAATCAATCCACTTTCAAATTTGAGAGTTGTCTGTTTGTCTTGTTCTATTTCTTCAGAAAGTAAGATACTTGTTTTTACTCTTGAATTCACTTCTTCTCACAACTTTACTATTTATAGATCGGTAGGTGTTGTGCAAAGAAAACAAGAACCCCTTATATCAGGGTGTTTAGAAACTTTAGAAAAACTAGCTCCTTTAGCTAACAAGAACGCAAACCTTTGTGCTCATGGTCTTTCGGAACTAATGTTAAAACGAGGAAGACGTAAGGCAAGTGAGATACTTCAGGCTTGTCCATTTTTAGGAGATACGACTTATTTGGATGTAGAAAGGATAAGAGATTTAAATACGGATGAGAATGGTGATCTTATATTTCCAGAAGGTGAAAGAGGCGAGGTTTTTTATGGAAGTGGAGACTCATCAGAAGCTCCCTCTCCAACTTTTCGAGAAATCAAGAATGATCCTCTGAATATTTTGTGCATGATTTGTGCAAGTTTTGGTGATTTAGATAAAGCTATTTCGGCAGCTAAAGAAGGGACTTTAAATGTATGGGAGAGTCAAGCTGCTATTAAATGTGCTATTGCAGCCTATGCAAAATGGTATAAGACAGGATTAATTAGGGCTATTGAAGCTACGATGAGTCATATTTTGACACCTTTTGATCAATATTTAGTTCTAACATCTTCTGTTTTTCCCAAGTTTGAAGAAGAATGGCAGAGTTTATCTGAGGAGGAAATTAGTGTAATTTTAACTCTAATCAGTTCTGGGCTAGATAATGTAGGCTGGAATCTAGTATCATTTTATAACCATGCACAAAAGCAGGGCGTAGAATTTCTAACTAAGTGTGATAATGTTTTGCGACGCAGATTAGGGTTGCAGATGCTGTGTTCTTTAAAAACAGGACATGTTGAATAGCTTTTTAACTATGAATGGGTCTATATCCCTTCTAGTTCAATCAGGTGCAAAAGGACTGATTCAAAGCCTCGGGATTGGATTATTCTTGAAGGGATAGCATTAAATTCAATACGATCCCTTCAAGAATAATCCAATTGCGAGAGCTTTTAATTCAGTCAGTTGTCTCGATTTCTGCACCCATTTTGATTTCTCCTAAATGAGTTGAAGTAAATAAAAATAATTTTAAAAACTATTAAAACTCATAAAATCTATATAAGTTGAAAATAAAAACATAATTTTTGTATCATATTTGGATATTAAAAATAATAGGAGGATTGTATGAATTGTTTGAATGCGAGCAAATACGCTGAAAATCTTTCAGCATGGCAGGCATGGGACGCTGGAGCAAGAGGGGAATTAGGAGCCAAAAAAAAAGAGTTAAACGAAGAAAAAAGCAGATTACAGAAATTAAAAAAATCAGCACAAGCAGATCTAGAGTCCTTGAAAAAGGATGCTGACAAAGAAAGAGACGACACCAAAGGCGTTATCGCGTCATTAGAGGGTGTTATAGGTTTGCAAGACAAATTAATGGTTGTTACTGAGCTTATAGTAAATGTTACTGATCTTGAGAACCGAGTATCTGCTTTAGCTTTAACCGTACTTGGATGTATAAGAGATAGAAATGAAATAGCTGAAGCTTACAAGGAATTAGAAAAACAAAATGAAGAATTGACCAGTCAGATTGCTAAGAAACAGTCTGAATTTAGAAGCATGCCGAATTCGAATGAAAGAAACCTGCCTCCTAAAATGAAAAAAATGCATGAAAAGAAACAAGAAACAGCTTTGACTGAGTTGCAAGCAGAAATAAAGCAAGGGATGGAAAGGCAAAACGAGATCATTAAGATGATGGGTGATAAAATCAGTTCGATCGAATGCGTAGAATTGAATGTGGTAAGTGCGTGTGCTCCAGAAAATCGACAGCCTATTGAGCAAGACATGCTTAGATTACAAGAAAAAATTGCGAGCATTATAACTGGAGCGTACAAAGGGGCCACAGTACATGTGGGGGACTCCGATTGAAAGGCCATACTCTTCGTATTCTTTAAATTGTTCAGGAGAAATGAAGGCTTTCACAAGCAGCTTTCTGGGATCGGCTTGCAGGTAATGACCGATAGTAATGATGGTACACCCTGCTTGATAAAGATCTTGGATTGTTTGTTTAACCTGGGCAGGTGTTTCTCCAAGTCCTACCATGATCCCTGATTTGATATGATTAATCTTATGAGAGAGTTTAACATGATTTAGAACTGAGAGTGTCCGATCATAGGTGGCTTTATGACGAATACGAGGGGATAGAGCTCTGACAGTTTCAATATTGTGGTTAAAAACTTCAGGGTGCTCATCTAATACGAGATCAAGTGCTGCGAAGTTTCCATGAAAATCAGAGGTTAAAACCTCGATGGTGCAAGCAGGGTTTTGGGCCCTTATTTCTCGAATAATAGCTGCTAGGTG
>CAYUZN010000031.1:0-17903 GCA_964449295.1 uncultured bacterium | reverse complement strand
TATAGATCCAATTAAAGCTTATGGAACTGATCTTTCGAAGTTGAATACAAAGAATAAGTTAAATCCTGCTCTCAAAAGAGAAAGAGAGCTTCAAACAATTCAAGAAGCTCTTATAGCTGGAGAAAACTGTTTAATTTGTGGAGATGCAGAAGTTGGGAAAACAGCGATTATTCACAAGCTTGTTAAAAGCATTTCTGAAGGTCAAATAGCTGGACTCAAAAGGAAGAAAATGATTTCTTTAAACCTGCTCTCACTAGTAGGACATACTCAATATCATGGCCAGTTGGAAGGAAGACTCAAAAACCTAATAAATAAGCTTAAAAATCGCAGAGATATCATTATCTTGATTGATAACATCCATACGTGGACAAAAAATGATAGTAAGCAATCTTCTTGTGATATTGTTGGTAGATTAACTTCTTATTTTAAAGAAAATAATATTCAGTATATAGCTACAACAACACCGTCTGGTCTCTCAAGTCTCTCTAGAAATCACTCCGACTTAATCACAGACTTAACAACGATTAATATTTCTCCTCTTTCTCAAGAAGACAGTCTTTCTATTCTCATCGATCTCAAACCCACTTATGAAGAATTACATCATTGCCAGTTGGCAGATACAGCTATTCAAGAAGCTGTCCAACTCTCTGAACGATATTTTCCTGAACGACCTATCTTAGCACAAGCTATTAGGTTGATCCAACAAGCTTGTAGCAAAACAAAAAATCAAGATACTAAAGCTTTACCACCTTCATCGCCCAAAGTCGAAACAACAAGCATGCTCTCAAAGCTTTATTTTATTCCTAAAAATTTCATAGAAAGCGTTATCCAGTGGGTCAAAGATTCACTTTCTAAGTTAACTCAAAAATCAAAAAATTCACAAACACCGCTGCCTGTTATTGATGGTGCGGCTATTAAAGCTATTGCAGAAGAACTCACGAATGTTCCTATAACAGAACCTAATCCAGAAAAATGTCAAAAGCTATTAGAGATGGAACAAGCCTTACAAGGCATGGTTATAGGACAAAAAGAGGCCATTAAGGCTGTCTGTGATGTTGTCAAAAAAAGCTATGTTGGTCTGAATAATCCCCATAAACCCTTGGGAGTCCTCTTATTTGCAGGTCCTACAGGTGTTGGGAAGACACGTCTTGCTGAATCACTGGCATGCTATCTTTTCCCTACCAATAAAGATAGTTTTATACGATTTAATATGGCAGAATATAATCATGCGGATAGCCTTACTCGCCTCATAGGATCTAATCCTGGATATACGCAATACGAAAAAGGAGGGCTTTTAACAGAACAAGTCTCTCAACATCCTTTTAGTGTTGTTCTCTTGGATGAATTTGAAAAAGCTCATCCATTTATTCACCAGTTTTTTCTGGCGGTGTTTGATAAGGGATTAGCTCAAGATTCTTCTGGTAAAACTATTAATTTCCGCAATGTCATCTTTATTATGACTTCCAACGTAGGAAGTGACCTTAGTAAAATAGAAAACAAAAAAGATGATCAAGCTATTTATCAAGAGCTATGCCAGAATGTTCAGGAAGATCTACCTAAACATTTTAGTCCTGAATTTCTTAATCGCTTAGACGATACATGCATTTTTCATCCTGTAACAGAAGAAATGCTAAAAGGTGGTATGATCGACATGGAAGTTGAAAAAGTGAATCAACGTCTTGCCGTTCAGCGAGTTTCTATTTCTCTTGATAATAGCGTTAAGGATTTTCTTATTAAAATTGGTTTTAATCCTAAAATGGGCGCAAGACCTCTTTCTCGTGCAATTGAAACACACATCGTCACCTCTTTAAGCACAGCACTACTTACAAACAGTATTGCTAGAAATAAGACTCTTAATGAAGCGACTAAAATTCGGTTCTCTGTTGAACACCAAAATATCATATTTGACAGTATGATTGATTGAAAATTTTTTAAACAATTAATTGAAGGTTATCAAACACATGAAAAACAAACTGATTAAATTAATAGCAACATCCATATCAGCTAGTTCTCTATGTTTTGCTAGTGAAGGCAATATTCTTTCTACAGCTTATAAACATCGAACTCTATTGAGAAATGGTTATCATGATTCTAAACTGTCATCCGATACCTTTCAAATTTCATTCAAAGGTAATGAATTTACCTCAAAACAACTTGCTATCAAATATGCTCTCATTCGTGCAGCAGAAGTGACTAAAAATAACGAGGCTCTTTATTTTGTCATTCTTGATAAATTCGACGATGCTTCTCACCACTCCATTAATTATCCTTTTTTCTTGTTTTATAGCACTAGTTGCTTCGATCGCTGGGTTGAATATCTGACACTTGTAGCAGCTGACTCTTTAACTACAAAAGAACCATCGTTTACATTAACGATCAAAATTTTCAAAGAGAAGCCAAATACAGATTCTTACTTAACTGCTAGCGAAATTCTTGAAGCTAATAAAGATGTTCTAAATCAACGCAAAAAATAGAGTTCCATTTAACTAATAAAATAGCCTACATCCCCTTATTGCGATGGTAAGCACCCTTCACATGATGAGCTTGCATCTCTCTTGCAAGCCTTAAGGCGTTGATGCCTGTTTCGACGTGAGAGGCGGTGTGAGTTTTAAAGACGTGCTCTGCGGCGGCTTTTGTTTTGATGCCTTTGGGGTTGAGGGGAAGATCAGAGATGAGAAGGAGGGCGCCGAGAGTGAACTTAAGCTTGTAGCTGGCCATGAAGAGGGTGGCGCATTCCATTTCGATAGCTTGGGCTTTGGTAGCTTTTAGTCTATCTTTGAAGCCTTCGTTAAATTCCCAGAAGCGCATGTTGGTCGTGAAAGTAATGCCTACGTGGTAGGTTTGTTTCTCTCTTTCTAACACTTCTGTGACGGCCTTTTGCATGAGGAAGTTGGCAAGAGCTGGGACATCAGGAGGGAAATAAAAGTCGGAGGTGCCTTCTCCACGGATGCTGGCTACAGGAACAAGATAGTCCCCTACTTGATAGCGTCTACGAAGACCACCGCACATTCCTAGAAGAACGCTGGCTTTAATCGGAAGGAAAGAGCAGAGATTAACAACGAGGGCTGCAGCAGGAGATCCTATTTTAAAGTCCAAGATACTGACATCTTCTTTGGGGCAATGAGCCACTTTAAACATTGACCCTTCAATGACAGGAACATTTCTTGAGGTAGCAAAGTAGTCAACATATTTGGGAAAATTAGTCAGCAGTAAATTCGACTGAAAATCTTTAACGTCACAGCCTGAGTATCTCTCTAATGTATCTCTTGCAAACTGATCTTCTTTAATAAAATCTTCTTCCATAGACCTCTAGCAGTAACATTTATGTAGTTTGATGTATAGATGGTATGTATAACTGACTGCTGGAGAGAAATCAATGATCTTCTGGCTTTGTATTTTTTTCAAATGGGGATTGTCTGAAAAATTAGACACTGATTTTTATCTCTTAAAAATTAAATCTGTTGAGAAAAAACAATTTTGCTTTATAGTTGGGCCCCAAAAAGGAGTTTTTTATGGATGTATCACCGTTATCTCAGCTTGCTACTTATTTGACTGGGATGAGAGATGCTGCAAATACGAGCCGGCCTGTGATACTTGAAGCCATTAAACGGGTATTTGCTTTCAGTGCTCCTAATGCGGATAATTCTAATCCACCTCCTCTTAGTTTTTACAAGCGAGTTTCTAATGATATAGATCAACATCCTGTCATGTGGAGTCTCATTGCTTACCAAATTTCAATGGTTGTTCATAGCCTTGTTTTTAAGGCGGTTGTGACTACTCTTGCTAACCTTGTTGTCTTAGGAGCTTTTTTCTACATGCGTTATCTTATTCAAGAAAATGAGACTCTAGGAACAATGAAAGACCAGCTATCCAAAATGAAGCAAAACAATAAAGATATGGAAGAAGAACTTAAACGGCTTAAATCAGCTACAAGTGACTTAATTGAGACTATTTTAAAGATAGACAAGGCTACCGATTCTCTTTCCTCTACAGTAATAACAGGAAACTCCAGTTTAACAGCTCAAATACAACAGCTCAATGGAGCAGCAGACATCTTTATTAAGTTGATTCAACAGAAGCACGAGGATTGGTCTCATTTTACAAAAAAATTACACGAACATGAGATAAAAATACAAGAAGCCACAGCAAGAGCTGAAGAAAGAGAAAACTTTGCAAAACAAACAGATCTAAATCTGCAAGCACTTCAAGTTGCTCTGCAAACAGAAATGCGACATTTGAATGAAACAAAACAAGCATTAAAGGATGAAACATTAAAGTTAACTGCTATCAGAGAATCATTAATCTTGGTTTTGGATAAATTACAAAATGTTGCCAATCAACAAAAAGCATGGAGCCAACCAGAATTAAAAGAGGTTGTTCAAAACATTCTTCAGGCTATTCCCAATATAGGAAGCAGAAACAATCACCTTTTAGGATCTCAAGAAATAACCCAATAGAACGACACCTCTTCGCATTTTCTTTTTATGGAAAATAGATGGATAGAAAGTGTCTTCTATCATACCTTTGCTTAAAGTTACGAAGATCTTAATCCATTCTTTCCACAAAAATCAGTCTTAAACATTTAAAAATTCGCAAATTCTTAATTTTTTTCTGATTTATTTTTGTCTATAAAAACCGACATTTTTTTGAGCAAGACTAATCTTTTTTATAGATTTTATGTTGAAATTATTGATAACATGTAAAGACAAGAAAGTTGATAAGAGCAAGTTTATGATTATCTTAAAAGAAGAAAAAGAGATGCAGGAAGTTTTCTCAGATATTCCTCCAAGTTCATTTCATTCTTCTTTTTTTGGTGTGTATAAAAAAATGCAACAGTGGATTAAGCGTTTTCCTACACTGATTGATCAATCGATTTTTGATGATCTGTTCCTTCTTTATCTGCTTGGGACAAAAGAGTATTTCGATCACAGAAGTGCTACTCATCTTTGCCGTCTTGTTTTGTCAATGCATCTGATGCAAAAAAGACTTTTGCGCACAGCGACATTCTCTTCACATTTGCGTCATTTTGAAATTAAGTGGCTACCAACTCGTTTATCTTTTCCCTTTTTCTCTAGATCTGTGTGTGGCTGTCTTATTGGCTGCAATATGATGGACCGATATGAGCTATTTGATGAGGAAAACATCAGACTTGCCTTACAAAAACATTTCCCTGAATTTAGATTGGTCAAGGAAAGTTGTTATTCTCATGTGTTTTCTCAACATAAAAATTTCAAGATGTTTTACCTAGAAATTGAAAAAAGAGATGGGTCTACTCTTTCTTTGCAAGAATCACATGTTTTGAGAAAAAATCTCGAGAAAAAGATTAAAGGGAGTATTCAAACCTTATCGCCTACCATTTTCATGGGGTCAAACGAGGAAGAAATTAACAAGAATATTCTTGTGTTAACGCAAGAAATTCAATCAATGCAAGATCTTCCTCAAGCTTATATCTCTTTTGATCAACAGTCAGGAAAAGAGATTGTCTTTCGTGTAGCTCTTGTGCATGTCACTCCTTTTCATCGTTTTTCATTGAGAGATCGATTCTTTGACTGTTATTTTGTCTCAGAACATGTCTCTGTGGTCAAAAATCTTCAAAACCATCCTGTTGAGGCTCATATTTTTCGCTTGCATCTTGCAAGAACTGCCAATTTATTGAGATCTGATGGGTCGCTAGACTTCTATGCCGCAAGAAAAAAAGTTGTCTCTCTTATAGAAAATGCTATAGGAGCTTTCCGTGATTATAATGGCGGAATCCTCATTAAACAACAGGAACTTTTTCAACATTTTCAAGATCAATTCCCAGAAGTGGCAGCTAATGAGTCTGAACTTTTGGAAACTTTTTTCTATCGATTACTGCCTCTGGAAAAACAGGCGCTTACTCAAGAAAATATATTGTTTTCTCTCTTTAGACATTTCCTCCAAAACCGCGAGGAAGTGATTTTGCCCACTTTGGGATATTCATTCAAAACCTACCGATATGATAAAGAAATATTCATCTGTATTTCTGCTCAAGATCCTGCTGTAAAAGAAGTGATTTCTAACATTCTTCAAGATAGCTCTTTTCGACTACAAAATATGGTTTATAATATTATCAATGTAGAAGAGATGCTTTTCTTTAACTGTGCTCTTTTGTCACCCCAAGCTAAAGAAACTGAACCTTTCATTCAAGCTCTACAAGAATCTCTTCACAAATGGCATCAAAAAATCAAAGATCAACAAGTTTTAAAAATTGCTCTCGAATATTCAATGGTTTCCTTAGATCCACGTATTGGAGGAGATGCTCTCTCAGGAGATATTTTAAGGCTTCTATTTGAAGGGCTCACTCGTTTAGATCAGCAAGGTTCTGTTGAAAATGCTGTTGCAGAATCAATAGAAATCTCTCCTAATTTAAAAGAATATACGTTTAAGCTGAGGTATGCTCAATGGAATGATGGTGCACCAATCTCTGCCTATGATTTTGAGTATGCGTGGAAAAAAATGCTTTCTCCTGATTTTAAAACTTCTTTTGCTCATTATTTTTATCCTATTTACAATGCTAAAGAAGCTAAAGAAGGAAAAGTTCCTTTAGATCAAATCGGCATCCAAGTAATCAACGATCGTACATTCAAAGTTATGCTAGTACGACCTTCTCCTCATTTTCTTCAATTAACAGCATACCCTGTGTATTCTCCTATCCATAGGTTAGTCGATCAAGAGCATCCTCAATGGCCTTACCAGTCCCTAAAAAGCTATCCTTGTAATGGTCCTTTTCAACTTAAAATTAATCAACCTAGTCAAGGATACCACTTGGTTAGAAATCCTTTTTATTGGGATCCTTATATTGTGTCATGGGATCAAGTCATTATGACATGCATGACGCCCATACAAGCTTTGCAAGCTTTTCAAAAAAAAGAAATTGATTGGATTGGAAATCCTTTTGGTGCTTGGGACCCATCTTATACAGCTAGCCAAGAATCTTCTCTCCTTTCTTTTCCTAATAGCTGGGTGTATTGGTGTGTATTTAATACAAAACATTATCTCTTCGGTCACCAAAAATTACGAAGAGCTTTTGCGTTTGCAATCAACCGCGCTCAAATTATCGCCAATGCATTTTTGCCTTTAATCCCTGCTTATTCTCCTCTTTTATCTCTTTATTCTGCAGAGAACCAATCTCTTTTTCCAGAACAGAATGTCAAGCAAGCACAGCAACTATTTCATGAAGCTCTTGAAGAATTAGGATTGTCATTGGAAAATTTCCCTACAATCACCTTAACTTTCCATCATAAGGGTATTCGAGAATACACCGCTCTTTGTCTTAAGCAACAATTTCAGGAGTGTTTAGGAATTAAATGCCAACTTAAGCCTTTGTCTTGGGGAGATTTTTTTAATCAAGTTTCTGACGGAGATTTTCAATTGGCTTTTATCCATTGGAATTCTTGGATTGCCGATCCTATCTATATACTCAACGCTTTTAAGCATGCGGAAGAGAAAATTAATTTTGCAAACTGGGAACATAAGGACTTTCAAAATCTTCTAGATCTTAGTGACAAAGAAACCAATCCTTTTCAGCGCTCTTCCTACCTGCTACAAGCCGAAAAACTTTTATCCCAAGAAATGCCAATTATCCCCATTTTTTATCAGCCCAATCAAGCGCTGGTAAGAAAAGGATTAAGTATCGTGTATCATGCTCCTTGTGGACCTTTTAACCTCACAAGAAGCTTTAACAAAAAAGAGGAGAAATAATATGTCTACACTATTGAAAGAATATACAAACAACCTAAGCTCTATTGAGCAAGAGATTGTGAATCATCCAGCATGGCACGGAAGAATGTCTGGATTATCTGCTGAAAAACTCTTAAGAGGCAGAAAAACACCCTATTTGTACATATTAAGAGCTGGAGAAAATGAGATGGATTATTACGTCACATTTGTTCTCCCTGATCTTTCTATTAAACACCAACCTTTTGTAATCACTGTATCTCCAGAAGGCTGGTATTATGAAAATGCAGGTGCTGGTGGTCCTTATACATCTGCATCGATCGATGATGTAATTCATTTGATTATGCATTGTGGTAAAGGAGCAAATTCTCCAAAAGTTGCTTCGAAATAGGAAGCGATAGATCGGAAAGTTTGTTTAAAAACTGCAGACTAAGAGAAGTGGGTGTTCTTTTAGTCTTTCTTTATTACCGAGGCAATGATGACGCTCACTGAACAAAATACTCATCTTCACACGGGTGAGTTAAGGAAGTTATTTCTTCTTTTTTTGCCTATTTTGTTGATGACGTTTTCAACTGCTATGCCTTTGTTCATGGAGAAGTTGTTTCTTGCGCGCATATCCAAAGAAGCTATGGAAATAGCTGTCAATGCAGCATATGTTGCGCAGATTTTTCAAGCACCCTGCGTCGCTCTAGCCATGATGGCACAGGTGTTTGTTGGCAGATGGTTCGGAGCTCAAGAGTATCAAGCAATTGGACCAGGTATATGGCAATTTATCTGGTTTTCTTGTTTATCAATAGTTATTACACTCCCAGCCGGGTGGTTTTTTAGTAATTATTACTTTCGAGGAACACCTCTTGAAACAGGTGGGGTATCTTATTGTCATTTTCTCATAGCTATTAATTTTTTATATCCCTTAGGAGCTGCTCTATCGTGTTTTTATTTGGGGCAAGGAAAAGCAAAGATTGTGCTGCTAGCAACGCTAGGAGCTCAAATCATTAAAGCAGTCTCTGCCTATTTTCTTATCTTTGGATATAGTGATTGGATCCCGCGCCTAGAATTGATGGGGGGGGCTATCAGCACGTTGATTGCTCAGGGAAGTTTTTGTGTTTTTTTATTATGGGATTTTCTTAAATCTAAATATCACGTTTTTTTTAACTCTCATATTTGGCATTTCCGTCCTAGACTATTTTGGGAGTGTATTCATCCAGGTCTTTTAAGAGCTTTCAATCGTATTTTAAGTTTTATGTCTTGGATATTCACAGCTGGAATTGCTAAAGCAAAAGGCGGTGATTATCTCCTAAGTCTGTCAATTGGAGGAGCGTTATTTCTTTTTCTTCCCTTCTTGGGAGATGCTCTTTGTCAGGCTCAGACAACAATTGTCTCACAAATTTTAGGCTCTAAAAGTTATCAATTTTTAAATAAAGCCCTGCGCTCGGGTGTGATTTTAGTTGTGATTATGAGCTTGCTTGTTGCTATTCCTCTTATCTTATTTCCCTTGCAAACATTTGACTTATTATTTCCTAAGATTGCCTTGGATTCACTATCTATCCAAAAAAACTTTTTAGGAATTTGGATCTCTTTTTCTTTCTTCTTATTTGGCTTTCTGCCAGTGAGTTATGTGCTGGCTTTTAAAGACACAAGATTCTCTCTTTTCATGGGGGCTTTTAGCTGGCTCAATGGATTTTTATTTATGTATTTTGCAATTAATATTAAGAATATAGACGCTAATATGTTTTGGCTTGTTCTTAGTGTCACACATGTTGTGGGAGCCCTTCTTTACTGGCAGCGTATGCGATGGCTTCAATCTAAAATTATTTCCGCTCATGAAATCATAGTTTTTGAGAATCCTTAATCCAACTTATGTCATTTATTATCAAAGTTTTAAGAAACTTTAATCTTTAACTCATTCTTTATAGTCAAAAAAAAATAAATGCATTGTTTTTTATAATTAAAACAAATAGAATTTAATGTTTTATATAATATGAATATAATTAAAAACATACAATTAAATAATAAAATTTGTTTAATTAAAGAATCATTGTTTAACAATGATAAACCAGATCGTATTAAAAAAATATTTACCGATATTTTACCGCTGTTAAGTTTACACACAAAAACTGCAAAATTTTGTCATTTAGGGATTTTCGTTTACCGTATTACAGAATTCAACTGGAAAGCAGAAACATCTAAGAGCCTCTGCCAGATGGCAGCTTTAGTAGCCTATATGGGTTTTGCTACTTTAGCCCCTAAAGCTAATCTTGCTTTCGTAACTGTTTATCACATATATAAAATTGTCAAAACAGACGATAATTATACAAAAAAAATTTCTAGAATTGCTCATGAATTGCTGTATCTTTCATCTATTTATTATTCAGCTCCTACCTTGATTGCAGCATCTTTAATCTGTCAAGCCTGGGTAGAAATTAATCAGGCCACAAAAGATCTTTCACAAGCACCTTCATCTCTCAAAGAAATTGTTAATTTTATCGTTGGCTTTGTAAGACTCTATGGATTGATTTTTGAAGCAAGAAAAGTTTATGAAACGGTATTTACAAAAAAATTAGTGGAAGGCATAACTTTATCTTATGACAATTTACGTCCTTCTAACACAATTTATAAAAACTGTTTGTTCTCAGAACACCTGTTTGATAATATAGAAATTACAAATACTATTTTTAATAATTGCTCTTTTGAACCACTTACTATTCGCAAATCTAGCAATGGCGCTATAAGAGCCATATTCACAAATGTTACTTTTAAAAAGTGTGATTTCTCTTACCGCATCTTTACAAGATGTGTATTTAAAAATAGTGAATTTAATTCTTGTAATTTTTTCAATTCTATGTTTAATCGCTCTAATTTTATAAATGCAAAAATTACTTCCTCCTGTTTAGAAAATGCTTGCTTTTTAGAGAATCAAATACAAGGTAGTTTAATTAAAGGATGTGACCTTCTTAACGTATTGCTATTACAGGCTTGGGAATTATTTAAATTTGAAGATTGCACTGACAATCAGTTTAGCAAGCCTATCATTATTATTCCTGTAAAATTTGATGAAGAGTTGCCAAGGTTTGCGCCTGCAATTATAGAATGTATACGTCTAAAAGGAGGCCTGGTTCTTCCTTTTGATGTCTCTTGCACAGATATTCATAGCAAAAAGATACTAGAAAAAGAGGTTGTAGCCAGTTTATCTGATATTCCAAAGACCCCATCTTCGAGTATATTAAGTCTACCGGATGAGTTGTTAAAAAGAGCACAACTTGACTCTCAATTAAACCGTATAAAAGAAAAAGCAGCTTCTTTTATTTTTATAGCGCATGGCCTTGTTCTACCTGGAGGAAATAACATTGAACGGGAATTCTACCAAAGATCTTTATCTCCTATCGTTCAAAATAAAGATTATCATAGAACCTTAACAGAATTTGCTCTCTTACAATTAGCCAATGATCAAAACAAAGCCATTTTTGGCATCTGTAGAGGGAATCAATTAATCAATATTTTTTTTGGAGGAGATTTACGTGACGTTGATGACCAATGGGGAAGTTATCAAGAATTAAGGTTAGCAGATACACCTGCAGCAAGGCAATTCAAGAAAGAGTCTCAATTAAATCACGCAGTGTTTGCTTACTCTTGCCACAGACAAGCGATCAATACTTTAGGTCAAGGAATAGAGGTTGTTCTTAAGAATGATGATAACATCATTAAGCTTGTACTTGGAAAGGAAGGTCGCATTATAGGCTGCCAATACCATCCAGAACAGCTTTTATATAACCCTACTAAAGAGTTATATGAAATAGGATTAAAAGAAACAAAGTCAAAAATATCTGCTGATACTCATGATCTGTTCACCCAAAGCAGCGAACTTATTTATGAGCTTTTTTTAAAAAAAATTTTCCAAGCAAATATACCGATGTGAATTTCTCGAAATTACCCGAGAAGGCACATCGGAAATAGCTCAAATAAATTCTCAGTTGACAAGAGTCTTTATAATATGAGACGATTGTATTCTTAATTTATTTTTTACAAGGAAATGATCATGGCTCAAATTAGCACGAATGAATTTAAAGCTGGCCTTAAAGTAGAAGTCGACAAAGAACCTTACGCGATTGTGAGTAATGAATTTGTAAAGCCAGGGAAAGGGCAACCATTTAACAGGGTAAAACTCAAAAATCTCTTAACTGGCAGAGTCATTGAAAGGACATTTAAATCAGGTGACAAATTGGATGTGGCAGATATTGAAGAGAACAAGATGCGCATGGTCTATAAAGAACAAGATGGGGTTGTCTTTATGGATGATCAATCGTATGAGCAGATCAACATTCCTCTCTCTGTTATTGGAGATACTGCTCAGTGGCTTATGGAAGAAATTCTATATAGCGTTGTCTTTTACAAAGGCCTTCCCATTGAAGTGTCACCTCCGACATTCATGGAAATGAAGGTGGTTGAGACAGCCCCCGGTGTTCGTGGAGATACAGCCTCTGGCCGTGTTTTGAAACCTGCTACTACAGAAAGTGGTTCTAAAATACAGGTGCCTATTTTTGTCGAAGAAGGAGACCGAGTTAAAGTCGATACTCGCACGGGTGAGTACGTCTCCCGTGTCTAAAATTCAAATTTTAAAAAACAGGGCGCACATGTTTCAGAAGGTGCGCCATTTTTTTGCTCAAAAAAATGTGATGGAAGTCGATGTGCCCATGCTAGGAAAAGCAGCTCCTATCGACAGGCATATCGATGTGATGCAGATTACTCTGCAAGGAGGAGCTTATGGCTTCTTACACACGTCGCCAGAATATGCGATGAAGCGCCTACTCTCTTTAGGCGTGGGTGATATTTATCAAATGAGTCATGTCTTTAGAGATGGGGAAATCGGACACTTTCATAATCCTGAATTTACGATGGTGGAGTGGTATAGGCTGGGCATGTCTTTTGAGGATTTGATTGAAGAGACAGTAGCTTTTATTCATCTTTTTTTAGAGAACCTATCCGTCTCTTATTTTTCTTATCGAGAGGCACTTATAAAATTTGCTCAAATTGATTATTTAACTGCTAGCATAGGCGATCTTGTGATGTGTTGTGAGAAGCACGCGCTGCATCTTCCTTCTGATGCGCACAAGTGGGACAAAGATACGCTCTTACAATTTATCATGGGCTTTATCGTTGAGCCGCATCTTCATGAATTAACGGTGATTAAAGATTTTCCAAAGGCACAATCGGCTCTTGCCAAGACAACACTACGCAATGAAGAGCCTATCGCAGAGCGGTTCGAGATTTATTTCAAAGGAGTTGAACTTGCTAATGGCTTTCATGAACTCACTGATCCTATTGAGCAAAGACGAAGACTTCATGAACAAAATCAGATGAGACTAGAGATGGGCAAACAATCTTTGCCTCTTGATGAAAATTTTCTAAAAGCTCTAGAAAAAGGACTCCCCGATTGTTGTGGCGTAGCAGTTGGTTTTGATCGTCTGATGTTACTGCGTCATGACAAAAAATGCTTGGAAGAAGTTCTGCCCTTTTCTTGGGATACTATTTAAGGAATCTCTAAGACTTTACCTGGCCTGAGCTTGTCTGTTGTGAGGCGGTTGTGTTTTCTTAAAGCTTCGATTGTGACTTTATTTTTCTTAGCAATCTTCCATAGGTTGTCTCCAGGCTGTATGACGTAGGTGCGTTTTTGGTTAGGAGTGGAAGGTTGAGCCTCTGGGGCAGGTTCTGTTTTTGAGCGTGGAATATCGGGGAAAAAAGTTTGGAGTACTAGTTCGTAGTTGTAAGTCTCTGGCATAGGAAGTTTATGGAAGGCGTAGAGTTTTTCAGCCGATTTTCTCCAAATGGCATCTGATCTAGGGCTGACGAGAAGATCTTTTAGTAAGAGAGTGAGAGTTGGGGTACTATCGGGGAAGAGATCGAGAAACAGAATAAGATCGAAATCCTCTAGTTTTTTTGCGACAAATTCTGGGTCCCATTGAAGCAAAATTTTCGCTGCGGGAAGAGAGCGCTTTTTGACATAATTTAAAAGAAAAGTTTTGAGTTTAAGAGGTGTTAGATCTTGGGCTTGTTTTTGCTCGTCTGCAAAATTTTCAATCATTGTCCAATCTCCTTGTGTCACAAGAAAGACGAGAAATTCTTTTGGGAAAAGAAGACCTGATCTGGTGAAAAGAGTTTCGATGAGTCGAAATTCAGAAGTTAAATAAAAAGTTTCTAAAAGAGTTGTATCTTGTCTATTAGATTCATCTTTGAGTTCGAAGAAAATCCCTTTAGCTGTCAGAGGCCATTTTTCTGTTTTTGCATACTGAATCACAGCATCAAACTGTTCCTGTGACAGCCCCGGAAAAACGGTGATGTCAATTTTTTCTTGCCCTTCTTGGTGAATAAACGAGAGCTGCCGCTTTTGAAAAGGAAAAAAATTAAGCGCTTTTTCAAGATTAAAAAAATGGTAGGCAGCAAGAGAGGCTAAAGCTAGATCACGTTTTTTATACCCATCTTCTACAGGGGTGGTGTCTTTTAAAATATCTAATAATTCTTGAAATGACAGCGTTGAGTACGTTGTGAGAAGCTCTTCATTAAAAAGATGTGAAGTTAACACATTTTGAGTTGTCTCTACAGGAGACTTTTCAAACACCACGGATGTCTTTTTTTTCTGAAGTACAAAATAAAAAAAAGTTGCGACAAGTCCGATATTGAGAGCAACACTCAAAATGAGTGTTTGTGTTAAAAATTTAACCCGCTTTTCCCAAGGAGATGTAATAGTATTGCTCATCTTTTGAATTTTTGATATATTATCCTCAATATATCTTAGTGAGCTACTTAAATGAAAGTCCCTCTATCTTGGTTAAAAGAATTCTTGGTTTTTGAATTATCGGTTCAAGAGATTGCAGAAAAATTGACACTGCTAGGCATTGAAGTTGAAGCTATCGAAGGGCTCTCTCTTTCTTTTGAAGGAGTTGTTGTAGGACAAGTTTTGTCTACGATTCGTCATCCAAATGCCGATAGGCTTCAGGTCGCACAAGTGACCGATGGCTCTCAAGAGTATCAAGTTGTCTGTGGAGCTGCCAACTGCAGGCCTGGGCTTATTGTTGCTTTTGCAAGAATAGGCGCTTCTTTAACAGATGGTGAAAAAAAAGTTTGGAAAATCAAAAAAAGCAAAATTCGAGATGTTGAGTCTCAGGGAATGCTCTGCTCTGCCTGTGAGCTTGGGCTGCCAGGAGACTCGGAAGGGATTTTAGAGCTATCAACTGATCTACGATTAGGATCTGATTTGGCCTCTTTATATGTTGACCCTGTTTTTGATATCTCTTTAACACCTAACCTAGGCCATTGTTTAAGTATTCTGGGCATCGCAAGAGAGCTGGGAGCAGCACTTGGTATTAAGGCTAAACGCCCTGATTTTTGCATTCAGAAGACAGAAGGACCTAGTATCCATAAAGAGATCGTAGTTGCTATTAAGAATCCTGAGCTTTGCTCTCGCTATGCACTAAGAGCTGTAAAAAATATCAAAGTTGCCCCCTCCCCTCATTGGGTTGTTAAAAAACTTGAGGCTTGCGGCATACGCAGTATCAACAATGTGGTCGATGTCAGCAATCTTGTCATGTTAGAAGTTGGGCAACCACTGCACATCTTTGATGCTGATAAAATTGCGGGTGACACCATTAATGTCTCAGCTCAAACGTCCTTTTCTTCTCTAACAACACTCGACAAGCAAGACAGACAGATTGCTCCACACGCTTTGATGATTTGTGATGAGGAAAAGCCCCTGGCTTTTGCAGGGATTATGGGGGGGCTGTCTTCAAGCGTCTCCTCTTCTACAAAAAACGTGCTCATCGAAGCTGCTATCTTTAATCCTTCTTCCATTCGCAAAACCGCTAGATCTCTTGATTTGAAAAGTGATTCTTCTTATCGATTTGAAAGAGGTGTTGATCCAAACGGTCTTCCTCTGGCTCTAGATAGGGCGTGTTTTTTGATCCAAGAACTAGCAGGAGGCGAGATCATTCAAGGCATGATCGATACTCAAGAACAAGAGTCTCCTTCTAAAGAAATCGTTTGTAGAGTTTCTAGAGTTAATTCTCTTTTAGGAATTCAACTGAGTTTGAGTGAAATGGTCTCTCTGTTAGAGCGCCTTGAGATGCAGGTAAAAGTGCGTGGTCAAGAAGAGATGCATGTGACAGTGCCTACGTATCGAACAGATGTTCAAATTGAGGTTGATCTGATTGAAGAGATGGCAAGGATTTTTGGTTATAACAATCTCCCTAAAAAATCTCCTTGCTATAGAGCTTCCTCTATTTTAGACACACCTCTCTATCTTTTTGAAAAAGAAGCTCACAAATATCTACTACAAGAGGGATTTCAAGAGTGCATTACGTGCGATTTAATGAGTCCTACATTAACGCATTTAACAAGAGAAAAAGGATTATCAGAGGATGCGGTCATTTCTGTTTTGCACCCCAGATCTTTTGATCAATCGGTGTTAAGGACATCCCTTCTTCCAGGCCTTCTTCAAGTTGTCAAACTCAATGCTAATCACCAAGTGAATGATATCTCTGCTTTCGAAATTGGAAAAATCCATTTTAAAGAGAGCACTGACTTTAAGGAGCCGTCTTGCGTGGGCATTATCCTAACAGGAAAAAAATCTCCTCTTCATTGGGATGAAAAACCAAAAAATGTCGATTTTTTTGATTTAAAAGGGTGTGCTGAAAACCTCTTAAAAGGCCTTGGGATAAAAGAGTATGCCTTTGAGCCGTCTCATTTACATACATTGCATCCAGGAAGGCAAGCTCAAATCAAAATCGGTAAACAAACGATTGGGGTGATTGGAGAAGTCCACCCAGAAATTTTAACCCATATGGCACTTGATCAAACAGTTCTCTTTGGAGAGATCAATCTTCAAGATATGTTTACCTATAGAAAAAAGGATAAAAAATACCAAAAACTCCCCTCTTTTCCAGGCTCTCAACGTGATTGGACATTGACCTTAAGATACGATGTTCCTATACAGAAGGTTTTTGAAGCGATTAGATCTTCTAAACCTCATATTCTTGAGCACTACGCTCTTGTCGATTTGTTCACAGGCGAAAAGCTAGGACAAGATCGCAAAAATGCCACTTTGCGCTTTATCTACCGTGATCAAGAAAAGACTCTTTCTTTTGAAACAGTCGAAGCAGAACACACAAAACTTGTCAACGCAGTCACACTGAAACTAAATGAGAGTTTAATTCTGTAAAAACTCTCATATCTATGAAGAAAATCTGTCTGAAAAAATTTGCATTGATCGGTCTTCCTTGAAGCGGAAAGTCTACATTTGCTGCCAAACTCGGGAAAATTTTAGATATCCCAGTCCATCATCTGGATAGACACATGTTCGAGCCAGATGGGAAAAAGAGAGATAAGCAGGAATTTATAGAGATTCAAAAGGCCATGCTCGATGAAGATGCTTGGGTTATAGAAGGGTGTTCCTATTCGACTTTCGAAATGAGATTTGCCAAGGCGGATGGCTGATATATTTTCACTTTTCTCGTCTTATTTGTTTCTGGAGACTTTTCAAAAGACTGTTCAATTACAAAAGTGACTTCGGCGGGTTAAGAGCGGTTACTTGGGAGATCTTGAAATACACATGGAATTTCGATAAGGAAAAAAGAGTCAGAATAGAAGAGCTCAGAAAAAAACACCCTCTGACAGAGTTCCTTATCTTTACAAGTCAGCAAGATGCTGATCTTTTCATAAAATCCCTAATTTAATAAGAAATTATAACATCCTCATTTCTATATCAAATAGATATGTTAATTTTTTAACCACAATGCGGAGAATAATGCTCCTAATCTCCGCATTTTTGCGGAGATTAGGGTTGCGTATGCGGAGATTAAGTGCTAGAATGAGGAGATATGTATATCTATGAACTTCAAGACTGGCCCGATTTTAGATGGGATCACAACTTTTTCTCCGACTTGCTCATTCAGACACGCCATGAGCAAGGCAGGTTGATTGGCCAAATGGAATCAATCGGCTTTCAAAAACGTGAAGAAACCGTACTTTATGTTTTAACTCAAGATGTCATCAAATCTAGCGAAATTGAAGGAGAAATTTTAGATGCTGATTCAGTGAGATCTTCTGTAGCCCGCCATTTAGGGATCGATGTCGGAGGTTTAGATATACCCAATAAAGCTAGAAATTTGGCTTTTGGACCGATGCGAAAACTCTCTAGATTTGACGATCGTGAAGAG
>CAYUZN010000030.1:0-18206 GCA_964449295.1 uncultured bacterium | reverse complement strand
TTGCATGTGCTTTAGTTCAGCTAAAATCGCCTGTAAGTGTTCTTCTTTTGTAGGCAAAAGAAGAGGCTCAAGCACCTGTCTTTTATTAGGCTTGTGAGGAGGAACTATAACTGTATCTATATGATAGATAGCCTCTATTTCTCTTTGTTCTATCCCTATCCCTATGGTTCCTGTTAAACCGTAAATCCTTTCATAGTGATTGAAAAAAGCAGGATGAGAGATGGATGCAGCTGTGACACTCTCTTCCTTAACAGGCAGGTTATATCTGGCCTCTAAAAATTCATGAAGCCCGTTTTGCCATCTACTTGATTCTTTTAGTCTTCCTGTATTTTTTTTATCGACAATGACGATTTGATGTTTAGGGGGCAAAATAGCATGTTCTTGGACTGGATTAATCACAAAGTCTTCATTGGGCCTATATTCATAAAGAGCATCATAGGCCATTTGGAGCCAAAGGCCCAATTTTTCATCGGATAAATCTGAAGTTTGTGAAGAGATAGTGGTGAGAAGTTGTCTTAAATCATTAACTACATCTTCAATATCACCTTCTTTTAAAGCCTTATCTATTTTTTCTGAATACTGGCGAACAAAATCTAAAATAGGATGATAAACCCAATCAAAAGAGACTCTGCCACCAATACCCATACGAGCTGAATTTAAAGCACTGTCAATGAAAAGATTGTCTGCTTCATCCACAATCATAACCTGAAAAGGTCGTATCTCAATACGGGTTTGCTTTTCCTGTAGATAATCTCGCAAAATAGAAAACTCAAAATCGTAATTAGTCCCAAAAATGATTTGTTTTTGAAAATTCTCGGCTTTAGGAAAATCTTCACAAATATGAGACGATGTGAATCCAAAAGTTTGAAAGAATTCTTGGTATTTGTCCCAATCTCGTTTGGCAAGATAACGAGACGTTGACGCAATATCAACTGTATACCCAAGAGCGGCATTGTAAAAAGCAAGTATTGCTATGATGGTTGACTTCCCTTCACCTGTTTTAACTTGAGCCAGTCTTCCTTTGAGTGTTGAAGGATGACTTAAAAGAGCTAAAATAGTGACCATTTGTGTGCTGTAAGGGTAGATTCCAAATTTTAATCGAATAGCTTCTCTAGCAATTGCAAGAAGGGATAGCTTCCCTTTGCCTCCTTGTTTGACATAATCAACCCAAGCCCTCACACTCTGTTGTTGTAGTTGTTTTCCTAGTTTGCAGAGTGTCTGATATTCCTCATTAATTTGTTGCTGCTCATTTTCTGAAATGGTAAAAGCTTGCAGTGACTCTTCAATAGATCTTTCTGAGTATTTAAGAGTATCTAATTCCCCCCGGATAACCTCAATTTCTGTAAGTAAATCGGATAAAGAAATTTGACTGCGATAAAATTGCAATAGAAGAGAAGCTGTTTCTTCATCATCGTAACCAATTTGAAGCAAATTTTGTAAAAGGCAGCCAATTTGATCAAGCGATGTGTCACTTAAATAGCTAGCAGGATTAGAGACAAAAAGTAGAAAATCTTCACCTAAAGAGTCTTGTATAGTCTCAAACCAATTGATAAGCCTATCTTCTTCTTGCTGATTATGACAAAAAGAGATAACGATTTTTTGAATCCTCAATCTCTGAGAAAAATCAAACTTAGAGAGTTTATTGATGAGAGGAAGTTCATCTGAATGACTTATAGCTTTAGAAAAAACAGAAGATACTCTTATAGCAGGTTGTGTCTCAGAAAGAAGGGCTTCTGAATTGTCTGTTTTTTTAGGATAGAAAAAATCACGAAGAGCTTGAAGAGTCATGAAGTCCTTTTAAAAATTGAAGCACATCCAACGCCTTATGCTTAGAAGCTATTTCTATAAGTGATTGCAATTGATTACGAAGACTATCAATTTTAGCCCAACGTATAAAAGCTTGAATAAAAGCAAGATTGTTATGAGAAGCGGCTAATTGAAGAGCTGTTCTTCCTTTTTTATCTTTAGACCCAATGTCATTTAGACTCAATAAAAGTCGAAGATATTTTTGATCGTTAAGACGAACAGCTGTATGCAAAGAAGTCTCTTCTTTTTTCTTAGCTAAAGCAAAGGCTGCTTTATAAGTATCCACTAAATTTTTTATAGATGAATTTAGAGGTAAAACAATATTTTCAGGAATATGTGCTCCAACAGCTAATAAAAGATGAGACAGTTGATAATTTTCCTGCTTGAGTGCAATTCGAAGAGGCGTCATCTGGAAAGCATCCTTTTCATCTAGAAGAGCTCCCAATTCAATGAGATGGGCTCCTATTTCTATTTCACCTGCTTCACAAGCATGGTGTAAGTAAGTTTTTTCTGAAGAAGTCCTTTGAAAGATATCAAAAGTTGCTGATTCTTGAATCATTTGACGAACTAAGGCCAAATGACCTCCTTTGATAGCTCTTTCCAAGGGAGTTGTCTTTTTATGAGAAGATGAGTCATAAACAGGAAGTTTTTGTGGATCTGCTCCATATTTCATCAAATAATGAGCCGATCTTAGAGATTGATTAATAGCTGTGTACTGAAGAGGCGGAGTCTGTCCATAAATACCATTAGAATTATGTGTAGCAGGAAGTAGCGATTTTAATTCTTCAATATTTTCATGAGCTATAGCCGTTATTAAGGCAATTGTATAACCATCTTTGTTAGTCAATTCAGGCTCTCTTTCAAAGAAGCGAGTAGCCTCTCTATTACCACTGCTAATTGCTAAAGCAAAAATACTCTCATCTTCTTTCTTTTCAGATGAGTACTTTACACCTTTGCTTTTAAGTTTTTGCAGCATAGGAACGTTGCCTTTTTTTGCAGCAAAATGCATAGGTGTCCAACCCGTAATAGGATGTGATTTATGAACCGATGGAATTACCTCTTGAGCACCTTCCCGTAAGAGAGAGTCATTCAAGTAGTCTAATAACCGTGGTTCATCTGACTCAGCAGCATAATGAGCGACAGTTTTCCCTTGATTGTCTTTGGCTCTTAGAGAAGCTCCTTTTGACACAAGGTGACGCACAAGCCCTATATGACCTTTCTTAGCAGCTATGTGGATAGGCTGTCTTCCTTCACGATCAGCCTTATCAATTTTTGCACCTTGATTAATCAAGAATCTAGCCATATCAAAGAGATCTTTTTCTAAGGCAATCAACAGATAAGTTGCTTGTTCTTCTAAACACACTAAATCAATCATAGCTCCATAATTTAAAAGAGACTGGACACTAGAACGAGAATTGTTTAAAACTGCATGAAGCACAGGAGAGATTTTTGATTGGCTCATGTGATTAGGATTTGCATCTTTTTGAAGAAGTAAATCGACATTATCAAGAAGATTGTATTCAGCAGCATAATGAAGAGGCATAAAGCCCTGATTATCTCTGACATCGACAGATGGGCATTTTTTAAGAGCTTTTTCTAGATTCTTTTTAGATTTATGACAAGCGCAGAGATGAAGGATAGTTGTCCCATCTTTATCTTTTTCTAAAGGGTCTATAACGTCAAAATCAAGCTCTTCTTCTTTTTGAGCCTGTATAAATCTAATTGTTCTTCCTTCAGGATCTTTAAGTAATGGATCTATTTTGATCTTGTCTAAAATAGACTTCCGCTTCTTTTCTGTATCTACGAGTTCGTAGACCAAATGTAAAAGGAAAGTTGTTCTAGATTTCCCATCAACTTCAAAAGTCATAGGCGTTTGAAAAGCAAAAGGATTTGCCAATTGCAAGAAAGTCGTTGTGTCATCATTTTTTAAGGCTTTGATCATGTCTTTCTTGCATTTTTTTAGTTCCTGCCCCTTGCCTTGAAGAATCATAGCTATATGATGAGGTAAATGAGTTCGATTGATACCAGAAGGATCAAATCCCTGATCTATCAAGTATTGTACAGTCTCTTCATGTCCTCGTGCCACGGCTAAATCTAAAGCATTTTTCCCCTCAGAAGTTGTCTGTTTTTTTGAAACACGAGGCAAAAGATAAGCTACAAAAGCAGTCTTTCCTAATTCTGCTGCTAAAAGAAAAGGGGTCCGACTAGAAGAGGATCTAGCTTCTAACTGAGCCCCATGAGCACAAAGTGTGACAAAAAAATCATAATTGTCCTCACGAATTGCTCTAAAAAGAGGAGTTTCTTTTGTATGTGTTGCGCCAACGTTATTAATAAGGCATCCCTTATTCACAAGTTGAGGTATATATTTTGCATAAAGAAGATGTGCAATACGATAAATAAAATCTTGAGGTAGCTTAAAGTCATGGATCGGATCTAAAAAATAGTCAATAATAGTTTGCCATTTATACTCAAAACCATACTGAAAAACTGTTCTTCCAGAATTATCAGTTCGATTAAAATCGACGCCTCTTTTCAGTAATAGATCAACCATAGCAACATTTCCTATGGCAACAGCATAATGACCAGCTGTTAAACCATCTTTATCTAAAGCCAAGTTAGGATCGGGTATAGTCTGCAAAATAAGATCAATAGCCCCTAGCTCTCTTGTTTCAATAGCGGTTAAAAGAGGATGTTTCCCTGGATAAGATTTATCTAAGATGATTCCCTGGTTAAATAGTGCCTCTAGCATTAATTTAAGAACACGAAGAGATCCACAGCGCGCTGCAATTGTAACGATTGTGAAACCATCTTTGGTCACTTGTAAAAGATCTGAAGGTTTTTTCTTTAAAAATCTACGAATGACATTGATGTTGTCATATTGAGCAGCAAAATGGACAAGCCCCCAACCATTTTGATCTACAACATCTTCTATGCCATAGTCGAGTTGAAAAAGAGAGACCATTTCATTATGACCGTATTTAGCTGCAATACCACAAGCTTTTTGTAACTGTTCTTGAGTAAATGAGTGTTGTTTGATCCATTGGTCAATATAAACAGCGTTATATTTTGACTGACAAAGCTCGTACAGAAAAAAGACATGTTGTGGCACAAAAGAGCCAGGGTTGGATAATATCACTCCACAAGATAGCAATTTTTCAACGACTAAATGTTGTTTTAAGGCTAACGCTGTGCTCAAAGGAGTATTACCTTTAATATCAGAATACTCTAACAGAGGAAACTTCTTTGGAGATTCCATCCAACAATCAATGATTAAAAGAGCTGCATCTACATTACCACAGCGAATTGCTGTCATAAGACATGTCTCTCTATCCCATCCACACCAAATTGGATCTGCGCCAAAGAGCAATAAAAGTCCTACAATTTCAATATCATTTTCTTCGATAGCCAGATGAAGCGGAACTCTCTGTGATTTTAAGCGAGCATTAACATTGATATCTTTGTGAGCTACCAAAGCATGACATACATTAATAGATCCTTGTTGAGCAGCTATATGCAAAGGTGTATAACTATCTTTGCGGGGAGCGTTAACTAAAGCTCCTCTTTCTAAAAGCCTTCTCACAACTGTAACTAAATCAAATTCAACAGCTGCATGAAGTGGTGTTGTTCCATCTTCAAGGCCTAGATTGACATTCACAGCCTCAAATTTCAAAAGCTCAAGAGCAATTTCTGTATGTCCATGGTGAATAGCACAATAAAGAGGAGACATTCCGTGATTAGTCGTCAGATTGGGATTAGCTTTCTCTCTCATTAAAAATCGTACAACATCAAGAGCCCCTTGCTGAGCTGCTAAATAAAGTGGAGTGGCTCCGTTGAGGGCTTCTTGATTCAATAACTGAGGATAGATTGTAAGCAGAAACTGAACATTTTCAAGACGTCCTGCTTGAGCTGCATGATGTAAAACTGTATAACCATGCACATCATTTCTAGTTAGATAATGTCCATTTGATAGAATTCGAAGATAAAATGGAGAATCAGCCAAAGCAGCAGAATGAATAAGAGCTAAAGATGGCCGTTTTATTTTTGAAGTAGCTTTAAAAAAAGCAGTCTTATCACTAATTTGAAGAACTGCCAAAGCTTGAGAATCTTCTTCTGAAGATTCAGCATGACTCATCCAGGCATACTCTTGATCTTCCACTACACGGAAATCGGCAATTGGTAACTTAAAGACATATCCTTCAACACCTTCTATAGAATTAATTGCTTTTAGTTGCTCACTGTCCATACTTAAAAAAGTTGGAAGAGCTTGAGAAAAAAGAGAGGTCACTATGGGATCAACCACAACTGGTTGATTTTGAAGATTGATTCCACAGCCTCCTACCACACGCCTTGTTTGATTTCGCTCTTTTTCAGGTTGCTCAAAATAAAATTCGGTCACAGCTACAGGTTGTGAGACAGAAAGTGCGGGTAATTGATCCAGAATCTCTTTTTGACTTATAGAACCAGATTCATACCTTCTGATAAGTTCTTCTAGTTCTTTTTGCTTTTCTATTTTTTCTTCTAAGGATTTTTCAAGTTCAGCCCGTCGATCAATCTCTTTTTGAATTTGTGCAAGCATATTTTGCTCTACGATCATAGTCGAAGAGCCATCTATTTTTTGCATAATATGTCCACTCAATTTGTTATATCCAATTCTAAGATTTTCACGAGCATCTAGAACGGCATTGAGAGGTTGAAATGCTAAAATTGAGCGAAAAGGTGAGATAAAAGGTGTTTCGATTTGATTTTGATAAAGTTGATGTTGATCTACACGATCCTGTAAACGTCTTTGAGCTGTTAGAAGAGATTGATAGCTATCAAGGATCTTATCTAGCGATTTTTTCATATTAACAATCTGTAATTGCAAGGCGTTTAAACTAGACTTTAATTTTTGCATCACTTCTGGAGAACTTGGGACAAAACCCTCAAAGATTTTCTCAATGAATCTACGATCGGTTTCTATAGATGATCTGTCTTCTGGTAATTTTAAAGGAACTAGAGCTTGTATGTAATTTCTTAGAACTGGAAGCAGAAGATCTACAATTTTAGCTGGTGGTTTTTGCCCTGCAGGAGTTTTTGCAAGATAGTCTTTAAGATATTCTCTATCTTCTTTTTCTAATTTATCAAAAACTTCATTAAAGTTGACTACGACTTCAAATCTCTGTGTTTTTCGAATAGGTAAAAGAGGAAACAAAGGAGGACAGCCGACTTCTTGACAAGACACAAAATCTTTCTGCACATCTTTCAGTAGTGGCACCTTTTGTGCCTGTTTTAAGGTTTTAAAATAATAGGAGAAGAAATTGATCACATTCAGCTGAGCAAACAATTTCTTAAACATTGGTAACTTAGGCATAAGCGTTTTGATTTGACGGCTCATGGCTTCATAGGCTTGTACAAGATTGTGATATCCTTTAGGATCTTTACCATGGTAAGAGCGATAGCGATTAAGCTCCCTAGCATAAACAGGATCGGGTTCAATTGTGTACAACACATCAAAGTCCCCATCAAGCATAAAAAGACCGTCGCCTTTTTTAAAGCTATTTTGCTTCGCAATAATCCGGAAAGAGGAACGAAATGCCGAATAATCAGATAAAAGAGCCTCTTCTTTGGTAGCCTTTTCATCTTTGAAAACGCTGTTTTGCTTCTTACTGAATAAATCAACGAACTCCATCACCGAGAAATATTGAGAGTCAGAGTCTAGATGTTTCTGACAATAGGCATGTAAATCGATGTAGTGTTTTTTGAGCTCTTCTAAACTCTGAGATTTAGATTCTTGCCATCCCCAGACAAATTCTTCAGGAAAGAAAGCCCCATTTAGAAACCCTTTCATATAATAATCCAGCATGCTAACAACCTTACCTACCAAAGTATTTTGATAAGCAGGATGAATCACAGGATACATATCATGATGAGCGTTGAAATGAAGACTAAAAAATGGCACCGAGTCGTGCACAAAAATGCCACAGGCTAATTCCTGTAAAATCTGACTAAGTTCTCTATCACTAAATGGTTTTTCTCCATCAGGTGCCGGAATATGGAAATAATGCTCGGTCTCTTCTAAAGCATCACATGTGCTAAACAACCCTTCTATAATACCCACTTCATTGCCAACTCCGCCAATACTTCCTCCACTAGAGCCTCTTGGAGGGATAGAGCTTGTGGGATTTCCTGAATTGTAGCTATCCTCTAGGTGGTTTTGTTGGACCATCTCGTTGAAGATTCGGCGGGCTATCCGCGAGATTTGGGCCGTTGCTCGCAGAGGTTTATTAATGTCATGTTTTTCACCCTCAACAGGAATAACTGGAGGGGGGTCGAAAATATCTATTACATACTCATTGCATTTCTTTATGTAGTTATGAGCATCTTTTAAGTGCGCTTCCCAATCAGACTTTTTAGTAAGATTTCCTTCGTTTGTGTAATGCGCTATTCTTTCGCGGCAAAATGTTTCAAACTCCTTAATGCCTCTTCTGGCATTAGCAATAGGTATAAAATGTTCGTGAGGCTTGCCATCCTTACGATTAATACTAAAAACATCGCCATATAGTTCTCTCTTGGCCACCTCTAAACGAGTTCTTCCGTATTCTTTATAGTCCTTGTCCACTTCTTCTTTATTCCTTTCAAATCTATCTATTCGCGCAGTTTCTTGTTCTGGAGTTACGCCTGCAGCAAGCATCCAAGGCCAAACTTGAATAGATCCTTTTTCTTGAATGTAGCTAAATTGCCATCTTTTTATAGGAGATTGTTCTAGGCGATCTAGGAATAAGGGGCTGCTTTCTTTAGGCTGCAGAGCGTTATGAATTCTGCTGCCGGGAATTAGGTGGAAGCGGCCTGTGGTATCTTCCACAGAGGCAAATATAGAGGTTTTGTATTTCCAAAGTTGAATGACTCGTTTCTGTAAATCAGTAAAAGAGAGGGTAACAGGGTGAGAGAAGCTAAGTAAGATAGCAACTTGTTTTTGAGTTGGAAGAATAGGGTTAAATCGAGATTCAGTAGATGCATACGTTTTTAGTGTAGAGGTCATAAATTGCCCTTAAAATCTCATCTAGATATTTAAATCATATTTGTTAACTAAGTTGTATATATAATAGCTGCTCTTTGGGTTTTTGAGCTCAGACCGGTTTATACCTGTAGCCACAGACAATGTTCTAAAAGCGAATCCTCTAGCGGTATTGTCTTTTCCATTTCTATAAAGATCTATTAGAAATTGAAGTAATTCTCTGCTTTCTTTTGAATGAGGATCTTTTTTTAATTCATCTTTAAGAAAATCTGCCAAACACCATGAAGCCGTAGAACATATTCTATCCTCATCATCCCAACCATCCAAATGATCCCATTCAACACCTTTTAGGAATGCTTTGATTACATCTAAATAATCTTTTGTATAACCCCAGTCGCATAATCCTTTTAAAGCTATACGCGAGATCAATGGAAAATCGGGATAATAGAGATATTTTTCTATTAAACTTCTGTATTTTATTGCTTTTGTATATACAAGAATGTCTAACAACTTCCAGATACCGGTCTTATGGTTAGAGTTTTCGAGTTGATGCGCAACATAATCGATTTCTTCTTCTGTTAATGTTGTTTCATCATCGAATTCTCCATCGGAGGCTTCCTTATAAAGCTCATCTATACTCCTCATAATTCCTTGCTCAGCACATTGCTTCTTTAGCATTTCACGTGCTTTATATATGAAAGGATAGTCTCTTTTAAGGCCTGTCTCTAAATTAATATCTTCAAATTTTGGTATATCACTCCAATCTTTTCCAATAGCTCGAATTATGGCAGCATATGCACCGTATTGGATGATCTCTTGTTCCCTATTTCTACGATCTTGAATACTTAGTAAAAGCTCTAGAAGCTCTGGTTCCGGATAATCTCTTAAAAACTCTCCGGCACATTTTAAAGCCACCAAGCGAACTGGCTCATCTTTTCGTGAAAAATCATAATCTTTAAGTGATCTAATTATGTGTTTTAGGGTGGGTATGTATTCCTTTATTAGTCCCCAAGAAAGACACAATGTCTCCAAAGCAATTTTAGGAATTTGCGGATCTGAAGGATAATCTAAAAAGCTCTCAACTAAACTTCTATATTCTTTAGCTTGAGCTTTACCTAGAATATCTATCAAAGTATAAAGATCTTGATCATCGCCTGGCTTAGAGGCTTTTATTCTCTTTACTACGTAAGCAAGTTCATCGGACTCTAATTTACCTGCTTGCACCTTTTGAAGTAAGTCTGTTAAGTTTTCCATACATATTCTCTTTCTTAATAGAGAGAATATAAATCTTATATCGCTTCATTAATTTTGGACAACACAATCTTAACTATTTTTAGAAAATTCTTAATCGAAAAATTTAATGCAGTAAATAAATGGATTTTGATTTTAGAATACGGGAAAATATTTTCAAGAATTAATCAAAAACATCATGATAAATTAAGTAATATTAAAGTGATTAAAACTGGGACTCAGTAGATGCACATGCTTTTAGATTAGAGGTCATAAATTGCCTTTAAGAAATTCGTTTTCTGCTTTGTTTCCTTTAAATGTTTTTATTCGTGCATTTTCTTGCTCTGGAGTTATTGCAGCAGCAAGCATATAGGGCCAAACATGAATAGTCCCTTTTTCTTGAATATAACTAAAGTGCCATCTTTTTATTGGAGATCGTTCTAGACGGTCAAGTAGTAGACAATCACTTTCTTTAGTTTATATAGCATTGTGAATTCTACTGCCGGGAATTATTTGCAGATAACCGGAGATATCTTCTATAGAAGCAAAAATAGAAGTTTTATACTTCCAAAGTTGAATGATCCGTTTTTGTAAATCAATGAAGGGCACTGTGATAGGCTGAGAGAGATCAAGCAAGTTAATGATTTGTTTTTGAGTCGGGAAAATGGAGCTAAAACTAGACTCAAGAGGTGAATGTATTTTCGATGTAGAGCTCATAAATTACCTTTAAAAATTTCATCTAATTTAAATCAAAATGATCCCTTAGCTTATCTATATGGTATGCACTCTTTGGATTATTGAGTTCATATTCATTTATCTTTGTAGAACCGGATAAAGTTGAAAAAGCCGTTTTTCGAATAGAATCGTTTTTTCCATTTTGATAAAGATCTAATAAAAATTTAATTAATTCTTTGCTTTTTTCTGAATGAGGACTTGTGTTTAATTCATCTTTAATAAAATCCTCCAGCCAATCTGAAGCTGTGACGAGCAACATACCATCCTTGTCCCAATCAACACCCTGCATGAATTGTTTGAGTAAATCTAAATAATCTTTTGCATAACCCCAGTTGCAGAATCCTTCTAAGATTATAAGAGATACTGATGGATGCTCAGGGCAACATAAATATTTTTCCATCAAGCTCTTGTATTTTACTGCTTCGGTATCTACTAGAATATTTGCTGCCAGCCACAAATCCATATCAGATGTAGGATTTTCGAGTTGTTGGGCAACATAATCAATTTCTTCGTCTGATAATGTTTTCTCGTCATCGAATTTTGTGCCCGATGCTTCCTTATAAAGCTCACGCAGACTTCTCATGATTCCTTTTTCAGCACATTGCTTTTTCAACATTTGGCGTGCTTTATATACGAGGGAAGAATCCCTCTCTAGACCTGTATCTAAATTAATATCTTCAAATTTTGGAATACTACTCCAATCCTGGCCAACAGCTCTGAGTATAGCAATATAAGCTCCGTATTGAATGGTTTTCTTTTCACTATTTCTACGATCTTGAATGCTTAATAGTAATTCTAAAAATTCTGGTTCAGGATAAGATCTTAGATACTCTCCAGCACATTTTAAGGCTATTAAGCGGACTGGATAATCTTCACGTAAAAAATCGAAATCTTTAAGGGATCGAATGATTTGCTTAAGGGCAGGCAAATATTCGTGAGTCAATCCCCAGGAAAGGCATAGAGTTTCAAGAGCGATTTTAGGAATTTGTGGATCTGAAGGATAATCTAAGAAACCTTCGACTAAGCTTCTCTACTCTTTAGCTTGAGCCCTACCTAGAATATCTATCAAAGTGTAAAGATCTTGATCATCATCCGGCTTAGAAGTTTTAATTCTCTTTACAACATAGGCGAGTTCTTCGGGTTCAAGCTTACCTGCTTGTGCTTTTTCAAGTAGCTCTGTTAAGTTTTTCATACATATTCTCTTTCATATTAGAGAAGATATAAATCTTATATTGTTTCATTAATTTTGAACAATACAAAGTTAATTATTTTAACAAATTTTTAAGCTAAAAATTTATCAGGCTGAAGAAACAAGTTTTGATTTTCAAAATTGGATAGTATGTTTTATAAATTAAAGAAAGGTTTTGCAATAAACTAACAAAGCCCAAACTGATTAGTTAGGTTGTATATATAATACCTGCTCTTTGGATTAGTAAGTTCATAAGGATGTGCTCCCGTAGACTTAGATAAGGTTGAGAAAGCCGTTTCTCGAACAGAATCGTCTTTTGTAGTATGATAAATATCTAATATTAATTGGATAAGCTCTTTGTGTTCTTCTGCATATAGGCCTTTTCGCACATATTGATTAAGAAAAAAACCTAAACAAATTAGAGCTGTGGTACATAGTTTGTTATCTTCATCCCATTCAACACCTTTTATCAGTTTCTTGATTGTATCTAAATCAGGTTTTGTATAACCCCACATGATTACTTGCTCCATACATTCTTTTTGCAGCCAATAACGCGCTTCATTTATGATTAAAGAGTTAGGTTCTAAAGATCCGTTTTTTGAAATAACATCTTCAAACTTTGGTATTTCACTCCAATCTTTTCCCATAGCTCGAATTAAAGCAATATAAGCTCCATATTGAATGATTTCTTTTCCATTATTTTTACATGCTTGAGTGCTCAATAATAACTCTAATAATTCGAGTTCTCGATGTCCTTGTATGTATTCTCCAATACATTTTAGGGCGACTAAGCGCACTGCATCATCTTTTCTTAAATCTTCATATTTTTGTAAGGTTTTTATTATTTGTTTTAGAAGTGGTAAATATTCGTGAGTTAATTCCCAAGAAAGACATAATGTCTCCAAAGCAATTTTAGGAATTTGAGGATCTGAAGGATAATCTAAGAAGCCTTCAACTAGGCTTCTATATTCTTTAGCTTGAGTCTTACCTAGAATATCTATCAAAGTGTAAAGATCTTGATCATCACCTGGCTTAGAGGCTTTTATTCTCTCTGCGACATAAGCAAGTTCACCGGTCTCTAATTTACCTGCTTGCGCCTTTTGAAGTAATTCTGTTAAGTTTTGCATATAAGACATCTTCTCTACTATGGAAGAAGATATAGATTGTATACGGGTTACTTGCTTTTTAACAATACCATCTTAACCATTTTAACAAGTTTTTCAGCTTCAAAATCCTCACATCGTGTAAAGATCAGGGTTAGATGGAGAAAAGATCACGCAAAGCATGCAAAAAGCGCTTGTTTATAGCCAATTTTATAGCAAAATAGGTAGCTTTGGAGATTAAAGATGAACTCTCTTAGATTTAAGTATCCTAAGACACCCCATCTTCCTTGGTCATTATGTCATACAAACGATGATACCTTTCTAAAAAATACTAAACATTTTGAAGGAAAAGAAGTTGTCGTTACAGAGAAATTAGATGGAGAGAATACCACCATGTATGCTGATTACATCCATGCTCGCTCTATTGATAGTGGGTCCCATATTTCAAGAGAATGGGTCAAAAGATTGCATGCAAATATCAGTTATCTAATACCAAAAGGATGGAGGCTTTGTGGAGAGAATGTTTATGCTAGCCACTCAATTGTTTATAACAATTTAGAAAGCTATTTCTATCTATTTTCGATTTGGGATGATCAAAACACATGCAAAAGCTGGAAGGAAACAGTAGAATGGGCTCAACTACTGAATCTTAAAACCTCTAAAGAATTCTATCAGGGACTATGGGATGAGAAATTAATTTCTCACTTATCTATTGATACAACTTGCTGTGAAGGATATGTTGTAAGAACTACAGAGGCTTTTTTTTACGATTCCTTTAACCAACATGTGGCTAAATGGGTTAGAAAAGAGCACGTGACCAGTGATGAACATTGGATGAATAAAAAATGCATCCCTAATCGTTTAAAAATATGACCAAACTCATCCAACGCCTCATCAATGGAGATCACCCAACCTTAGATGAGTTTATTCAAGCTTGGGGTTGCGTGCTTGATTTGTTCTCTCAATTTGACAAGACACTCCAAGATCCCGAATGGCATGCTGAAGGAAACTTATTCATTCATACACAGTGTGTCTTAAATGAAATGTATAAAATCTTGCAGACAGAGGCAAAGCATTTAACCAGTGATGAGAAGTTATCTCTTACCTTTGCAGCTGTCTTACATGATATTGGAAAGCCCTTAGTGACCAAAAGCAAAGAAATTAATGGATTAATGAGGATTGTTTCACCCCATCATGAGAGACGAGGATGCTCATACTTAGCTTATAGACTTTTAGACTTAGATCTTCCTTATACAGTAGTGCAGCAGATTCTTCGTTTAGTTGCCTATCATCATCAACCCAGACGTTTAGTCTTACATAATGCCCAAAGAAATGATTACTACCATTTAGCACGCCTTGTAGATGTTGAACTTCTGTTTTATCTTGCTAAGGCTGATATTCTAGGACGATCTTGTCCGGATAAACAGACACAATGTGATTGGATCGATTTGTTCCGTGTTTTTTGCGAAGAATATACCCTCTTTGGAAAGAAAGATCCTTACGAAGAATGGAAGCATGTCTTCAATACTGAACTCACTCACCTATCCCCTGAGAGTAGAGATGCTGTTCTTGGATATGGAATTCAAGACTTTGAAGCAGGACTTATTTTCACTCCCGAAGAGGCCATAGCTCGTCGCTATCCTTATTTACAAGATTTTCCTCAGCTTGTTGTTATGTCAGGACCCAGCGGGTCGGGGAAAACTACGTGGATTCAAAATCATTTAAAAGATTACCAGGTCATTTCTTTAGACAACTTAAGAGAGCAATATGGGAAACATAAAAGCAGCCAAGAGCATAATAGCTTGATTCTTTCAAAAGCTAAAGACATGTTAAAAGATTGCCTAAGAAATAAACAAAAAAAGGACTCTTTGGAAGTCCAGTTGGTAACAAGCGTTCCTATTGGGGCCCTTCTCTAGTTGGTGCGGATATCGCTCTTCCTCTCACACTCCGCTTCGGACACTATAGACATTGGGACTATCGGATAGAACCATTTTATACATATCTCGATGGGACACACGCTTCTGCCTCTTATGTAGGATTGCGCAATTCTATTGGATATCGATTTTAAGAAAATTTTTACAAATTTCTCAAATCCATATTGTTAGAAAAGAAATTTGCAAATTGATTTGACGGAAAGGGACTACATAATATCAGTAAACAACCCTCGATTAAAATCGAAGGCTTTATAGTCAGCATTTAAGCTGCCACCTACGTGCGGTTTACAGCGCACGTTGCTCAACGGGTACGCTGAGCAAACCTACAGAGAGTGCGACTTGCGTTCAAGTCGCTGTGCTGTCGGTTTCCACATAAGCAGGTAAACAGGCGTCTTTGTCTGACACCTAATGAGTCACATAAGGAGCATGTTTGGCTACTATAGGCAGGGTTGACGTAAATCACAGAAAGACCGATGGCCTCCGCTTTATATTGGATCATTGTTTGAAGCTGGAAAAAACTCCAACGATGCAGACGAGTTCTTTCCCTCTTTCTTGCTTTGATCCGTTTACGGATATTTTTAAGATCTTCCAGGATAATTTCTCCTACGTCTTGTCTTACCGCCTCCTGAATAATTTCTTTGCTCACCTCATGGTTTATCTGTTTCATGCGGCGTGCTTCTTTGCCAGAGATTTTCTTCAGCAATTGTTTTGCCGATTGAGAACCGTTGGACTGAAGTCTGCGCCTTTTTGCCAGATATTGATCTCTTTCATAACGAACTTTGCCACCACCAAACAGCTTGCCAGAGCTTGTGGCAGCTATAACATTCTCGCCCAAGTCAACTGCCAAAGAGCCGCTCTTATTGCTAGCTACTATATCTGTAAGATCAAGAACAAGGTTGAAGTACCAATTTCCTTTTCTAAAAATCAGCTCTGCTTCTTTAGCAAGACCTTGAGAAAAATAGTGCTTTTGAAACTCTCCCAAATGGAAAGAGACAGAAATTCTTTTATCCAGTGTATACAAAGACAAAGTTTCTCCTTGCAAATTGTAGGTTCTCTTGTCAAAGTGGACGCTTCTATTTTTATGGAAACAGATGACAGGAACTTCTTCTTCTTTCGAGATGGTTTTACTACGATAAGCTTTGCAAACTGCAAAAATAGCATTGCATACCATTTGAGATCCAAGTTTAGAGTTTGCTCGAATGTGTGTGTAGACAAAGTTATGCAAAGCAACTCTATTCCAACATCGATGTTTGACAGCAAAAGGAACTATTTGATTACAAGCAGAAAGAAAAGATTCTTTCAACTCGCAGAGTTTTTGATGTTGCTCTTGAGAGATTTTAAGCTTTATGCTAATGGTTCGCTTCATGTTTTAAAAGATGTCTTAATAACTTATTATTTGCAACTTTAAATAAGGAGCAGCGCTTCTTTCCAGATCTGAAGGTCTGGATTTCTGCGCTGTCAAATGGATGAAAAAACTAATTCTTATCGCATGTTTTACTACCACTTTTTGTCACCTAATTGGAAACGAGAACATTTCCAAAGAAGCAAATTCTCCTCAACTAAAATCCGATGTAATTTATACTGATAGTCTCCCTTCTTCAACGGCTGCATGGTTGCAGATATGTACGCGCCTAAACTCAGGACCTCTTTCTATAGATTACCTCGAAGAATGGATAAAAATTGCCTATCCCAAAGACTATAAAAATCATCTTCAAATTAAAGATGATATCTTAAAAACACTCGCAGAGAAAAATCTTCAACAGTTTGATAAGACTTCTCAAACTCTCTGCCCACTACAAACAATACAAGAAGAAACGTCAGAAGACGCTTGTCAACAAACAACAGCTCTTTTAATTAAAATAGGCTCTAAAATAGATTTTTGCTCAACAAAAGACTGGGAAAAAAACTTAAAAAAAACCTCCGAGTGGGAAAAACATATTCAGGCTTGGCAACAAAATCCCCTTTACACACACGTCGCAGGAAAAGATAAAGCTCTTATTTTGATGTGTTTATCTTCATTAAAATACACGCTGGCTAATTACCAAGAAGCTCTAGAATATGGTACTCAAGCTCTAGAAATTTGGAAGAAATTCTTAGGACCTCACCATCAAAAAGTAGCGGATTCTTTAAAACAAATAGGAAATTGCTACCATGCCCAAGCAAACTACCAAAAAGCTCTTGAGTGCTTCTTGCAAACTCTTGAAATTAACAAACTTTCAGTAGATAACAACCATCCATATATAGCTCTATCTTTAAATAGCATTGGTGATTGTTATCAGGCTCAAGGAAAATATAAACAAGCTCTTGAATCTTATGTTCAGGCGCTTAAAATTTGGGAGAAAACACTCACACCTCACCATTTAAACACAGCGGACACTTTAAACAGCATTGGGAATATTTATCTCTGGCTTGGGAATTATAAAAAGGCTCTTCCCTACTACACAAAAGCGTTTGAAGCTAAGAAAGCAGTGCTTGATCCTCATCATCTCGGTATCGCATTAGGGTTAAATAGTCTAGCCACCTATTATCAGAATGCGGGCGATTATAAAAAAGCTCTTAAATACTATACACAAGGGCTCGACATCATAAAAATGGCTTTTCCCTCTAGCCATCCCTATGTTGCCATGTACCTTCACAATATTGGGACATGTTATAACTCTCAAGAAAAGCCCAGTGATGCGCTTGCCTTTCTTTCTCAAGCGTTTGAAGTTCTAAATAAAACACTCGGCTCCGATCATCCACACGTAGCCGTATCTTTGCTTGAGCTAGGAAAAGCCTATCAAGCCCAAGGACAGCAAGACAAATCCTTGGAGTTTTTTTCTCAAGCATTTAAAATTTTCGAGGAAAAACTGGGGCCTAATCATCTTTTTATCCCCATAGTCTTAAATCAGATTGGCTCATCTTACCAAACCCAAGGCAACCATGGAAAAGCTCTCGAGCATCTTTTTCAAGCTCTTAAAATTGGGAAAGAGTCGTTTGAGTCCTTTCATCCAGTGATAGCCGAAACCTTGCATGAAATGGGCAAATGCTATCAATCTCAAAAAGATGATACAAAGGCCATCGAATATTATACTCAAGCAGCAAAAATGGCAGATAAAATACTAGGGGCAAAACATCCAGATACGCAAACATATAAAAAATCTCTTAAGGACTATTTATTGCAAGTTAAAGAAAACTCTAAAGAGAAAGCCTTATCCTAAAATTTGTTTAGAGTC
>CAYUZN010000029.1:10541-18510 GCA_964449295.1 uncultured bacterium | reverse complement strand
TTAAATCTTTGGACCTCAGATGTTAATTGTAATTGCAGCCACAGAGCTCTCTCACAAAAAAGCTGCCGGCAGCGCAACCGGATTTACAGGTTGGATTGCTTACATGGGCATGGCTATGGCAGGTTATCCTTTAGGGAAAGTCATGGAAGTGGCTGGCTGGGCAGGATGTTTTATCACCCTCATTGGATGTAGCACTCTCTGCATTGCACTACTCCTCCCCCTCTGGTCTATCAAATCCAACCCAAAATACCTCGAACTTGCGAAAGAATAAAAAGTCCCCGAGAAAAATGTGAAAATTTCACATTTTTATACAGGGAGTTTTGTGAAAAAATCACAAATATGGCAGGGTGAAGAAAACCTACCAAGGCTTAAGCAAAGTGAAACGAGACCTATACAAAAAGCTTCTTCACTGGAAAGCGAGCTCCGATCGACAACCTTTGATCATTCATTGTAGAAGGAAACAGGCTCTTTACAGAATTTAAAGGATCGTTCACTGAGAACTATATAGCCCAAACCTTATACCAACCTCGGTTGAAAAATAGCCTTTTGGACTAGTGCGAAAGGCTATTTTTCAACCGAGGCTGGTATAAATGCAGCAATTGGCAGCCCTCTTTATTACTGGTCTTCTCAGCGAGATGCAGAATTAGATTTTATCGTACAACATGAAGGCAAACTCTTTCCTCTTGAAGTGAAATCTGGCACATCTACTCAAAACAAGAGCCTTCTAGTCTATCATAGTCTATCAAGAAAAATATCATCCCTCCTTCAGCACCAGAACCTCTCTTATGAATCTTAACCAAAATGGCACAATCTGCAATTATCCGCTCTATCTCATCATTAGATTTCTTAAAATTCACCCTTATTAGTATAGTTGATTTATGGAAAAAAAACTGTGGATCCCTTTGCATGTCCATTCACAATATTCAATTTTAGATAGCACTATTTCTATAGATGATTTGGTAGAAGAAGCCAAAAAACTGAACATGCCAGCACTCGCGCTCACAGATCAAGGGAACATGTTTGGGGCTGTTGAATTTTATAAAGCTTGCAAAGCTGGGGAGATCAAACCTATCATTGGATGTGAGCTTTATCTAGCACCTTCTTCAAGATTTGATAAAAGAAAAATTCCAGGAATTCCGACAGGTTTTCCATTAGTGCTCTTAGCTAAAAATAAAAAGGGGTATCAAAATCTCTGTAAACTCACCTCGATTGCGCATACTGAAGGATTTTACTACACGCCTCGTATCGACAAACAAGTTCTTGAAACACATGCTGAAGGTCTGATCTGTCTATCGGGGCCGCTTCAAGGAAAATTATCTTACTTAATTTTGCAAGGACGAGATCAAGAACTCATCGAAGAAATAAAATGGTTCACCTCTCTTTTTAAAGACGACTTTTATTTAGAATTGCAGCGTCATCCTATGTCTGAACAAGACATTAGTGCAGATGGTATGGATAAAGAGGGATGGCTCTTGCAAAATTATCGGGACTATAGTCGCAACCAAGACGTCATCATCTCTCGTTTGCGTAAACTAGGAGAGGAATTCAACATTCGATGTGTAGCAACCAACGGCTCTCACTACCTTCATCGCAGCGACTGGAAAGCACATGAAATTCTCATGAATATTCAATCAGGAGATCCGTGCGAGATTTGGGAAAGAGACTCGTTTGGCAACCCTAAAGCACGCGTTTTGAATCCAAAAAGACAAGTCTATTTTTCTCACGAGCTTTATTTTAAATCTCAAGAAGAGATGGCTCTACTCTTTGAAGATATGCCAGAGGCTCTTACGACCTCACTTGAAATCGCAGACAAGATCTCTTTTGAGCTCGATCTTAAAACGAAATACTACCCTGTCTTTACACCTCCTGAAAAGATCTCTAAAGAAGATTACTTAAGAGAGCTCTGCGAAAAAGCAATTGTTAAACGATACACAAAGGATAGACTCTCAAAAATAGCAGAGAAATATCCCGGTCAAGATCCACTCACAATTGTCAAAACACGTCTTGCTTATGAGCTTGATATCATCATTTCCAAGGGGATGTGTGACTATCTGTTGATCGTGTATGATTTTATTGCATGGGCTAAAGAAAAAGGAATTCCCATGGGCCCAGGTAGAGGCTCTGGAGCAGGCTCTATTATTCTTTATCTGATTGAGATTACAGATATCGAACCTCTCAGATTTAATCTCTTCTTTGAAAGATTTATTAACCCCGAAAGGATTTCCTATCCCGATATCGACGTCGACATTTGTATGGAGCGCAGGGCTGAAGTGATTGAGTACACCGTACAAAAATATGGAAAAGATAAAGTAGCTCAGATCATCACATTTGGAACGATGAAAGCCAAAATGGCAATTAGAGATGTTGGAAGAATGCTCAGCATGCCCCTATCCAAAGTGAATGCCATTGCTAAACTCATCCCTGAAGAACTTGGTATTACAATCAGCAAAGCCCTAGAAGATCTCACGCTTAAACAATCTTACGACACCGATCCTGAAGTTAAAGAACTCATCGATATTGCCTTAAAATTAGAAGGATCTGTCCGTAACACCGGCATTCACGCAGCAGGCATCATCATTTCAGGTGATCCTCTGACAGATCATATTCCTGTCTGTATGGCTAAAGACAGTGATATCCTAGTCACTCAATACTCGATGAAACCGGTTGAACAAGTAGGAATGCTTAAAATCGACTTTTTGGGATTGAAAACACTCACCTCTATTCAAAAAACAGTCGATGCCATCAAACTATCTCATGGAATCACCATCGACTGGGTTTATTTGCCTCTTAATGATCAAAAAACTTTCTCCTTACTCAACCATGGAAAAATGCTCGGGATCTTCCAAATGGAATCGGGAGGGATGCAAGATCTCTCTAAACAGCTCCAAATTGATAAGTTCGAAGAGATCATCGCGGTTGTAGCTCTCTACAGACCAGGCCCTATGGAAATGATCCCTTCTTTCATCAATAGAAAACATGGTAGAGAGCCAATTGAAATCGATCACCCTCTCATGAAAGACATCTTAGCTGAAACCTACGGCATTATGGTCTATCAAGAGCAGGTGATGCAAATTGCCTCTTTGCTAGCTAACTATAGTTTAGGAGAAGGTGATGTTCTTCGTAGAGCTATGGGGAAAAAAGACCATGAAGAGATGCATAAACAACGAGAAAAGTTTAAGCAAGGAGCTCTTAAAAACGGTATTGATGAAGAAACTTCTGTCCGTATCTTTAATAAAGTAGAAAAATTTGCATCTTACGGATTTAACAAATCTCACGCAGCAGCTTATGGGTATCTGGCTTATGTCACGGCGTATCTTAAAGCCAACTACCCTGGCGAGTGGATGGCAGCACTTCTCACATGTGATCGCGATGACATCACAAAAGTTGCTAAAATCATTGGCGAGTGTCAAGCCATGAACATAGCGATTCTTCCTCCTGACATCAACGAATCACGCAATGAATTTGTGGCCACATCAAAAGGAGTTAGATTTGCTATGGGAGGAATCAAGGGTGTCGGTGAAGGCGTTGTCGAAACAATTGTCACAGAAAGAACAAAAAAAGGCCCTTTTAAATCTCTTTTTGATTTTTGTAAAAGAATCGACACCAAAAAAGTCGGCAAAAAAGTCATCGAGACACTCATTGAAGCCGGATGTTTTGACTTCACAGAGTGGCCAAGACAAGCCCTCATCTTATCTGTTGACCCCATGTACCAACTCGCCTCTCAACAACAAAAAGATAGCGAACGTGGTATTATCGATCTTTTTGAATCTCATGAAGAAACAGAAAATCCTGCCTTCTCTTATCCTCCTACAGATATTCCCACGGTGTCGAAACAACATCTGCTAAAACGAGAAAAAGAGCTCTTAGGATTTTATCTGACAGGTCATCCTCTTGACGAATTTCAATCTATTCTGACAAAACTCTCGTGTGTCTCTTTTACTCAAATGGCAGACCTTCCTCATGATGCCATTATTCGAGCTGCCTTTATCGTTGAAGACGTTCAAATCAAAACGTCGAATAAGACACAGAAAAAATTTGCAATCATGACAATCAGTGATGGCATAGAGAGATTTGAGCTTCCCATCTGGTCTGATCTCTATGACAACAAAACCCCTCTTTTTATAGAAAATCAAATTCTCTACGCTGTCTTGCAAGTCGACAAAAAAGAGGAAACGTTAAAATTACAGTGTCGTTGGGTAGATGATTTGACCAGAGCTGATGAGATGATGATCCAAGCTTGTGATAAAGCCTTTGAAGATGCAAAATCTTACGCACGCACAAGTGAAGCCAGAAATCGCTACATCAACAAAAAAAAAGAGGCACCTGCCGATATGCCAAAAAAAATACACCTCAAACTCGATGCTAATCAGACCAAACTCAGTCACATCCTTCAATTGAAAGATCTCTTTCGATCGTTTCCTGGATCTACGTCTATCCACATAGAATTTTGGAATCACACAAAAAAACTAGGCAATTTGTCTATTGAAGGTAGATGGGGAGTCTCTATCACTAAAGAATTTGAATCTAAGCTGCGAGCATTCTCCACCATTTTGAAAGAAATCGCCCTTGTAGGATAAAGTAATACCCTGTAAAATCAGTCTATGAAATTATTTTTTATTTTTCTCTTAAGTTTCTGTGTATTTGGCTCCCCCATACAGGCAGCTTATGTCTTAAAAAACGGATCTCTCATTAACTCGAAAGAAGTTGCGACATTATCGGCCCAAGAACATTACAGCCTTGCTTTAGAAGCTTATAGAAATAATCAATGGGAAGATCTCATTCATCAGTCGACAATCGTCATCCAAAATTTTGAAGATTCCCCTTTTTATCATGAAGCTATTTTTTATTTGGGAGCCGGCTATTTTCATACAAAAGATTATGATTTAGCCAATAAAAATCTATCTGATTACTTAAAAAAGCAAACATCCCTCCAACACTTTAGAGAAGCACTCGAACTTAAATTTCAAATTGCCGAAAATTTTAAAGATGGCGCTAAAAAACATTTGCTCGGATTAAAGGCGATGCCTAAATGGATCCCTGCACAAGAAGAAGCCAAACGTTTATATGAGGAAGTCATCTCAGCACTTCCTAATGATGACTTAGCCGTCAGATCTCTTTATGGCAAAGGCATCTTATTGATTGAAGAAGAAGAATTTGAAAGCGCCATTGACACCTATCAGGTTTTGATCCGCAAATTTCCAAAACACTCCATCACACCCGATGCTTATGTTCAAATTGAAAAAATTTATCTCACACAGTGTCAGGTGAAATTTAAAGATTCTGATTTTCTCGACCTTGCAGAGATTAACTTGAAAAAATTTCAAGAAGATTTCCCAAATGATGATCGAGTTTTTGTCGCAAAAAAAATGTTTTCCGATATGCAAGAGCTCTATGCCAAGAATTTTTACGACATTGGTCAATTCTTTGAGCGCACAAAAAAACCTCAAGCTGCCGTAATTTATTACGCTAAAATCATCAAAAATTACCCCAATACTAAAGCTGCAGAGACTTCCAAAAAACGACTAGTTGTCTTAAGGCCTACGAATAATAGCGCTCCTGTTCAAAAAACCACTCAGCAAGACTCTATTGAACTACCTTCATTTTCTGAATCTCAAAAACCAGAGCTTCCTTTTGAGAAACACTCTTAAAATCCTTCTGCTTCTTCTCTGTAGCTGCGGATACCATTTTCCAGCAAAAGATGAAAAAATTTCTATTTCCATCCCTTATGTGAAAGGAGATGAAGAAGGAATCTTAACGCAAGAGATCATCAAACAAATTTCTGCTTCCACCCCGTATGAATACGTAAGAGGAGGGGGCGATTTGATTCTAAAAACCACAATTATAGGCTCCGGCAGTGAGAGAACAGGCTTTCGTTACGATCGGAAAGAAGTCTCTGGGAAATTAGAAAAAAACCTTGTCGTTTCAGAAAATAGGAGACTCATCACGGCAGAAGTCACCCTGATTGATGGAGCAACAGGTGACATCCTTTATGGACCTGTCCATGTCACAGGGTCTGAAGATTACGACTACTCCGATGTTAATTCTCTTCCTTCTCTCTCCTTTGTCACTCCCTCAGGGAAAGTCGAATCTTTACTACAATTCTCTTTAGGTCAAATAGATTCTATAGAAGGAGCTCAAGACGATGCGGCTATCGCCTCTTACCGAAGTATTGCCAAACAAATCGCACGAAGCCTTCCCTTAAGAATTACACCTATTGATTAAAATAATTTCTACATTGTTATTTTTTATACGATTTAGTATGATGCTCGTATGAAATCTTTAAGAAAAAAGCATCCTTCAAGTTCACCCGAAGCAACAAGGCTCAGTAAGGTCTTAGCAAGGTCTGGTATTGCCTCTCGTAGAGCATGTGAGCAGCTTATTTTTGATGGCAAAGTCACCGTCAATGGAGAGTTGATTCTTCTTCCCCAACATCTCGTCTCTCTAAAAAAAGATAAAATTGTCGTCGATGGAGTCCCCGTTAAAAAAGAACAGGATAAAGTCTATTTTATTCTCAACAAACCAAGCGGTTATATCTGTAGCAACGTGCGACTTGGCACTAAAAAGCTCGTGATTGATCTTTTTAAAGACCTTCCTCTTCGTCTTTTTACAGTAGGCAGGCTTGATCGAGATACGACGGGCCTTTTGATTGTGACCAACGATGGGTATTTTGCTCAAAACGTCATTCACCCTTCACGGAATGTCACAAAAGAATATCTGATTAAAACCACTCAAGAAATTTCTCCCGAACATTTAAAAACTATTTCCGAAGGAGCTCTTGTTGAAGGCTCTTGGATCACACCTGTTTCTGTCACAAAAGTCAGACGTGGCACCCTCAAAATAGTCGTCAAAGAAGGAAAAAAAAGAGAAGTCAGAGTTCTTGTTCAAAAAGCAGATCTTGACATCGTCTCTCTTCATCGTATACGTATCGGCTCTCTCACGTTAGGATCTCTTCCTTTAGGAGAATTTAGAGAACTCTCTGAAAAAGAAAAAGAGTTGCTCCTCAATCCTAAATAATTTATGCTACTGCCTTAACCTTTTAAGGCATTGATGTTAAGAATTGATAAGTTATTTGGAAAATCTCCATTTGCGCCCCTGCAAACACACATGAGCAAAGTAGCTCTCTGTGTTAAAAAGCTCACTGAAGTGTTTCAAGCGCTTGCTGAAAAAAATATGAGCAAGATTGAAAAACTAGTTGGGGATCTTTGTAAGCTTGAGCATGAAGCCGACCTCACAAAAAATGACATTCGTAACCATCTTCCTAAAAGCTTGTTTTTAGCCATTGACCGCTCTCACCTGCTCGATATTCTCTCTATTCAAGATTCAATTGCCGATAAAGCTGAAGATATTGGTATTTTGCTCACACTAAAATCTTTAGACTCTTTTGATAATCTCCCATCAGATGTTTTATCTTTTTTAAATAAAAACGTTGAAGCCTTCCATGCTGCTCACAAAATTATCGATGAACTCGATACTCTTTTAGAATCTTCTTTTGGAGGTAGCGAAGCTGCAAAAGTCAAGACAATGGTTGAAACAACAGCTCACAAAGAATATGAAGTTGACCTGCAAAATAAAATTCTTATGAAAAAATTACTCACTGAAGGAGATAAACTTCCTAACACCTCATTTTATCTGTGGATAAAACTCGTTGAAGAAATCCGGTTAATCTCTTGTTTATCAGAGAGACTAGCCAATAGAATTCGTATGATATTAGAGCTAAAATAGGATTGCATGTTATTTGGAATTGACACTGAGTCAGTTTTACGCATTCTCGTTCTTGTTATCGGACTCTATATGGCTTGGAATATCGGAGCTAACGATGTTTCTAATGCCATGGGGACATCGGTTGGCTCGGGAGCTCTCAGTTTAAGAAAAGCCGTTTTTCTAGCTGCTATTTTAGAATTTTGTGGAGCTTTTTTTGTTGGTGAAAGAGTCTCTGAAACGGTCCAGCACGGCATCTTGAATCCCTCGA
>CAYUZN010000029.1:0-10531 GCA_964449295.1 uncultured bacterium | reverse complement strand
CGACGTTCTCACTCCATCCTATGATTCTTATTTTAGGCATGTGTGGGGCTCTTCTTGGAACCAGTCTATGGCTACAAATTGCCTCTTTTTTTGGACTGCCTGTCTCTACAACACATGCGATCATAGGAGCTATCTTAGGATTTGGGTTTTTGATTGGAGGTGTTGATGCGATCCAATGGGAAGAGGTAAGCTCCATTGGGATAAGTTGGGTCATCTCGCCTGTCTTTAGCGCTCTTATTTCCTACACAATTTTTACACTTATTCAAAAGAAAATCTTGTATGCCATGAATCCGATTGAAGCTACAAAAAAATTTCTCCCCTTTTTCTTTTTTATCGTCTTTGCCACATTCACGCTGTGTCTTATTTTTAATGGGCTAGAAAATCTGGCACTTCACTTGTCATTTTTTCAAACAATTGGCCTTGCAGCAAGTATAGGACTTCTCGCAGCTCTGATTTCTTACGTCATTGTACGCAGACTAGCGCCTCCTGTTGATCAGACCCAATGCCTTGTTAGACACCCGCCTCAAGCTGTCATTAGCTTAGATAAAGCTATCAGACATCTGCAAAGAGTGAGAGTCTCTTCCATTGATGAAACACATACCAAAGTCACCGAAATCCTAAAAGAAGCCAAGCTTCTCTCAGAGAAACTTCAAGAAAACACCAACTCCTCTGAAAGAGCCTCTGAATACCATTTTGTCGAACGGATGTTTGTCTCTCTTCAGATTCTCAGTGCGTGTTATGTCGCTTTTTCCCATGGCACGAATGATGTCTCAAATGCCATTGGACCTGTCGCTGCCGTACTCGATGTCATCAATACAGGCACACTCTCAACCGCATCTCATGTGCCTTCTTGGCTACTGGCTCTCGGAGGTTTGGGAATTGTCATTGGACTTGCCACTTGGGGCTGGCGCGTCATAGAAACCATTGGCAAAAAAATCACAGCTCTCACACCTACGCGAGGATTCTGTGCCGAGTTCGGAGCTGCCACAACCATTCTCATTGCCTCCAAGCTAGGCCTTCCCATTTCAACAACTCATTGCCTTGTCGGCTCTGTTCTTGGTATTGGTCTTGCGAAAGGCCTCTCTGCGATTAATCTGTCGACAATCAGATATATTCTGCTCTCTTGGGTGATCACGATTCCTGCGAGCGCAGGCATCAGTATCCTCTGCTTTTATGGCTTAAAGGCTATCTTCATACCATAAAATTTTAATCTTATTCTATTTCTATTGGCTGCCAGGGAGATTGATTAGCTACTAATCTATCCGTAGATGTAGAGCGCATCGATACGTCGGTTAAAGAAGCTACATGTACAAGACGAGGAGTTGAAGTCACAGATCTTGTGTCGGTCGGAGAGTGTGTGCTACTGGGCGTGACCACTAAAATATTATCCGGAACAGGATCTTGGGTAGTGAGAATGATTTCTTGATTCACAGCCTCTTCTTTATTAACTTTACGCAAAGGAGCTATAATATTTGCAAAAACAAAAGCAGCTCCTATTCCAATAAGAGAACTCCCTATCGATATCCCAGCTTCTGAAGGGTCTGTATCTTTTTGTGTCGGAGACACAAGTTGAGACCCATTTAAAAGTAAAGCTAGTCCTACTAAAATCGTAGGAGCTCTCAGAGATTCTTCTAATCCAAATCTATTTGCTAAATGATAAGAAAATCGTGTGCCGAATGGAGAATAACCATTAAAAAATTTAGACTTGGTTAGATAACTCACCGTTTGAATGATTGATCGCAGATTATCATTATCAGCATATTCTGCTCTTTGTGTCACTTTTTTTATACTATCAGGATAAATAAGTGCTAATTTTCTAATTTTGCCTTCCAAAACAGAGGCGCAAAAATCACCATTCTTTCCTTTTGATTGAGCGACTCCTTTAAGTAAAATAGCCAGCCCTTCGATTCTTGCATCACTTGTTGATTCTAAATAATGTGTTTGTATGTGCTCAAAAAGAAAACCCAACTTATCATAACTAATTACGAAGTTATATTTTTCAGAAACTTGTCGACCGGCCTGACTTCTTTGGGAACAAACATTTTCAATATTAAAATCAACGCAGTTAATTTTCATAACACCATGAATGTTTTATTTTAAGCATCTATAATGATGTTTATTGATATTAAAATAAACAAAAATAATTAATTAAATAACATAAAAACAATATAATAAATTTATATATATATTTTTTAAATAGACAGTTTATATGACTTGCTCTAAGATTTTTGTTTTTAACCAGATTTACTTATGGACTATCTGTTATCCATTTTTAACTTCAAACGATCCCCATATAGTGCTGTGCATAAAAAAGATGATGATTCGGCTGAGAAACTTCATCAGATAATTCAATCTCAACCCCTTATTCCTGACATACATACGTGGACTGACGATAAGATTAAAATTTTTGCAAAAAACATGTTTAATCAGCTTAAAGCTTTCGAGATTGACAATTCTAATTTTGAACTAATCAAAAAGCACTTAATCAATCATGCAACAAGCTGTCAAAGATTAGGTGAAGCCTTCCTTCATTATATGAAGGATCTTAAGGGACAACCAGAAGATTTGGCATCATTACGTTGCTCTCTTGCTTTATTAACCCATGGTAAAATTTGAGACTTCCCATCTTTATTTATAGAAGAATGCATAAGTTATTCACTATCAACGATTTGAAATAATTATTTGACTTATAATGTCGAATTATATATAATTTATTTAAAATTTATAAGAGATTCTATGACAAATACTATTAATACTATCAATTTCAAACAATTAGAGACTGTTAATGATCAATTGGATCAGCTAGAGAAATGCCTAGATAAACGATCACCTGTTTCTATCGTTTATAAAGTAGGGGCTATTGCAGCTGCAGCGCTTCAGTGGTTCCTTTTTTATAATTCATTAACTTTTGCGCCTCTTTCTTCTGCTCTTTTGTTCACCGTTTTGTCAGTCAAATGGTGTTTTTTCTCTAACCAACTTCCGTTTTCTCAAACAGAATTTGATGCTCTTGAAAAAGAGCTCTCTATAGAAAATAGAGATAGTTCTATAACCAAAGTCTATGAATTTCTCCATACAACTCAGATTCTTTCTAAAGAGGAAGTAAATAGTCCAACAAACTCCTGTAAGAAATTAGAATTTTCTCGAAAACCAACTACCTCCGACAGCTTAAAGACCAAAGTCCCTTACTTATTACAGTCAGATCAATTCATAGACTCCTATTCAGGAGCTTATCCAGAGTTATCCGGATGCGATCTTCAGAACATCACAAAAATTCAAAAATTCGTTAAGCATCTTCGATATTTTCTTCCGCCACAATCTGGTGGAACGCTTTCTTTTAAAGAGGTTTTAGGAGATCCTTTAGCACCTTGTTTGAAGAAAATTTCTGCCGTTGCCACGCAATTTTTCACATCTGAATACAAGCCCGAGAGCAGCACTTCTTAAGGTTGGGACGCACGAGCATTTGTGTTGGCACAAGATCTTCTCGCGCCATCATCTTAAGTAAACAGTAGATCCAATCCTCTCTGTGATTTAAGGCAGGACAACGAAAAGCCTTCAAACCTCTTTGCGTGATCAAAGGTAGATAAAGGTTTTCTATTTCAAAAAGCGTCTCGATATGATCTGAGGTAAATGTCAGAGGAATAAAAACAACATTTTTTTTATCTCCACACCAGCTTTCAACTTGTTCACAGATATCATTTGTATAAGGGCGAAGCCACTCTCCAGGCCCAAACTTCGACTGGTAGGCCAAAAGTGTTTGCGCGTCAGGAAAAGCCTCTCTAATGGAATTGTAAGAATTTTCACACTCACGCTCATACGGATCTCCCATACAGATAAACCGTCTTGGAACACCATGGGCTGAGAAAAATAAAACGGTCTCTTTGTCTATCAAGTTATGACTGTCTAAAAAATCACGGATTGTCTGCTGCATCACTTGTACATAATTTCTATCGGTTGCATATGACCAAAGCCACCGCATTTTTTTTATGACAGAAGGTGATAGGTGATCTAAAAAAAATCTGGCGATACTGCCTGTTGTCGCATAACTAAATTGTGGAAATAATGGTAGAATGCGTATTTCACCTGAGGTCTCTTGTGAGATCTGTTCTAAAAAGAGTGGATGAGTAGCTGGAATGTAGCGATGAAATGTATAGACAGGGGCATTTAAATGAGCGCGCAGAGCTGAAGCTAACTTTTCTGTATCATCGTAAATGGGCGATTTTCCTCCAATGAGATCATAATCAGGTGCAATTTTGACAGCTCTTTTTTTTGCAACACGTGTAAATAGCAAACGATGAAAAAGAGAGGGAAGTCCCGACCAAATGACATCTCGATCATTCAATAAAGTTTTTAAAAAAGGGAAGATCTCTTCTTTTGATCTAGGTCCCCCAAAATTAACGAGCAGATAAGAAACACTTGGTTTGATTGACATGATCCTCTACAATATACCTATGAAGACCTTAAAGATCTATCTTCTGTTTTTGCTCTTTGCAAGTTGTAGCATGAGTGTTTTTAAATCACCTGCCTACAAAGTAGCTCTTGATCCTACGTGGGAATCTCTTAATCTTCCTGAAAGAGCAACCTCTCTAAGAGCTTTTAGTATCGAGCTTATGGAAGAGATCGGAAAAATAGAAAACATGACGATTGCTGTCTACGATAAAAGCTGGAGTGACCTCACTATCGGCTTAGAGCATAAAGATTACAATGGTATTTTATCCAATAAAGAGCCTTATGTGTTTCACGAAAAGACCTATGATTTTTCCGATTCCTATCTCTCTCTAGGGCCAGTGCTTGTTGTCCCAGTTAAAGCAACGGCTAACTCTCTTGATGCTCTAAAAGGGCAAGAAATTGCCGTCATTAAAGGCTCACCTGGTGTTTTGATTCTAGAAAAATATCCAGGTATTCTCCAAAGAGAGTATGAATCTAATGCGCAGGCTCTTAATGCTGTGGCAACAGGTGTTGTGAATGGGGCTGTGATCGACACATTGAATGCTTATTCTTACTGCAACAATCTTTATAAGGGGCAACTAAAAATTGCTACGCCCCCTCTTAATCAAGAAGGCTTAAGGCTCATCACTCTACATGGGAATTCTTCCCACCTGATTGAAACTTTTAATAAAGGGCTCAAGACATTGAAAAAGAATGGAACTTATACTCGTCTGACTCAAAAATGGAACCTGCAAAGCTAGCCCAAAATACGACACCTATCGTGTTCGCTGTATTCATCACGCACACGAGCCAGTTCCTTACTTCCTAAAGGACACGGTGGAAGGTTCCAGATCAATTTAGCGTAATTATGGATAGAATTATCGGAAGAAAACCTGCCCATACCGGCTATATTGTGAATGGCGTGTTGGGCCCATTTGTCTGGTGTTGCATAGAGCTCTTCTACTTTTTTTTGAGTATCGTAATAAGCTTGCAGATCACTGACGACAAAGTAAGGGTCGAGCAGGTGATTATTTTCTGGCTCAAGAAGAGATTTATAGAGACTTGTAAAAGCAGCATGCTCTTCATCATTGATGGCAAATGTATGATCTCTTAAGGCATCGATGGCTTGCCTAATGGGCAAGTTGTGCATGTAGATATCCCAAGGGTTGTAGTGCCCTCTTAATTCTTCATTTTCTTGGGCAGTTCTTCCAAAAGAAAAAGGCCACCACGTATTGCCAACTGCTTCTCTCATTTCAACATTGGCTCCATCTTCTGTGCCGATTGTTAACGCTCCATTCATGGCTAGTTTCATATTGCCTGTGCCAGAGGCCTCTGTTCCTGCTGCAGAAATTTGTTCTGAGAGATCTGCTGCTGGAATAATTTGTTCTGCTTTAGAGACATTGTAATTTTCAATGAAAGATATTTTGAGCATTTGATTCACGGCAGGATCGGCGTTAATTTTTCTTGCGATGCAAAAAATCAGCCGGAGAATATTTTTAGCAGTGACATAGCCAGGTGCTGCCTTTCCTGAAAAAATGACCATGCGTTTAATTTTTCTATTTCCAATATTTCCTTTCAGTTCATGATAAATCATAATGAGGTGCAAGACATTCATAAGCTGCCTTTTATACTCATGGATCCGTTTGATTTGAACATCAAACAAAGCCTCTTCACCTAAGGGTTGTAAAAATCCTATAGGAGTTCCTTTGGCATCACGTAAGGGATTATTTTCTGCAATGTAGGCAATCAATTTTTGTTTGCATGCTTTTTTAATGGCGAGAAACTCTTGTTGAGTGGCAGGATCGTCAGCGTACTTGGCAATCTCTTCAAGAGCATTTAAATTAGCAATCCACTTTGAGCCTATTCGTTTCGTCAAAAATTCAGATAATCCTGGATTGTCTAACAATAAAAATCGTCTTTGCGTGACGCCATTTGTCACATTAATGAACTTTTCAGGTGTCATTTCGTAAAAATATTTAAAAATAGTCTTCTTGAGAATTTCTGTGTGAAGAGCAGAGACTCCATTGACCGTGTGTGAGCCAAAAATAGCGAGATGCGCCATGCGAATTTGCCCACCTTCAAGAATTGACATCGCACGCACATACTCTTCATTGCCAGGAAATCTATGGCGAATGCGTGTGCATAACTCTAAGTTCAATCTTTCAATAATATGATATTGTCTGGGCAGAAGATAATGGAGTCTATTTTGATTCCACTCCTCTAACGATTCTTTAAGAACCGTGTGATTGGTATAGCTACAACATGTCTGAACAGTCTCTAAAGCCTCTTCCCAGCCAAAATCGTGCTCTCTAATGAGAAGCCGCATAAGTTCTGCAATAGCCAGCGCTGGATGAGTGTCATTAATTTGAATCCTCACTTTCTCTGCAAATAATGTCATATCGTGAAAATGACGGATATGTGATTTGATGATATCTTGTAAGGAGGCTGCTACTAGCAAAAACTCCTGCTTCAACCTAATTCGTTTACCCACTTCATTGTTATCATTGGGATAAAGAATATCTGTGAGAGATGTGTTTTCGGCTGCTTGATCTAAAAAACCAGCATTAAATCGTTGTAGTTGAAAATTACGAGGAGATTCTTTGGTTGTCCATAAACGAAGAGTTACAACATTAGCATTCCCCTCTTCTCTATATCCAATAATGGGGAAATCGTAGGCAACAGCTCTCACCTCTTCATAATCAACAATATCGTAGACTTCGACATTCTTCTTATTATTTCTCTGAACAGCTTGTCCTGCAAAACAGATAGATTCAGCATGCATATCTCTTCGGAACTCCCAAGGATTTTCATGGAGAAGCCATTTTTCAGGACGCTCGACTTGGGATCCATTCCAAATCTCCTGCTCAAAAATACCATATTGATACCTCAGACCATAAGCGATCGCAAGGTACTGTTGTGTGGCTAAAGAATCTAAAAAACAAGATGCTAGCCTGCCTAAACCTCCATTGCCTAGTCCTGGATCGGGTTCTATGAAGTATAACGCTTTCAAGTCTCGTTTGACTTTTTTTAACACGAGTTTGATAAGATCTGTGATATGCATATTGGAAATGTTTTTAGCCAGCATTTTTCCTGGCATATATTCCATACACAAGTAGTGCACAACTCTGCTATTACTAGCTACTCTTGTTTGTTTTGTAGCTGTCCAGTTGATCATGATCTCTTCACGAATGGTCAAACACAAAGCACGATAAAATTCTTCATCATTTGCCTCTGCAACCGTGATCCCCATCATTGTGATTAAGTAGTGCTTAATCTTACTGACAAGATTGTCTGCTTGAATATCGAGTATTTTTTCATCCATGAACTTCACTCTCAGAAATTACTATACTTTTCATGCTTAAGATGTGTATAATCATTCATTTTTCAATATAAAAATTCTTATATGCTATCGCAATTTTTTAGTCTTCTTAAGATTTCAAAGCTTAAAAATTTATTGCTAAAAGGGCTTTGTAAACTCAGCCAATTACTTCCTAAATATACCGATAGCAATCAAAGATTTTTAATTGTTTCAACGACAGGTCTGGGAGATACTTTGTGGGCAACACCTGCTATTAGAGCTCTACGTTACACCTACCCTCAAGCTTATATTGGGGTTTTAACAACTCCTTTAGGAAAAGATGTGCTTAAGAACAACCCTCATCTCAATGACATTTTTGTCTTAAAAAAACCAATTCTATTTTCTGTGATCAAACTATTGCCGATGTTAAGAAAAAAACAAATTGGGACAACAATTGTCTTCCACGCCTCTCAAAGAATTATTCTTCCTTTGTGCGCTTTTATTGGGAGCAGTCAAATCATTGCCAATCAAGACATGAATAAAGGGCTGGATATTATTTTAACAAAAACCATCAAACGCAAACCCATCCATGAAATTCAGAGACGGTTGGATCTCATTTCTCTTGTTGGGGGAAAAACTTTTGATTTTCATATGGAAATTTTTTGCAATCAGACTGATAAAACTTGTGCACAAAAAATACTCGAACATATCCCTGCTCATATTCCTATAGTCGGCATGCATCCAGGTGCAAAAGACAAAAATAGACAATGGCCTGCTGAAAACTTTATCGAACTTGGCAGGCGCTTGCAAAATCACTTGGGCTGCTCGCTGATTTTAACTGGAGGCCCTTCTGAAAAAAAACTCATCCAACAGATTGCAAACGCTCTTCCTTTAAGCATTCCTTGCGTGGGCAACTTGTCTATCCATACACTAGCTGCTCTTATTCAAAGACTATCTCTTTTTGTTGTGGGAGATACAGGACCTATGCATATTGCCTTTGCTGTGAAAACTCCTGCTGTCACTCTTTTTTGTCCCTCCGACCCTAAACTATTTGGGCCTTATTTTGTGGACAACTGCTCTGTGATTAAAAAGCATCAAACATGCACACCATGTCTCAAGAAAAAATGTCGTGAGCCTTTTTGTCTACGCCAAATTTCACCGCAAGAGGTTTTCACTCAAGCACTCGAACTCATTCAACGTTCTCGTTAAAATAGCTTCTGCACGAGTTGTAAGTGATTACCATCGACATCTGACATTGATTGCATTTTCACATGCCCAGGAACTTCCAACATTTCACCCATAAGTTTTGCACCTTTTTTCTTCAAATCTCGGGTAGCCTCTTCAATGCTTTCTACCGTCAATGTCACAACGGCATTTGATCCAGGTTGAACTGGTTCTTCAGAACTTGCTTGAGCAATTCCTAGTCTTGCTCCACCTTCACATCCTTGCAATTCTGCCCAGCCAAAAGCTTCATGTTCTTCCATCAGTTTCAACCCAACTGTTTCCGTATAAAACTTGATGGCTTTCTTCAGATCCTTCACAACAATCCAAGCCAGCTCGATTGACTTAATAGACATATGCCCTCCTCAAATGTAATCATAATAAATAACAAAAACAATTTTTGGAAGAACCGATTGAACAAAATACACTTTGTAATAATCCAATGAGATCTTTATGCTTAAGGATATGTCAATTGGAGTTGTTGTTTTAAATTGGAATGGGAAAGAAGATACGCTGAACTGTCTGGCTTCGTTACAAAAGAGCTCGTATAAAAATTTTGAAACCATCGTTGTTGATAATGGATCAAGTGATGATTCTGTCGCTGCTATTCAAGAAAAATTTCCAAGCCTAACAATTTTAGAAACATCTCAAAATTTGGGATACGCTGGTGGGAATAACGTTGGCATTTCTTACGCCTTAAAAAGAAACCATTCTTTTGTACTTCTATTGAACAACGACACAATCGTTGACAAAGATTTGCTCAAAAATTTTATAGAAACGGCTGAAAAACACCCTCTAGCAGGAATCTTGGGAGGGTGGGCCTCTTTATTTTCAGATCCGGAGAGACTTGATCATCTAGGTGGGAAATGGAATCGTCAAACAGCCAATTTTGATTTGATTGGGAAAGGGGAAAAGAATTCTTTTTTATCAAAGGAGCCTCTTGACTATGTGTGTGGGTGCTGTATTCTTATCTGCAAAGAAGTTTTTCACAAAATAGGTCTTTTAGAAGAAGCGTATTTTTTATTTTGGGAAGAAGCCGATTTCTGCATGAAAGCTAAAAGAGCAGGTTTTGAGATTCAAGTATGCGAAGGAGCTAAATTACTGCATAAAGTGTCCGCCTCTTTCATTGGAGGAAGTGTTCATACAACCTATTTTTGGTGGCGCAATAGATTTTTATGGATTAAACGCAACTGCTCGCCTAAAGAAAGGTTTTTCATAGCGCTAAAAGTCTTGATCCCCGAGTTATTTCATACATATAAATTATTTTGTATTAAAAATTTAGAACTCCATTTATTAAAATTATTGCGATCAAAAAAAAATCTTCAAGAAAAAGAATTAAAAATCAGACGTCATAAAGCCGCTCTGAAGGGGTTTCACGATTATCTTTTGAACCATTTTGGAAATGGTCCTGAGTGGATTTTCAGAAAAGAACTTAAAAAAATATCGAATTAGTGTTAAACCTGTTATAATTCTAAGAGGTGATTGCAAAACTCGCTTTGAGGGCCAGATTTGATGATTTTAATGCCGATTCGGTTTCTCGCAAGTTGACATATCCTGTTGGTCATAGGCGACTTGCGAGAAATCCGA
>CAYUZN010000028.1:0-18563 GCA_964449295.1 uncultured bacterium | reverse complement strand
ACGATAATGGTCGGTTTTTTTTACACTTGTTTACAAATGATCTATTTTAATACTATGGTTGTTTAAAAAAGATGGTCTGGGTTGTAAACAACAAGAGATTTTATGGTTTCGTAAAAGTGAATGTTTTTCTAACAGAGTGAATGAGAAGGGTCGGTTTTGTTTATGCTTGTTTACAAGCATTTTGTTGTTGAATTTATAGATGTTTAAGGAAAAGACTTTCTCTATATGAAGGATCTCTTTTTTAAAGTTGGGATAAAAAGCTCTCTAAGGTGAACAACCAGGGTCGATTTTGTTTACAAGAATTTATCAGCAAAAGCTCTTACTTTGTCAGATATTTCTCTGGTAATTTGTCTTTTTTCATTCAAAAGATAGCTCACCATTTGACCTGTAACACCAATATGATTACCAAATTGTCTTAAATTTTGTTGAGATTTTTTGTGAATTGCTCTGAATTCCTCAATATCTATGATAGTATTTTCGGTTTTTTCTAAGGATGGAATTTCTCTGTTGGAATGGATCAGCTTTACTTCTTGGCCAAGCCAATCTGGTGGGGTTAAAGTAAGAGAGCATCCAAAAGGAGCTTCGCATTCGGAAGGCAGAGCCTTTTCTCCTGTATGGGTCCACTCGCCTAAATAACCATTTTCTTTCATATAGTTTAATTCAGATTCAAGGGATCTTAAGTCTCTTAATTTATATTTGCTTTCAGATCCTAAATGACACCAATCCATCAGATTGTTAACCGAAATCTTTTGTTGAGGACTCATTCTCCAAAAAATGGCTAATAGAGGAGTTAAGTAGATTGTTAAAGAATGCTCTCGATGATTCTCTTGTGCGATCTTTTTGAGCAACTTTGTATATTTTGCTGACTGCCCATCTTTGGGATCAAATGCATTCTTATACCAGAAATCGGTAGCCCTGAGTTTAATTTTTTCATCAATGATGACTTTATCAAATATTTCTTGCTGAAAGCCATCGATACTAAAAAGTCGCTCTCCCCGAATTGTTTCGCTTTTTCCATCTTTTCTTCTGGCTGTAATGAAAAGGCTTTGAAAGATTCTAATAATTTCGCTTGCCGTTTTTTTTAGTTCATGATGATAAGAGCCATTAGCCTTTTTCTTATGCCCTAATCTGGCTAAATGATCATTGACACTCCAAATAAAATGCCCTTTTCTGAAGTTTTCTTCCAAACCAATCAATAGGCCTAAAAGATGCCTTAACCCCTCAGCTCCAAAAGTACGTTTGATATAGAGAGCTAAACTTATTTCTCTATATTGAATATCTGTTTTGAATAGAGATATGTCTATTTGAGCAGAAGCTTCTACCTTTGGGTTGTCGCTAATTACAGCGATGTGTTTTGAATTAGCTTCTTCATCACTTCCCTCGTATTTTTTTTCTACTTTTATGATTGATGAAAAGAATTCTTCCGCTTCTTTTTGATCTTTTTCTGTCCACTCCGAATGAGGTTTAGTTAGTAAGCGTCTGGGGATCATGTCTGGTTTTCCAGCAAACATGGCAAGTAAAGTGAACATCAAGGGATGGGAAGGAAGAGCAAAAGTTTCCTTATTTGAAGACTTTTCAACTATTGTTTGAATGGCCTCTTCGATCAAAGATCGTTGAGTACTAGGCACCATTTCAGTGAGTATGTTTTTTAAAGAAGAAAGCTGGTTTGGGGAAAAGTTTTGAAGAGAGGCAGCAGCAGATTCCCATTCTTTACTTTCAGGTCGATTAACTTTATCAAGAGAAACACCTAGTAATTGTAAATCTTCGACAGTATTAATATTGATGGTTTTTCCTGTCTTGTTATCTATAACATGCAATTTTTTATTTACAACAGTAAGTTTATAATCTGGTTCTATGGGAGTTTCAGAATTTAAAAGTAGTTCTTGTACTTCTTTTTCAATTTTCTTATTTTTCCTTGTTTTTTCCATAGAAATCAGCTCTTTTCTTTAAGGGTAAATAATGGTTTATCAAACTCTAACGATGTAGTTTGATTAGATGGGCCATTCCGGCTCTTAAGAACAACAAATTCTAAATCGACAGTTCGTTTTGAGAACATATCATTTCTAGGAGCTTCTTTAGATTCATTCCAGATGCCAAGAACAAGATTGGCATCGCACTCGATATCACCAGCTTCTCTTAAGTTGTCGAGGCGCAACACCTCAGCTTTAGTAGTTCCTCTTCCAAACTGAGCTCCTAAAATGATTGGAACAGAATTGAACTTGGCTGTTTCAAGAAGGATTTCCGATATTTTTTGAAGTTCAAGTTGTCTTGTAGAGGTTCTGCCTTTAAATTTGACTTTTTGAATATAGTCAATAAAAATAGCTCCTAGCTTTTCTCGTTCTTTGAGAGTTGCGATAAAGTTACTCAAATCTTCTACAAAATAGGGATAATCTGAGACCCCAATTCTGTGACTATCTGTCATAGATTCAAGTTGAGCTAAAGCTCTATTGATTTGAGGGCGGTCACTATGTCCACCCTTTATATATCCTTCCAAATTAGCAAGATTATTGGTTTCATCAATAAGATCTGCGCTAAGAATATTCAGAATTTTTAAAAAAATTTGATCTTTATCTTCCTCATAGGAAAAAAAATAGAATTCCCTCGTAGGATAAAGTTTAACCATATTTACATAGAAATTAAGAAGAGTTGTGGTTTTACCATGAGACGGTCTTCCTGCGATAATAGTAATAGCTGAGCGAGGAATGCGAATAATGGAGTCAAGGGACTTATATCCAGTTTTTAGTCCCTCTTTAGCTAGTGACAAGTTGGCTTTAAAATCTTTTACGGTATGGAGTTTTTGAGAAAGGTTTTCTTTCTTATTTTCTTTTTTCAAACTAGAAAGAAGTTGCTCTGCTTTATGAAATTCTCTTAATGAGATATGCTTTTGCACTTCTTCTTGAATTTTCTTATATTTTTTTTCCTCTTCTTTTTTTTCTTGCTCTTTTGAAGCTTTGTCTATGACGATATCAATTTCATGTTTATTAAGCCCAAAAATCGCTTCTATTTGTTGTTTGAAGATTTCTTTATCAAAAGAATCTTCTATTTGAACGTAGGCCTCAGAAACCCTTTCTAAGGCTGAATAACGACCCAGGTCTGTTCCTAGATCCTCTTTATAAGTGAAGTATGAGGGAAGCCATTTGACGCGAGATTGTGCATTTTCTTGAACCAAACGACTAAAAGATTCAGGTCCATTTGCTTTTACATATTCATCTGGATCTTTGAACGGAGACAGAAACTGTGGTGGAAGAATAAAAGCTTTGATTCCGTTTTTTTCTAAAAGATCGGAGGCTTTTTTGGCTTTTTCAATAGAGCCTATCTCCCCTTTATCGTTCTTGGCATCATTGTCAAAAACGATGATAACGCTTTCTATCTCATAGATCTTTAGGCTTTCAATGTGTTTTGAGGATAGATCTCCTTGACCTGTAGCTACGATATTTTTTATGCCTAAACTAGGAAGATAAGCTGCGTCTGGAAGTCCTTCAACAAGGATAAGCTGTTTTTCACGTTTGCATCTATGGATGTTAAAAAGGTCATCTTTTTTAAGCCCAGACGTATAACTCCATCGATGAATCTGTCCTTCAAAGTCTGAAATTCCTTCTTTAATAGTTGCTCGTTTTGCAAATCCCAAGATTTTTCCAAATTTATCTCTGTAAGGAAGAGCCGATCTGAACAAATCTCCACCATTTCCATTGAGTTTGATAGTTTCAGCTTCATGGCATCGTTCAGCCGGCAATTTAGACTTCAGGTGTTCTCTGATTTCACTGTCTCTAGGCCAATAAATCCATTCTGTTGACTGAAGCTTAGATGAATCATAACCTCTAGTTTTGGTGAGATATTCAAAGGCTTCTTTCCCCTCTTTTTTAAACAACAGCTCTTTCCCATACTGAAAAACCATTTCGTAAAGACTTGATAACGGAAAAGTTTTTTTCTCTTCGGGAAGAGATACGCTGCTTTGTTGAAGTTCTTCAAGTAGATCGCTACGAAATGTTTCTGCTAAGTATTTACATGCTTCAAAAAATCCAAGACCTTTTTCTAATTGGATGAGTTCGATGATGTCGAAGGATTCATTACAGCTAAAACAATGAAACTGACTCCAGCCTTGTCCGAGCCTCAAGCACTGTCCACTTTTTGATTCATGACCAGAGATGCATTTCCCAACAAGATAGCCACCTAATTGCTTAAGGTCCAATTTATGATGAAGATCAAGATGATCAATTACTTCTTCGATTCTTATAGATGCTTTTAATTTTTCTTTAGCCCAATTGTCGATCATGTTGCATTCCTTAGCATCCTATATTCCGCTCTTTGTCTCATATTCACAAATTATTGTCTTTGTTTTGATTGAGCTCTTCCATTTTAATTAAACACTGGATAGCTTCACAAATCATTTCTGATTTTTCTGTCATACGGCCTTGTAACATGCGGTGGGCATACAGTTTATTAAATGCAGTATAGATATCTTCTCGAAGATTAAAGGTCATTTTATAAGAAGGAGGTTTTCGATTCTGTGAGCGTTTCATTTGATGCTCCCCTTCAGATAAAAAAAGATTGCCGGATGACTGGATTGTTGAATTGATGGGCATATGGTCTGCTGGTTGCGTGGCTGAGTTGCTTGTTGGTTGACTGGATTGTTGATTTGCTGTATTCCCATGTTTATGGTTATCCAGTTTCCCATCCGGTTGATTTCCAATCATTTCAGAAAGACCTATTTTTTTATCTTTCATGGAATTGAGTTGGTGTTTAGATTTTTCTTTAAGATCGTTAATTCCTGACATGTAACCTCTCTATAACTTCATTGACTAAATTTTTGTAAGCTTTTGCTCCAGTGCATTTAGAATCGTGATCGAATATCGATTTGCTAGATTCCTGTGCTTCACTAAGTTTTACGTTTTCTGGGATTTTAGTTTCGAACACTTTGTTGTCGAACAAATCATTAAGGGCTTCTAATACACGTTTTGATAAATTGCTGCGTGTTTTGAAAAAAGTAAACAAAACGCCCATGATTTCAATACGATGATCAATGAGACTTCCAGCTTTATCGTTTGTAAAGTTTACCGATTCTAAAAACGATTGAATGCCCGCTAAGCTAAAATAGTCTAATTGAACGGGTAAAATAATGTGTTCCGCTGTTAAAAAGGCATTTACCAAAAGAGTGCTAAAAGTAGGGGATGTGTCAATAATAAGATAATCATAATCAGCATCTTTTAGTTTTTTTCTCAAAACAAACTCTTTAGCTTGAGTTTGAGCCAAGATTGTTTCTGCAGCTGACAGAGAGTTGTCGGAAGGAACGATGTCCAAGTTTTTGATATAGGATTGTCGAACAACATCTTTTAAAGTGCAACCGTCTCGACATAGAAGTTCAGCGATTGTCTGTTGATCTTCTGTTTTAATTCCAAGACCCAAACTCGAGTGCCCTTGCGGATCTAGGTCAACTAACAGTACTCTTTTGCCAGCAAGAGCAAGTCCTGCACTTAAATTAATAGCAGTAGTTGATTTTCCTACGCCTCCCTTTTGATTGGAGATGGCAATTTTATACATAACAAATCCTCGCTTTAGAAAGACTCTTAAAAACCTAACTGTAGTTTGAGTTTTAATTTAAGTAAATAATTTTTTTCTGGATTCCCAAATGTTTTTATTGTTTATTGTATGGATTTCCATCTTTATGGACATCCATCTGTCCATCCATTTATTTTTGGGATATTTTTTTTAGAAATATTGAGAACTTTTTAAATGATTTAAAAGCATAGGGGATATCGTTATTGTACATCTAATTTTTTTAAGAGAATCTTCACAACGTTTATAGCTTTATTGGTTTTTTTTAGATTTTAAGAAAAACATTGAGGTTGATTTGGCTCTAGAAAAAAGCGCTTGTCTAATAAGTTAAAGGACGTAGATCTTTTTGAAAAATAAACCCAGCCAAATTCTCGATCTTTTCCACTGTTGTTTGAAAGACTTCTAGTGAAGTTTTAGCATCAATAGCTTCATTTGGGAGAATGTAGGCAGTTTCACTTGTAATTCCGCTATCTTCTTGAGTGAAAACAACCTTAAAAAAATGAGTGGGGACAGCTACAAAACCCTCACCAATAACCTGATACTTTACATAAAATTTTCCATCAGACTCCTGATGAGGTAAATAAAGAGGACCTGTGAAGACATGAAGGCCTGCGTATTGTTTTGTTAATTCTCTTATGTGTTTTTCTAAACTACGCCAATATCCTCGGTTAAATTGAGGAGTTTGTGGACTGGCATTTGAAAAATAGAAGGTTTCTACCATTAACTCGTTTTTCCAATCACCAGCGGGACACAGATGCCCTTTATCGAATCCAGAACCCCTAAAATCTGCATTGTTTGCTTGAAAAGATCCTGGCACCAAGGGATCTAGTTGAAATTCAAATTTAGAGCGTTCCTGATTGCCTAAACAATTATCTGAAGTAAGATACTCGTATACCCAGTTAGGGTTCTTATGCCTGCTATCGTAAGATAGAGAATAGGCCTTTCTGTGAACCACAGGGGAGGAGAGAACAAGTTCTGGAAGGATGGTTGGATTTGTAAAAGCATAAGGAAGACTTGCTCCAGTTAGTCCTCCGATGAGAATGCCTATACTAAATATCAGCACGGTTTTTATTTTCATATAATCAGAGTCTAATGCATTTATTTTAGCTAAACAAGCAATAATGGGTAGTCAATCTTGATTAGACAGAGTTGAAAAAGACTTTAGATTTCTCGTTTAAAAAAGCAGACAAACGACCGAAAGTTTTGTTGCATTAGAAACTTTCCATTAACTACACTCGGGTATCTCTTTCACAACTATTAACAACTAGGTGATATTATGGACATAAGTGTCAATTCTCTTGGTTCTCATTCTCAAGACTCTAGTTTCAAGATGGTAGATAGTTCTGATTCCCTTGTAAATTCTGATCAAGAGAAGAAACAAATAATCGATCATCTTGTTGATGAAATAAGTACTATTTATTCTGGGCGTCCTAAAGAAATTTACACACGTATTTTACAAGAAACCTATGACATTAATGCTCAATACGAAGGATGGACTTTACTGCATTATTGTGTGTATATGTTTAGTTATGAAGTTAGAGAGCCTTCTGACCTACTGCTTTTTCTCTATGCAGATTCTGGTGAACAGCCACCAAATATAGAAGAGACAGGTCAAAGACTTCTCAATTTAATACAGTATCTTCTTCTTCATGGAGCAGATGCCGCAAAAGAAGACAAGTATGGAAGGACACCCATCTACTTTGCTTCAACCTTGTATGCATCACAAGACGCATTAAACAAGCAATATTGGGACCTCTTGCAGCCCACTCCCGTGTTACTTAATCCTTTAAATCAACATGTGCAGCCACTACATGTGGTAGCAAGCTTAACCCAGAAATTTGTCATAGATTTCATAACTAGAGGAGCAAAAACAGATGCTCTGGATGAAAATGGGCGCATGCCTCTTCATTGTGCGACTATGCATACTAACTTTGACAAAGAATTTTATAATGTAAAAGCGTTGGTATCTTTTGAACCCAAAAGCTTAGAACATGCAGACAAGTTTGGAAATTTTCCTCTTTATTATGCTGCTATTTTTGCAACACCTGATTGTTTTGATTTTGTCTTGGAACATACCTCTAGAAACACAATTCTTGCAGTTTTAGAAAAACTAACTCAGACGGTGTTTTTTGCAGATCAGGAACAGCTACAAGAACTAGAACAAACCTACAAAATTTATGATCCTATATATAACGTTCCTGCAGAATTGAAAATTATGTTTGGGGCAGGACCAAAGGCAAAGAAAAAAGATCTTAAAGCCTGCTTAGAAGAAAGTCTTGAAAAAAAGAAAACAACCTATTCAAAAGATGGAATTGCTTATTATGACACCTATCATGATGGACATGGATGGAAACATGTTCTTAGTTCTGCAATATATAAGCAAAAATTTCAAGATCAAAGAGATTTTATTAAGAGTACAAAAAACGGCCAGCCTGCAAAATTTTTCCCACAAGTTTTTGAGGGAGATCTGACCTATGAGCAACTTGTCACTAGCTCTGTTGAAGCATGGGTGGACAAAGGTGCGGATTTAGCTAATCCCTATGTTGAATTCCCAGAATCAATTGGTGCTGACAATGGTAATGAAACAACGTGGGTGCAGATTTATTTCACAGCAAGTGGGGGTGTGCATATTCGTCCTAAGCATCGTTAGAAGCTTATTGCCGTATATATAAATCACCGTGACACTCTCTTTTAAAGCGATAACCTACACTTCCAATAGTTTCAATCCAATCAGCATCAACTCCTAATTTCTCTCTTAGAGAAAAAAGAAGAGCATCAACATTATGACTCATGCTGAAAGTCTTGTTAGTGTTGACATCCTTTAATATTTGATTTCTGGTTAGAATTTTCCCTCTATTTATAAGTAATAAGCGTAGTGCCCAAAATTCTGACAGACTAAGGGGAACAATCTGGCCATTTTTACGGAGGAGGTAACGTTCTGTGTCGAGCAAACATTTTCCAAAGGTAAAAACAGAAGAGAGATTTTCTTTTTTTTGATGAAGAAGGGTCTTAATATAGAGAAAAAGATTTCTGAGAGAAAATGGCTTTTCTATGTAGTCATCTGCTCCTAACTCCAGGCCTAAAATTATGTCGAGATCTCTGCTCTTTGTTGATAGAAGAAGAATGGGGATGTTGTTTAAAAGAGGATCTTTTTTTATTTTAACACAAATATCAAATCCTTTTTCTCTAGGAAGCAAGATGTTTAATAGAACTAAGTCGGGTTGTAATCTTCTAACCGCTTCAACTCCCTTATCACCATTTGCTTCAAAGTAGACATGGTAGTTGTTTGCATCGCTGTAGAGATTAATGAAAGTTATCATCTCTTTTTCATCTTCGATAAACAGTAATCGTTTTTTTATCATTTCATTCTTACAATTTTTTATTGAATATGACAGTTACATTTTATCGCTTGAGTAAAGAATGCTCTAGGCCATTGCTCATTGGCTGTCTTTGAGCCACACACATTTTTTCCAATTTTTAAAATGAATTTGTCAAAGCTATTCAATTTAGGAATTTTTGTCTATTATTTCAGACAGTTTAGGAAGATAAAGATTGTTTTTTCTATTAGAAAAAGGCTAAGATTGATCATTAAACTGGCACATTTGACGAATTTTTCGAATGTTCCTTATTTTTTAACAAAGACACTAAAAACAGGAAGGAGAAATTTATATGGTCATAAAAATGGGATTAGGAACGGTAGGAGGCGCTATTGCAGGAGTTGCGTTATCACCCTTAATTCCAACAGTTGGATTAGTATATCTCTGTACTGGTGGAGCATTAGGGGGAGCCATATTGAGTGGAACAGTAGAAGTAGCAAGAAAAGTAGATCATATTGCTGATCGAGTATTAAAAGAAGGATTGGTAACTTGGAGGTATTGGAATCGTTATACATTAACAACGATAATTACTGTTATTATTGTATATGTTAGCCACCAGTTTGATGTTCGTCGAAACGATTGCCTTTTAAACTTTTCCAATAAAGAAGATTGCTGGATATTTAAGATTGTATCTGAAGTAAGTGTTATACTTTCTCTATTCGGGTTAATAATTCTTTTTTTCTATGCATTAAGAGAAATACAAAAAAACAGTCTAGTAAGAGAATCAGAAGTGCAGCCATCTTGCATTAATAGAGATAGACCGACTCTTGAATATATTGATAAATATGGTGATCCGTGTAATCTAAATGCTTTGTTGGAATTTGCTAAGAATCGGCAGAAGATGCCAAGAATAGACGTTTTGCGTAATTAAAATTTTTTTCGCGTTTAATTTTTAGAGGGAAAATATTCAGGAATACAAAAAATTAAATGACTGAATTCATAGGAATTTAGACGGTTAACTTGCTTAAAATCAGAGACATTTTAAAGATATAACCGGGATTCTAGAAAAAGAAGTGTTACAAAAAAAACGTTATTCCTGCAAGGAAGTTACTTAAATAACTAGAAAGTCTGGATCAAAATCCAAGACAAGGAAATAAGATGAGATTTCGAAATAAAGATAAATAGTTTGTACAAACTGTTTTATCTCAGCATGGGCAAGTTTCTTAATAAAAATAACGCTTGAACAATTATTCTATTTTATTTTTCAGGCTCTTTTTAAGATGATCTAACAAAGAAACAGATTCTATAGGTTCTATAGGAACTGGTTTGATATGTTGTTTGTATAGTAAAAATCCTTCAATTGCATCTGAAAGTGTTTCTCTCAGTTTTTTTCTTTCCCAATAAGAGATATCTTTTAGTTGTTTGATAAGACCCTTTCTGACAGTAACACATGTTCTTTCCCATTCGTCTTTAGATAGGGTCTTACTCTCTCTTGTTTTCTCTTGAGTTTCTGATTTCAATAGTTCTTGTTTTTTGTGCCTAGCCATGCCGTCTTTTATTTATGTTGTGGAGCTCAATTATGAATAAACTTTCAGCCAAAAGAAAGCAGCTTATGCATTCACTGTATTTTTTTACACAAAAAAACATATCCACATTCTAACTGAGCGTAAAAATAATTTTGTTGTTTTATCTATTTTTTAGCAATCCAATTTTTATTCAATTTGCATGTGTATCGATTGATAATCTAAGACGTCTTTTGATAAAAAAAGCGCGTGTTTATTTTTATGAAACATGTATCAAATGAATCATTTTCATAATATTGATCTTGATATTAATCATTCATCAAAATATACAAGATGTATAAACGAAGACATCTTAAATCAGGAGACTCCTATGAATCTTTCGAAAAACATTCCATTCAAAAAACTTAAAGCGGTCATATTTAGTCCGTCTTTTTTAACTTATGCAGTCTTTGTATTTGTGCTTGTAACTGCTACGCAAGGCTATTGTGACTCAGGCACAACAGCTGGAATAGACAGCATAGCCACAGACTGCAAGAATTTCATTTTCAAACCATGGGTGAGAATGATCATGCTGAGCGCATCTGGTTTTATGGGTGTCTTTAAAGCTTTTACGACAGGATCTCCTCTTCCTCTTCTTTCTTGGGGATTGTTGGGATTTATTTTAGGGTACTTGCCAAAGATTATCGATCACCTTTCTACGGTAGGAACATGAAAGATTGTGCCTTACTCAAATATTTAGATAGTCCTATGAGAGTGATCACGTTTTCTGTGAATGAACTTGTAGCTTATGCAATTCCATTTTTTTTAGGAGTGATCTTGGATAGTCTCTTGATTGTTTCGTGTGTAGGTATGACATTGGTATACATTATAAATAAAGCCCTCAAGCGTCTTCCTAAATTCTATCTTATAGGACTCATCTATTGGTTTTTGCCTACGAACAAATTTAATAAGACCCTTAAAGTGAACCTTCCCTCTTCATCCAAAAGATTGTGGGTTAAATAAATGAATACAGTCAACCTAAGCAAGAACGTCAAAAAACTGACCAGTCAGAGAAACATCTTTCTTTTTTTCTCTGTCCTTTTAGGAGGAGTCGTTTTTTTATTAGCCATCTCTTTGTTTTTTAAAAAAGAGCGCATTGTCATTCTTCCAACAAACGGACCTGCTTTATGGATAGAAGATGCTCAAACTTCTGATACATATTTGGAGAAGATGGGTTATTTTCTAGCAGAGATGCTTCTCACACGCCAACCCTTTGATATAGATAAAAAAAACCGCATCATCCTTGAAAACACTCATCCAGCCTTTTACCACGAAGCCAAAAGACAACTCTTACAAGATACCAGCAACATTTTGAAGAACGACCAAAGTTTTTTTTTCAAAATAGAGCGCAGTTATACCCAATCAAAAACCCAGAGCTTTATCGTAGAAGGGGAGTCTCTCCTATTTATTGGTAAGGCAGGAGAGACCCCCGTCTGTGCAGATAGAGAAAAAGTCAAATATACTTTTGGCTTTCACTGTGAAAATGGAAAACTCCTATTTCGATCACTCAAAAAAGAGGCTCTGACTTATGAAAAAACTTAAACACTTACTCCTTTCCTTATCACTGTGTTCTTCTCTGTGTGCATCTACAGAAAAGACCATCGATGAAAAAAATCCTATCCACGTCTCTTTTTCTAAAGAGACGCATAACCGCATCTCTTTAGAAACGGGAGCTATTCTTAAGGTGATTGCAGACCCCAACATCTTTTCCATTAATATTGATAAAGACACAGGTCATGCCTACATCAGTATTTTGGGAGCACCTCTCATGCCTGCTACCCTCACAGTCATTACTAACTCAGGTTTTGTCCAAGATCTCATCGTCCATACAAGAGAAGGACTATTAGAGCACCTTATCTTACAGGAGCCTGAAGATGAAGAGGGTTCGGAAGATACAGAAATGATGTCCTCTAAAACTCCTACCGTTGAATTTTTAAATCAGATCTTAGAAGGTGGCATTCCGCGAGGTTATGGGGAAAGAGCTGTTTTAGATAAAGATCATCTCTCCTTGCCATCTCCACTTAAAGTCTTTCCTATTAAAGTTCTCGAAGGAGTCTATGAAACTATCATCCTCTACACGATTGAGAATACGGCTAAGACGCCTATTGTTATCAGCTCAGAGGCCCTCAAACAAAAAAACTCCTCTTGGGTCTTTTTAAATGCTCATGAGATTAAGAAAAACGAACAGATTCTCTGCATCATAGCATTTAATAAATAATAAGGAATTTTATGACTGCTGAAGAAAAAGGAAAAATTGAAAAGATCTCGGATAAGATTTTTAGGAAACAGAACCAGCTTTACCTGTTTATTGTAGCGGGAGCGATTGTCTGTTTGGCTATCTTTATCCTTGTTCAAGGTGAATCATCAGAACCTTCCAAAAACTTCGTTGAGAATCGTTTAGACTTTGTCTCAAAAGACGTTAAAGCTGAAAATGTCCGTCTCACACATCTCGAAAATTTTAGTGATATTGTCAGTGTCCGTACGCAATCTTTAGAGAAACGCGTTCTCGACTTAGAAGAGGAGAAGACCCTCATTGAAAAAGAAAAAGAAGAACTTAAACATGAACTCTCCGAAACAAAACACCATCTCGAGAAGAAAATAGAGAAATTGTCTGTTAAAGCAGACGATCAGGTGTCTGCCTATACAACCACAGGTGAGTCGTTTGGTGAGACCCCTTCTCCATCAGCTCCTCAACTCAGAGTCTGGGAAATTGAAGATCAAGAAGAGGAGAGAAATGTTCTCTTTGAGATTCCCGCAGGAACTATTGTCAAAGCTGTTCTTGTGACAGGAGCTGATTGCAGTGTAGCTACTCAAAAACCAACAGGCCCTAGTATGGTTCTCTTACGACCACTTGATAATGGAAGACTCCCTAGAAAGGTCAGAGTTCCTTTAAAGGGAAGTGTCATCGTCGGGAATGCCATTGGCGACATCATGAATGAGCGTGTCTATATTAGAGCTGAAAGAATGACCCTTGTTAAACGCGACGGATCTTTTGTCGAGACAGAAGTTATTGCTTACGCGTCAGGAGAAGACGGCAGAGAAGGCCTCAGAGGAGTGGTCGTTGATAAATCAGGACAAATGATGGCACGAGCTGCTTTTGCAGCCTTTTTACAAGGAGTCGGGGAGAGTGTTCAAGGCACATTAAATAATCAAACGTTAGAGAAATTATCGCGTGTTAACTCCGATAAAACCATCCTCGATGTCGACATGTTTCGCAACAGTGGCTTTCAAGGGGGAGCAACCGCTCTCAGTAAGCTTGCAGATTATTACATCACAAGAGCTGAACAGCTACAGCCGTCTATCCAAATTGAAGCTGGCAGAGTTATTGAAGTCGTTTTCACAAAAACGGTCCGTGTGGGTGAGAAAAATATCAAAACAAAATTAGAAAGAGAACGAGAAATTAGAGAGGGGAGTTCTTCATGATCAATAAGCTTACAATCCTTTTCTTGTTTTTTTTATCTACTCAGCTCCACGCTTTTGAAAAATTAAGTGAGACATACCAAATTGCCTTTGGAAAACCTGAAGCACCCATCCATATCGTCGAATATTTTTCTTTGAATTGTCCTAAGTGTTTAACTTTTGTGAAGAACGATTTTCTTCAATTTAAACAAAAATATATCGATACAGATCAAGTCTATTGGATCTTTCATCCCGATCCTACAGATCTCTTAACTCTTCAGCTGATGGTGTGTCTGGAAAAACTGACAGAAAATGAGAAGGTTTTATTCTTTACCACTACCGTAGGTTTTATGGAGAAGAAAAAAGATGTCAAAGTAGGAGCCTTTGTCATGCAAACAGCCATGGAGTTTTTGAAAAAGCCGCTGCCTCTTTTAGAACAGTGGGAGTTTTTAGAAGAGACACAGGCCTTTGAGCACGCTTACCGTTTTGTCAAGCAGCCGGATGTTTTCACTGTTATTCCCACTGTAGAGATCAACGGCACTCTTTATGATGCCTTTCCATCTCTTAAGTTTCTTGAAAGAAAAACGCAATCACTCCTGAAACAAAAAGGATCTTCCCATGACAAGCCCTAGACCTCTTCTCTTTTCATTACTATTTCTTTTAACTTTTCTCTCGGCTTGCGGGATTTATAACTCTGATTTTGATTGTCCAGCTGGTAGAGGTATTGGTTGTGCTCCTGCAGGAGAAGTCCTTGACCGCATCATCGAAGAAGATGAAGGAGAAGACCGCTTTATAAAAGATAGGGGAGAGGCTCTTCTCGTAAAGCAAGAAGAGAAAAAAGAAGAGCCCTCTCGCAAGAAAAAGAAAAAACTCCATCTTGTCAAAACAGAGACAGGGGAGTTGATGCTGGTTAAATCTTCCCAAGGAAAAACTCATGACCCTTCTTGATAAATTTGGTCAAAAGATAGCGAATTTTTTCTCTGAAGATACCGATCTAGATGAGATGGGAAGAGAAGAGACAGCTTTTTGCGATACTCTTGATCCCGACTATCTAGCAGATCTTCTTCCTTATCGAATTTTCGATGAAGAGAGAAAGATCTATGAGAATAAAAGCAGTTTAGGCTTTGTCATAGAAGTTGTGCCTATCTTAGGAGCCAGCCTCAACACTCAAAAAGAACTCTCTACTCTTGTTAGAGAGATAGGGGAGGAAGGCTCTTCCCTGCAATCTCTTCTTTTTGCTGACTACCGTATCAATAGATTTCTAGATCTATGGTCAGCACCTGGTAAACAGAAAGGGGGTGTTTTTGATAAACTCACCCAAAAAAGATCAGAATTTTTTCAAAAAGAATCGGTTGAGGGAGAAGTCCCTCCGAGGATTTTTCGTTTCATCTTTTCTTATAGTGAACCCAAATCCCAAATCACTAATCTCCCTCTTTTCTTAGATAAGCTTGTGCAAAAAAAAGCTAAAGCTCTTGAGACATTTTCCCACTTTAATGCAGCGGTTGAATTACAACCTTTCCAACTAATTGAGCTTCTTTCAGGCTTTATTAACTTTGATCTAGATCCTGCACTTCATACCCGTAAGACTTGGAACAAAAATACAAGCATTTGCAAACAGATCCCAATTCCCGGCTCTGCTTTAGAAGTCAAAAAAGATGGTCTTCTTTTTCATGGGAAAACGGCAACATCTCTTTTTAAAACATATGAAGCTATTGAATTTCCTGATACATGGAGTCTTAACAGAACCTCTGAACTCATTGGGGATTTTCTTAATACGTCTTATCGTATCCCGTCTCCTTTTTTTCTTCATTATGGGATATTTGTTCCTCATCAACAGAAAAAAGAGACTCACTTTCGTCTCAAAGCAAAAATGGTCGATAGGCAAGCCAAGTTCTCTTCACTTGTTCGCATGTTTCCCAGCATCCCCAGAGAAAGAGAAGAAAATCTCTTTGTGCATCAACAACTCTTAGAAGGAGAGAAATTTGTCGAGACAAGATTCAGCTGTGGGTTGTGGGCAGAAAGCTCTTCCCACATTAAATCAGAATCGATCCTTTTAGCCATCTTTCAAAAGAATGGTTTTAAACTCAAAGAGAACAAATTTCTCCATCTTCCAGACTTTCTATCCTCTCTTCCTATGGGATGGGGAGAAGACGCTTCTTATGTCAAAAATCTTAAACGGATGCGTTGTATGCGCACCACACTGACATCAGAGACAGGGAACCTATTTCCTTTTGTTGCCGAGTCTCTTGGTAATTCGGGGCAGGGAGTGATTCTTACAGGCAGAAAAGGACAAATCTCAACCTGGGATCCTTTTGCTACCGGAGGAAACCTCAATACTGTTGTTATCGGTGCATCAGGTCTTGGTAAATCTGTCTTTCTGCAAGAAGTGATTGCCAACCAACTTATGCAAGACGCTCGTGTGTTTGTGTTAGACTTAGGTAGAAGTTTTGAAAAATTGTGTCATGTCTTTAAGGGGCAATATTTAGCTTTCTCAGAAAAAAGCAACCTCCACCTTAACCCGTTTTCTTTTGTCAATACAAGTGATCCAGATGCTTTAAATAGTGCCCTTGAAATGGTCTCTTCTATCATTGCAACCATGGCGATGACTACTGAAAAAATCGACAAACAACGAGCAGATATCCTCTACACGATGGTTAAGAGAGCTTGGGAGAAAAAGGGAAAAGATGCCACAGTTGATGATGTGATGGCTTTCTTAGGAGAGAAAAGCTTCTTTCGCTCAGAGCTGATGATAGGGGCTACCGAGAGCTTAAAAGAGAGTCTAAAAAAATTTAGCCAAGATGGTGTTTACAAAAACCACTTTTATGGCAAAGACAAGATCGATTTTACAAGTGATCTTGTCGTCATAGAAACAGAAGAATTAAAAAGTCTTGCCGATCTTCAAGCTGTTATATTCCAAATTTTGATTCTCACTATTTCTAATCAGGTGTTTCTAGGGAACCGTAAAAGACGCTGCTTTATCTGTATCGATGAAGCCTGGGACATCTTAAAGAGCCCTCAGATGGAAGGCTTTATGGGAAGCCTAGCCCGAAGACTGAGAAAATACAATGGAGCCTTATTGACAGCCACTCAAGGAGCAGATGACTTTGAAAAATCTCCAGGAGCTAAAGCCGTCTTTCAGAATTCCAACTGGCTTGTTATCGCAGGGAAGAACGAAGATACAGTCAATGCCTTCAAAAAAGAAGGTGTTATGCAAATTGACAGCTTTAAAGAGATGGCTCTTTCCTCTTTAAGACTAGTCGAAGGTAAATACTCAGAGCTTTGTATTTATAATAAAGGAGATGGGTCGTTTTCTGTTAATCAGTTGCGGTTAGATCCCTTTTCACTTGCCCTCTATTCTACAAAAGCAGACAACTTCCAAACTCTTCAAGAGCTCAAGGCTCAAGGGTTTTCTGTGGAAGATGCTATTGATTGGATGGTGACTCACAAAAGAGATTTAGACAAATTTCTTTCTTCCGGCCTTAAAGTCAAAGAAGCCCTTGCAAAACTTCTAGGAGGCTCCTATGTCAAACTATAAATGGCTTCTGATCAGCGCTTCTCTTTTATATTCAACCCTCATCACAGCTAAAGACTTTGGCTATAATGGGTATTCTTTCCCTATAGAAGAAGAGAGTTTAGCCACAGTGGTTCAAAAGAAAATGACAGAAGCTTTTCTGCAAGATAAATGGGGAGCTCTCCAGCAATCTCTGCTAGAGCAAGCTAGCCATCCAAAACCTGTCAAAGGTCTACAAGAGGCTCAAAAAACCAGGTCTTTTCTGTTAGATCCTTCTTTTACCATAAAAGAGGATCTTCACAACCATACAGGCAAAGTTTTTGCTCAAAAAGGAACAAAAATTAATCCTTTACACCATACATCTCTTGCCACAGGACTTCTTTTTTTTGATGGAGACAATGAAAAGCATCTTACCTGGGCTAAAGAACAAGTAGGCCGATTTAAATGGATTCTTGTTAAAGGCAATCCTATAAAACTTGAAGAACAAGAAAAAATTCCCATTTATTTTGATCAACAAGGCATCTACACCCGTCAATTTCATATAGAGCATATCCCTGCTAAAGTCTCTCAACAGGGATCTTTTTTACTCATAGAAGAAGTGGCTTTAAGCGATAAGGGGGGACCCCATGAATAAGATTTTTATCTCTCTTTTATTAACAGGCTCTCTCTTAGCTCAAGAAGATGCTCAATGGATCAGAGAATCAACATTACCCCTGGATGAAGAGGCTAGACTCTTTCTTAAAGAGATGTACACATCTCCTATACAGGAAGAAGACTGCTGCCAAAGAAAAGAGAGATTAGAGCAAGAAACAACACAAATAAATCAAGCAGAGGCAAACGCTTTATCTTTTTCACAGAGTAAAGATTGGGAAGACAACCAGCTATCCAGCCATCCAGACAACCAGCTAATTTCTAAGCCAAGACCCCAACCAGAATCTAGCTCGAAAACAAAGACAGGGCAGAAATCGCCAGAAGATTTTAAAAAAAGTCATGAATTGTGCTTGGTTTTTGTTTCCTTCTCTCTCCCTTTAGAGTCATGGAAAGAGTTTTCTGTGTTTTTGGAGAAAACTCATGGATCTTTTATTTTACGTGGGATCCCAGACAATTCTTTTCCCTTATTTTCTAAAAAAATCCAAGAGCTACGTAAAGAGGGGATAAATGCCTCTATTGAAATTAACCCAGAAGCCTTCGAGCAGTATGATATACAGGCTGTTCCAACAC
>CAYUZN010000027.1:0-18810 GCA_964449295.1 uncultured bacterium | reverse complement strand
TTCTTCTCAACTATGCAGCTAGATATTTGACAAAAGCACCCACTAAAAAAGACATCTTAAGTGTTTTTGCAGGGCTGCGCCCTCTTGTTAAAAGTGGTGACGGTAAAAATACAGCTGCCCTCTCTCGAGATCATACCATTTTAGTCTCACAATCAAGACTGATCACAATCACAGGTGGTAAATGGACAACCTACCGTAAGATGGCAGAAGATGTGATTAACCAAGCCATCACAACAGCTCATCTCTCCCCTAGACCATGTGAGACAAAAGCACTACGCCTTCATGGCTATCAAAAAAAACTCGATCCAACAGCTCATTTCTCAACTTATGGCACTCAGATCAAAGAGATCAAAGCCCTCATGCGCAAGACACCGTCTTTAAGACAAAAGATACACTCCTCTCTCCCCTACACCAAAGCTGAAGTGATCTGGGCAGTCAAACATGAAATGGCAAGAACTATCGAAGATGTTCTTTCACGGCGGACACGATCTCTTTTACTCAATGCTGGGGCGAGCCTTGAGGCGGCTCCTCTTGTTGCCAAACTCATGGCCAAAGAACTCAAGAAAAGTATTAAATGGGAAACAACTCAAATTTCTTATTACCGAAAGATAGTAAAAAATTATTTTAACTAACTATTCGAAATATTCTTTTTCTAAACATTAATTATTTATGGTATAATTAGTGTAATTTAGGAGCTTTTAATGACCGAATCAGTAAGTGGCTTTTTATCGTCACATGGCATCACACCTGGTACAATAAAAAGTATGAAAAAAAATAAAGCAGAGTCTTTTATTGCTTTTTTAAGTAAAAGAATTCAATTCTCAAATAAAAATTGTATAGATGTTGGGTGTCGCAGTGGAGAAAATTCTTGGGAAATCCAAAAAGCTGGCGCAATAGTAACAGCGATTGATCCTGATGATTCTGAGTTTTCAACAGCAAAAGCTTTAGGTATAAAAGAAGAGCAGCTTACAAAGTTATCATTAGAAGATTACGTGACCTCTTATCCATATCGAAAATTTGATATGGCCACTGTGTTCTTATGGAACATTTTCCGGAATGAAGAGGAAAAATTTGCAAAAGCTTTAACACAAATAATCAAACCTTGTGGATCTGTTATTATTAGTATTCACGAAAAGAAGAAGGTGACTCCAATTGTTCGAGATTTAATGACGAAATTTTTTCAGAGTGTGACGATTCAAGATGGCTATGAAGATGACATAGTTATATGTCGTAGCCCTATATATCAAATATATCAAATAAAACTACCAAATATAGAAGATCTCGACTGAGCTATACCCAATTAAATCGAAAATTTGCCTTTTAAATTCCAGATCAAACCCTTGTTGACATTTAAAAATAGAGCTGTATAGTCAGAGTATAATTAGAGGTACTTTCTCATGTCACTGGCTTGGATATTTCTTTTGCTTGCAGGATTTTTTGAGATCTGTTTCACCATCGCTTTAAAATATAGCCATGGATTTAGCAAACTCATTCCAAGTATCATCACCGTGGTATTTATTGTTCTCAGTTTTTTTGCTGTTTCTCAGTCGATGAAGACAATTCCTATTGGAACTGCCTATGCTGTTTGGGCAGGCATCGGCGCTGCAGGCACCGTTGTCACAGGAATTGTTCTATTTGGTGATTCTTATCACATCATTAGACTGATCTCGATCTTTTTGATCATCATTGGAATTATCGGCCTTAAGCTTGCTCACTGTGATTAAATGCCATATTAGCTAATTCGACAAGGATATGTTGATCGCGAAGGTACTTCCAACTATCTGGGATAGAAGAATAACCTAAATAAGCACCAACTAACGCAGCAGCTGGAGCTGCATTGGTATCAGCATCACCTCCCTCTCCTACAATCTGTGTGATCACTTCCCTGAAAATTGCTTCATTTGATTTTTGAGTTGATCTTTTCAGATTGTTAGCCTGATTAAGAGCCCAAAATGCTGCACTTAAAGCTTTATAAGTATACCCAATAAATCCTTCAGCCAATTTAAGCTCATCAAGATTTTTTGCATTAATACACTTTTCTAAAGTTTCGTCTGTGTACTCATCTTTTTCCTGACAGTTCTCAAAATCAAAAGAGTCTAATGCATTTTTCTGCTTTTCAAGAGCGTTTAAACCTTTTTGATAAGCTTCTTTTTTGGCGTCCTGGACAGAGCCTTCATTAATCAACCTAAAGATGGCTGTATTAAGAGCTATGCAGCTAGCCACACAACGAGGATCGGCATGTGTGACAAGACAAGCTTGCTTAGTTTTTCTTTCCATTTTTTCAAAATGTTGATTAATGATGACAGGAATGATAGACGTTCGCATAAGAGCCCCATTAGCTGCAGGTTTGCATCCTGTTGGTGTTGGCCTTGGAGATGCCTGCCATACTTCTTTTGCAATTTGCTGTGGCTTATTTATGAATTGCTTTGTGTCTTCATCTAATACAGCTCCAACAAGGCCGCCCAAGCCTAAGCATGTGGGACGAGTAAAAACTGTATGAGATAAGTTTGGATCATTGTTAAGTCTTCCTCCGGCTTGCTCAGAAAAATCTCTTCCTGCAACACCTTCATCTTTCCATTTTAGAAGAGCTTTTGCAAAATGCTGCTCAAAAGTTTGGCTAGGATCTTTTATAGATTGAGCATAAGCTCTCGCAATTAAAATAGCCTGATCCGTATCATCAGTGCCCGCACAGAAAGGAAAATTAAGACGCCACTTATGTCTTGCCTCTCCTTGATTTTCAATGTCTCTCATTTGCTTAGAATCAAAACGAGTTGCATACTCTAGCGTAGGAGTTAATTTTAGAACCTGCTCTGCTTGCTCTCTTGTCATGAATTCTGTTGAGACTCCTAAGCCATCTCCTACGAATTGTCCTAAAAGAGCGCCCATTATTTTATCGGCTTTTGAAAAGGGTTCTCTCCCCGCCATGAGTTGGAGTTGGCAAAAATTGGTTTTAAAAGTTTTTAGAGATTCTTCCGGATTTTCAAAATTTAAAGCCTGACTAGGAATTGTATGCGTCTTATTGTTATTATCTACAAAAGTTTCTGTTTTAAACACATCGGCAAGTCTTGCCTGTTTAGCGATGAGATTTACTTGATGCCTTCTATATAGTAACCATACGGCAGCAAGTGTCAAAATGATAGCTACGGCAATTTTAGCCACTTGGCTTGTGGGTTGATCCTGCCACTTGAATCCCTGAAAGAGTGCTGTGTTAGAAATATTTTTAATAGTTTCCATAATTACACCTGTAAAGTAATAAATTTGAAAGCGATTATACCATATATTTAATAAAAAAACTATATTAAATTTATGATAGCAAACAATTAAGATAGTTTCTAGAATATCAATTCTCATAAGGAAACTTTATGCGCTATTGCCAATCTATTTTTAAAACAGCCAGATGGAAAACAAGAGAAGTGGCTGTTGGCACTGTGAAAGTGGGAGGAGATAATCCTGTCCGCATCCAGTCAATGACAACATCGAATACCAGAGATGTTGAGGCGACAATCGAGCAGATCATGCGCCTTGCTGACACGGGATGTGAGATTGCCAGAGTCACAGTCCAGGGCATGAAAGAAGCTGACGCTTGTGAAGGCATTAAAAATGGCCTGATCCAAAAAGGCTATACAATTCCTCTTGTTGCCGATATTCATTTTTACCCTCCTGCTGCGATGAGAGTGAGTGAATTTGCTGATAAAGTCAGAATTAATCCAGGTAATTACGTCGATAAGAGAGCTTCTTTTAAAGTGATTGAGTACACAGATGCTCTCTATGCTGAAGAGATAGAAAGAATCGAAGAGAAGTTCACCCCTCTTGTGCTGAAATGTCAAACCCTGAAACGTGCGATGCGCATTGGCACGAATCATGGATCTTTATCTGATAGAATCATGAACCGCTACGGCGATACCCCTCGAGGGATGGTTGAATCTGCTCTTGAATTTGCACGAGTCTGCAGAAAGAACAACTACCACGATATTATCTTTTCTATGAAATCCTCCAACCCCCAAGTCATGGTGCACGCCTATCGTCTTCTTGTAGCTGAAATGATGGCTTTAGGATGGGATTACCCTCTTCATTTGGGTGTGACAGAAGCTGGTGAAGGGGAAGATGGCAGAATTAAGTCAGCTATGGGTATTGGCTCTCTTCTTTTAGATGGACTTGGTGATACGATCAGAGTCTCTTTGACAGAAGATCCTTGGTTTGAAATAGACCCTTGCAAACGTCTGATAAAATTTGGTGAAGAGTATCTTGAAAAAGGCATTGCCCCTTTCACAGAATCTCATAGAAACATTGAAGAGATCAAGCGCAGAGCAGTGACGCTTCCCTCTAATATTTCAATGCATAGAGATGGCACCGTGATTTTGTCTGGTCAAGAAGAGGCTATTACAAGTACTGACTTCTATAAAGAAATCGGTTGTGATGTTGTTTTAGGACGTCCTAAGCTCAAAGTGTCAAGTGCTGATCTCATCGCTTTTAAAAAACCTGTGACAAATGACACAGCACTTAGATTACTGAGTAGATTAGAAGAAACAGGTGTGGGACTACTCTTTCCAGAGACACTCAATGTAGTCAGAGTCACAGATGAGTTAGAGTGGACCTCTATTGAGTCTTCACTCCCCTCTTTAATCATCTTAAGTCCTCGTGATAACAAGTTGCATTATGCCCGTAAGTTCTTCGACTGGCTGCAAGAGAAGAAATTAGCGATCCCTGTGATCTTAAACTTTAGCTATAACTGCTCTAAAGAAGATTTAATCATTCAAGCAGCAGCCGAATGTGGCTCCCTTCTTTGCGATGGGCTAGGTGATGGTCTTTGGCTAGAAGGACCCTATGAGACATCTCTTTTACGCACTTTAAGTTTCAATATTCTTCAAGCAGCTCGTATGAGACAATCTAAAACAGATTTTATCTCTTGCCCTAGCTGCGGAAGAACGCTCTTTAATCTCCAAGAAGTGACAAAGAGCATCCATGCAAGAACCTCTCACTTGCCAGGCGTTAAAATCGCCATTATGGGCTGCATTGTGAATGGCCCTGGTGAAATGGCCGATGCCGATTTTGGCTATGTCGGCTCAAAACCTGGCAAAATCGATCTTTATGTCGGTAAACAGTGCGTTGAAAAAGATATCGACAGCCAGGAAGCCTGTGAAAGACTTGTCGACTTGATCAAAAAGCACGGCAGATGGGTTGAGCCTGAAGTTATTCCAGCTCTCTCATGAATTCAGAAAGAGCAGCGATTTTTGTTGCTTGCTCTTTTTTTGAATAAACAGTGATAGGAATATGGCCCAGAACATAGCAAGGTGTTAAGAAAGCAGCTCGCTCTTCATCAGAGGCAGAGCCAACAGTTTCCCACCAAAATCCAGGACCGTGAATACCAATGATAGACATAGGATCACCTGCAATGGTTAGAGACACTCTGAGGTGTTTTGCTAAAAGAGCTGCAACGGTGTCTTTATCTGCCTTTACAGTCTGGATTCCTAAGTCGTTTAATTGTTTTTTTTGTGCTTCTGAAAAGCCAACAACAATGACTTGAAGTGTGTTTTCCTCATTTTTAGCTTCCCTGTAAGCAGAACAAATTCCATCAATATTCGCTTGCTTAACACTCTCTTTATAATTTCCACCGAAAAATCCCGTTCCAATACCAGCGTTAAATACTAACACATCGCTTTTATTCTTGATTGCAGAGGAAATAGCAGCTTCAGCATTCCGCTTGTAATAGTCTGTTATCTTTGTACTACCACCTTTCAAATCAGTCAGCGGAATTCCTCCCCCTCCTTCTCCTGCAAAATTTAGTCCTGTTTGAAATATATAATGGATGTCAACATCATCTCGCTTATTACCTAGTAAAAAGCTTGCTTTGCAAGGCAAAGTAGCTTCTATAACAATTCCTCCGAGATTTAGCGCCAACTTTTGGGTTTGCTCACCGGTCAGCCCCTTCTTAGAGACAACGCTTTGCTGGGCCATTTTACGCATCTCTTCAAATTCTGATATCGTCATATCTTCTGGAAGATATACAGCTGCATTTTTGATAACATCTGGTATAGGTGCATCAAGAGAAGGTTCTTTATTCCAAGTATAGCAGTTGTAAACACATCCAATACCATTTACACGAACATTTTGAGCTAGTGTCATTTGACTCTTTATGCCAGAGAAAGCATCTGTTGAAGCAGGGGGTTGAGAATTGATAAAAGGAAGGTTAAATCCAGAGAATTTATGGTTTTTTTGAGCAATTCCTATAACTTCTTTAAGAATCTCATGGGTTGGAATTTTTTGTATAGGTGTGATAGGTTGTTTATCCGACTTTTTGGAAGACAATAGATCTTTAGTTACATCATCTACTTTCTTAGTCGTTCCAGCCCTTTGGCTAATCCATGACACAAACCGTCCCCCTAGCGACGTCAATGAAATAGCTATAACCACCCCAAGCGTTAACGCAGAGAGCCACTTGTGGTTGCTTATCCAAGATTTTACTCCGCAGGAAATACTTGAAACCATAGATATATTTCAATTTTAATAAAGATATTTTAAACAAACAAATCCAAAAAGTAAAGTTTAAATAAATGTTTAATATAATATACAAATGATAACTTGTTTAAATTACGTACATAATATATAATATGTACATAACAGGAGTCGTTAGGTATGGAGTCTATTTCATGTAAAGAAGTAAGGGATAATATGGCTGATGTGATTAGTAAAGTTGCTTATGGTCATAAGCGCTATGCTCTCACTAGACATGGTCAGAAAATGGTGATACTTATTTCGTTCGAAGAATGGCAGGAAATTGAAAAATTAATGCAAAAAATTGAAGATGAAGAAGATATAAAAGATGCTGATAAAGCACATGCTGACTATTTAAAGAATGGGGGCGTAGCAATAAACAAAATTAAAAAAGATCTTGGTCAATAAATGTATACCGTTATTTTTGGCAAAGAAGCGGAGAAGGCTTTAAAAAAAATACCTCATCGAGATCAACTTCGAATAATAAAAAAAATAGAAACTTTACCTCAAAGTCCAAGACCTTCTTGGATTATTGCACTTCAAGGAAAATTGGCTGGTTACTATAGATTTCGAGTTGGAGATTATAGGGTAATTTATGAAGTGGTTGATAAAAAGTATATAATACTTGTTGTAAAAATAGCTCATCGAAGTTGGGTTTACGAAGACTAAAATTTAACGGTGCAATAGCAATAAGATAGAGAGGTAGTGCACTCAGGAAATAAGACGTTAGCGGTTAATCCTAGCAGCATAAGCGAAGTGGAAAAAGTAGGCGTCTAAGTCTTCTAAAGTAGCGCCCTTTCCATCTCTTATCACTGAGAGTTAAACTAAAGAGCTCAAAAGCCCTAAGAACAGCATTAGACCTCTTTCGAATTTAAGGGTTCGTCGATTTTTTGGATTATTTTGACCAATTTTTAATTTAAATCGAAGGGGTCATATGCGTGAGCTGATATTACCCCTTCGATTTAAATTGAAAATTGGCTCAAAAGAACCGAAAAATCGACAGAACCTTAATTTCGAAAGAGGTCTATTATCAAATCTTTGCTGATCACCACGCGCTTTAATAGCCCTACTAATCTCACTGCCAATATTGGCTAGTTGTTCAACGAGTGAAAGCTTTGCCCATCCTCCTGCAGCAAGATCTTTGTGTTGAAAGCTCATGATTCCTCAACTATTTAAAAATAGTACCCTTCAAGAGAGCTTCTGGATAACCTCTAAAACCATGTTATCACGATTATCTTGAGCGTATTCAGTAAACAGTCTCATCTGTTTTTGTGTTTCTTCTTCTGTCCAAAGAGGGCTTTTTAAAAATTCAATAAGCTCTTTAATGTAATCTGTTCCTACAAGATCGCCGAACTTACCATTTTCAGCAGCTAGCCAAGAGAAGCTGAATTGTGTACGAAGTTCTTTGGCAGCCTTTAGCAAGGGAATAACTATTTTATCTAAATCGTTATTAGATTTATAGACGTCTAACATCAGATGTATTAACTCTTTTTTCTCAAGTTTGCGCTCATCTTTCAAATCTTCGAAATAAGAGAACCAACTTGTCAGTAAGCTATAATATTTGTCTTCTTCTTCAGTTGAGAGATGTCGTAGAAGCTTGTCAGTTGCGCAAAAAGCTTTAAAATGTGCGTCAGTCCAACTACCATACCCTTTCCTGAAAGTTATGTAATAGTCTTTAATCAAGACCACTTTGTTTTCCAAAGACTCATCTTGAATAGGCTTAGAGTGTAATATAGCTTTAAAAAGAGAAGTCTCAGAGAATCTTCCTAATTTCTGAGCAAGCTCTAACACATGCCATTGTCTTGCATTTGCCCAAGTTGTCAGATAGGCACCCTCTGTCTTCTGAAGTAACGCAGTAAAAGCTTGATAAAGATTTTCGTTAGTTTCATCATAGTGCCAAAATTGATCTAGAATAGCGTTTCGGATATTTTCCGAATAATCTTTCCACTTTAAATTTTCACAGAAAGTTTTCAATTGAGGTTGAGGCAGATTCATAACTAAAATAGCTAAGGCTGCTGGTAGTTCCTTAACAGTGTTTCTTTGGCAAGCTTCTTCAAATCTTTGAATGGCTATCTCTTCAAGTAGTTTATGATAAGAGAAATAGAGGTTGATACGAGCAACTTTATGGATAACATAGGCTAGTGTGCTGAATGTTTTATTAGCAACTGTGATAATAACTTTGTGTAAAGTGTGTTTTTCTACATTTCTATTTTGTAAAATTGACAATCCAAGATCAGTCACTTTACAGTTACTTTGTGGAGGATGTTGGTCTCGAAAAATTTCCCATCGATAGATGGCAGTCTCTACGATTCTTTTAATTCCCATGGTAACTCTCTATGAAACTTGCATGATGCAAGCGATTCATGAGTGCTGCATTTTGCACAATCTCAGAGTCGCAAAAGATCACGATCTGTGTGAACTCCAGAGCATCGAGCATGCGTAGAGTTGCATAAAGAGATGTTGCTGCAAGAGGGAAAAAGTTGGTGTAGTTTTGGTTTATTCTAGCAAGAGTTGCTTGCTTGTGGGTAGTTGGCAGAGAGAGGTAAGAGAGGAAATCTTGTTCATCGGTAAAAAGCTTGATAGAGGCTTTAGGCGCATAATGGCGGTATTTCATGCCAGGAGATAAGACGGGCTGTCCTTCAACTTTATCTAGAATTTTTTGTCCTAATACACGTTCAATCTCTTCTTTCGTGATGACACCTGGACGCAAAATCACAGGTGGTGTTGTGGTTAAATTGATCACAGTTGATTCAAGACCGATGGAAGAGGCTCCCCCTTCAATCACGCCCGCAATTTTCCCCTCTAGATCTTCGAGAATATGGGAAGGAAGTGTGCCACTGGGCTTTCCGGAGAGGTTCGCAGAGGGAGCTGCAATCGGACTACCTGCTCGTTTGATTAACTCTTGTGCAATGGGATGGGATGGGAACCGTAGAGCAATTGTCTCTAAACCAGCAGAGATAATCGAAGAAATAGCAGGAGCTTTTTTTAAAACAAATGTTAAAGGCCCTGGAGAAAAGGCAGCTGCAAGTGTCCAGAATATATCAGGAATATCTACAGCTACTTGAGTCACATCTTGCACATCTGCTAAATGGACAATGAGAGGATTATCGGAAGGTCTGCCTTTAGCACTATAAATTTTCTTAAGGGCCTCTTCTTGTGAAAGAAGTGCGCCTAATCCGTAAACAGTCTCTGTCGGAAAAGCAATGAGCTCCCCTTGTTTAAGTAAACTAGCTGCTTTTTCAATCTCTTGAGGGGAAAAAATAATCATCCTTGACCGAGTGCCCAAAAAAATGTGAAAGCAATCGCAATTTTAGCCCCAAGTGCCATAATAAGCCTGCCTAAATAACGATCGACGAATATCTTAATTTGCAAACCCCAGACCTCAACTGCTTTAGCAATGAGAAGAAATCTAGCAAGACGAGCTAGCAAAACAAAAGTTACAAAATGCCCTAGATTCAAATGACAAACCCCTGCAGAAAGAGCGATTACCTTGAAAGGAAGTGGTAAAAAAGAACCGATAAAAATCGCCCAATTTTGATACAAGCTATAATGCGCACAGATCTTGTCGAAAAAGCTGGCAGACATCAAGGGTCCTAAAACATAGGGGCTAATCACATCCCAAGCAAAGAGTCCTAAAAAATACCCGGCTATTCCCCCAGCAGTTGAGGCAATAGCAGCAAGTGCCGCATTTAAAAACTTACGATCTGGATTTTCAAGACAGAACAACACCATGAGAGCATCTAAAGGGATAAAAACGATGATTTCAAAGAAAAAAACAACGATAAGCCACATAGAAGAAAATCGCGATTTTGCCTTGATAGCTGTCCAGTCATACATTTTTTTTATTGGAGATTTGATCATGTATCAATTATACTCACTTTTTGTTAAAAGTCAATTTGAGGTAGTTGCAAAACTTAAGGGTTCGTCGAATTTCGGGATTATTTTGGCCGATTTTCGATTTTTTTCGTGGGGGTTATATACGCAGGTTGATATTACCCCCACGAAAAAAATCGAAAATCGGCTCAAAAGAACCCGAAATTTGACAGAACCTTAAGTTTTGCAATTACCTCTTATAAACCCTTAATTTTATGCAATTTATACTCTTATTTTATAGCCTAATCGTCCTTGCTGGGGGGCTTATCGGCTTCTTTAAAGCAGGAAGTACAGCCTCTCTTGTAGCAGGGCTTGTTTTTGGCCTGCCGCTGCTTATTTGTGCCCTCTTTTCCAAGAAAAAGTGGGGACCTTACCTAGCTCTTATTTTAACCTTTTTTTTAGATGCCTTTTTTACTCAAAGGTATCTTAAAACCTTTCAATTCATGCCTTCTGGCCTCTTAAGTCTTTTAAGCTTAGGTATTTTGATCTTTCTTGCCATTTCTATTAAAAACAGGCCCAAATACTGATTATAACTCGTTAGTTTTAAGTCAGTTACATAATCGCAATAATTCAATAAATTTATTGATCCATAAACAATTTTTGAGTTATAATTAGAGTATAAAATCTAGAGGTATATGAGTCATATAACACCTACTACCAACATTCCTTACAATAAGTTTGTTAGTGAAACAGCGATCGACAGATCTGAAAAAGCGAGCAATGCGATATCAAAAGTTAGCAAAGCTATGCAACTAGGCCATGTGCAAAGGGTCATTCCTGCTGTCACGGCTGCCTTGTCAAGTGATGTGTCTAAAACTATTGGAACATCTCTATTTATAGTTGGCAGCATTTTAGGATCTTTGATTTACGGGTTAAATCTTTTGCAAAAAACGAGATTTATCGATGGGCTAAACTGCCTTAAGAATAATCGATTTCCTAGTAAAAAGCACAAAAAGGCTTTTATAAAATTAATCACAAAACCAGGTAATTTGGAAAAGATTTTATCACCTGAGTTTTGCAAAAAATACAATATTCACGTGGGTCTATTTATAACAGCTAAGGGTGGGTTAAAACCAATTTGTAAAAAAACCCTGCATCTTATGATGGAACAGGCCAAACTAAAGAGAGTCATGGATGGTATAGGGCTTATTTTGTCTATTCTCTCACTGACCATTTTCTTAGCCTCTATGGCAACGCCAGTGCCAGTTTGGATTGTTCACTTTCTTCCAACTCTATTTTTTATAACGACCTATGTGATAGAAAAGCAATTTATCGATAATGCATCTCTATCTTTGACTCACTTTATGCCAGATTTTATCAAAAATATGAACAACGCACAGCAGCTACTAGAGATTAAAGATCTATCTGCTTATTTTGAGAAAAATAGAGCCCGATTTGGACTTTATTTAACAGATGAAGAAAGTAAGCAACTTGATGAAAAAATGGCACAAATTAGAAATGATCAGATTGATTACCAGCGTTATCAGTCATTAGAAGCTGCCAAAGAGGAATTTTCTGAACACTTGAGAAAGATTTTACGAGCTAGAGTCACAAAAGATAAGATTGAAATGGGCGGACTTGGCTTTTTAGCTTTAGGTGGCGCTCTTGCTTTGCTCCCCTCCCCTGCTCTTTTAGCTGTTATCGTACCTTTAATAACAATTGGGCTTGTGCTAAAATTTAAATCTTCTTGGTTTCAGTCTGCTCGTGTAGGAACTCAACCTGAATCTCAAGCTAGTCTATCTGAGAAGAAAGCAACACAAGCTGCGACAACTTCTCTACTTAATGCTGTTCCAGGGGCTTTCTAAAAATTTCCTGGCTAGCATCGAGTAAGTAGCTCACATCACCATAACCTTCTCCTGACAAACTAGGATCGTTATCATAGAAAAGCCACTGGTTTTTATACTTGACCAAGGTTTTATCTTTGATTGTTGATCGCTCATCCAAATAAGTCAATGTCACACATTTCACTTTTACTTTGAGATTAGTAGAGAGTTCTTTTTCCAAGACCTTAGCATACTCATCTTGACGAAAGATATAGGTTCCTATTTCTTGGCCAGATAGAAGAGACTCAGCTTTCACACGGTCAATCGAATGCCAAGCTTTATGTACGAGATCTGTATTGAAAGCTCTATCCATAGAAGCCTCAAGCTTAATAGCAGCTAAGTCTTTAAAATCAGGGAGTTTTTTTAAGATATATTGGAGGACATAGAAAGTCTCTGCCATGACACAATACGCCAAAGGGTCAAATAAGCTAATATCAAAGGCTTTTTGTGTCTTATCAAACACTTCAACTTCATGGGTCTCTGGTTTAAGGTGAATGGTAATTTCTTTCCATTCATTTTTATTCAGAAAATCAAATTGATTAAACCGTATATTCCCTGTCAAACAGTTGACAAAAGCCTTATAGGCCGTTACCTGTGCCTCACTATCCATAATCTGTTGAAAAAGATCGATATTATGGCGCACAGCCTCACTTTGAATACGCGCTTTAAGCATATAACCCTCTCTTTATTTATTTTTACAACAAATTGTAATTATAAACAAATAATTTTAATTTAATATGCTTTTAATTCTTTCAGAAGCGCCTTCTATAATTTCAAAGATAGAATAAAGTGGAATAGATTTAATTTTCTCAAATTGACTCCGTGGAAGAGTCGATAATTTGACGCCATAGGAACTCTTAGGATGTGAAGAGAGAAAAGAATGAAGACTTTTTAAAGTTGATCCCTTACCAGCTTTGACTTCAATAGGAACTACTTCCCCTTGAAAAGCGGCTAAATAGTCGATTTCTGCTTCACTTCCTTTAGCCTCTCTTTGCCAATAATAAAGATTAGATCTTATGCTTGAGCAAGAATACGCTATTATTTCCTGTCCTACAAAAGCTTCAACTAATTGTCCTTGATTGATAAAGGCTTTTTCTGGATTTAAAAACCAGTCTTTTATATCTAATCCTAAAAGCTGCTGCGTCATAGCAATATCAAAACAGATAACCTTATACTTGGCTAAGTCAGTTTGAGCACCCAAAGGAAGGCCTTGCCCTGCTGTATGATAAATGAAGTGAACGATGTGCGCTTTTTCCATGAGTTCTAGACAAGGAGCAAGCTCTCTTTTTCGGTACTCTCCAATACCTTGAAATTTAAATTTTTGCCCTATTTGTAAGGGGATGTGCTGAAGTAGTAAGTTGAGATATTTGAGCTGATTTTTTTTGGCATACTTCTCAAAATCTTGCCTGTAGGTTTGTACAATGGTACTTAATTTATCTTTGACCTCACTTATTTGCTGTGTATTTATCCAAGAGCTAACAACTTCTGGAAAACCCCCTATGACAAAATACTCTGCAAGTAGCTTTAAGAATTTTTCATGAATAATTTCTGAAAAAGAAGTTTGCTCGCAAAGCGCATTAAGCATCAAATGGTTTCCTTGTGCGACTAAAAACTCTGCAAAACTCATCGGATAAATTGTCAGTGTTTGCACACGTCCAACCGGCACTCCGACTTTTTCAATAGCAAATTCAAGAAGTGAGCCGGCTCCTATAACATGCAGCTCTTTCATCTCTTCGTAAAAGTAGCGAAGAGACAAAATAGCTTGAGGGCATGATTGTATTTCATCGAGAAAAAAAAGTGTTTTTCCAGGGACAATTGCCTCTCCTCTATCGATCGAAAGTTCTTTTAAAATTCTCACAGGGTCGAGATTTTGCTCAAAAATTGAGCGAAGCTCTGGTCTTTTTTCAAGATTGATTTCATAAAAATCAGGATAAGATTGCCCTAAATATCTGACGGCAAAGGTTTTTCCAACTTGCCTGGCTCCTCTTAAAATAAGGGACTTTCTAGCGGATGATTCTTTCCATTCCTTAAGTTCTTGATCAATAAGCCTTTTCATGAATTTTGGTTGTTTTTCGGGGTTGTTTAAGGTCTGTTTTGGCGAAAAATCGGACATGATTTTCGTAAAATTGGTTGTTTTTTACGGATTATACTTTATTTTTTGGCAAAATATCAAGGATATATTGCTTATAACTTTGACTTAGTGATTGTGACGGTACATGAAGGAAATAGGGCTCTTTCGCTCAATGTCTGGGGAGCTTGCCCTTCCACGATGGGAGGACAAGGTGCTACAACTCCTGCTTCTTGTATCATCTTTTTAACGTCTTGTGTATCTAGCTCGAGCAAGGCTGTCAGAGCAAGAAAATGATATTTATGAGATCTGTGATCGATATAATGATTCTGGTTGTTAACATCGTGTTTAGGAAGGATCTTTTTTAAAACCTCTACCTCTTCCTGATGTTGAGGGAAGGCCCGAGGATACTCTTCACTATACTGAGCAATAAGACGTTTTGATTGAGCACTTCTCATAAAAATTGGTGGAAGAAGCGTGATTGGTTTAAGATGGAGAGAGGCTTCTTTTTCTTGAATTAGGACATCATCAGACCGAATTTTATTAAAAAAATCTCTCTCTTGCAAAAACGAGACCCCATCGCGTAGTGAAAAAGTCTCACATCCAAATCCTGCATGTTGCCTTTCAACGGTGGAGAAATAAATTTTTGTTGTTTCAGGTGAGTAAAGCTTACTATTTATAATGTACCAGAAAAGCTCTCTACCCTCCACATCCGTGTATTGATTTTCCTTTGCAGATTTATGAATTAGACGAGGAGCAAATATATGATAATCATTTTCCTCGATTTCCCATCCCATAGCATCTAGAATAGCGATGTTTGTCCCTTCAGAGGTTTTTTCTACACAGACAGACATTTTGTGACCAGCATCTCCCTTATATTCTTTATCTTCTTTCTCTCTATTTTCAATGCTAATAGGAAGAACAAAAGCAAAACGCCCCTCTTTTAAAAGACTAATTTTATTGAGCTCTGTTTGAAAAGCTTCAACAGATGTACAAACATAGAGACCTTGTAAATCTTTTTTGCGCCTTAGATAGCTTCCAATAAGCGCAACACCCTCCATGAGCATAAAGCCTTCTTCATCAAATATCTTATCTAGAAGTTCTTTGGGGTGTTTTTTTTCAACAAGGGTTAATATCTTTTTTGCAATGAGTTTTTCTCTTTCATAAGAAGTGAATGGTTCATTAGTAGCACGCTCGACATCGCGGAAAACTTCCCATGATACTTTAGTAGGAAATGGTGATGGCTCTTTTTTAATTATATTAGGATTTGCAACGGCACAAATTTGTCTCAGTCTTCTTGCCATAACCTCATTAGAGGGAACAACAAAACTGACTTTGTTTGCTAAATCCGGTTTCGATTTTGGATCGAAATTAGGCTTCTGATTTTTGTGCTCAAAGAATTGTCTCACATATGATGTGATCTTTGAGAACATTCCAAAGATTTTGCTAAAAATCCCTTGTTCATTATTAGAGTAAATGTTTTGTGCTTTATTAATTATAAAGTTTACGATTTTATTCATATAAATAACAAATTTGATAAATTTATAATCAACTATAATACAAAACATCTATAAATAGAATATACAAATCAAATTATAATATTAATAATTTTTTTAATTGATTTTTAAAATTATTTGTCATAGAATGGCTGCTAACTTTGAGGTTAATATGATATCTAGCAACTTATCTTGGTCTTCTTTGACAAACCCTAATAATTTCCTTACTATAGGCTATTTGTCTGCTACTTTTTATTTGGGTATTGTGGCTATGAAAGAGTGTTATGAGTGTAAAGATCTAGCCACCTCTTATGTGTTTCAAACCACGTTGAGCGAGCAGCACAGCCCGGAGAATCGGCAATTTGCACAATTTTTACCTCATCATATCGGATCACTATTATGTCAAGGACTCCTTGCTATCGATCTCTTGATGATGTCGCAAACTCCTATCATACAAAAAAGTTATGCTTACATATCTCGATCATTAGGAACTAAATTTTTACCTTCAGCAAAAATTCTTGCAGCTAGCCTTCTCATACTGAAAGTGGTTGATATCTCTTCACATATTTTTTCATTTTCCTCAGATAAGTATAGAGATACAATTTGTAATTTACGCAGAAAGCTAATCCGATTCAACTTTGTGATCTCTGCCATCTTTTTAACAACTTTTGCTTTAACAGCCTTAACGCAATTTCAAAATTGGAAAGAGGGAGTTGCAGCACCTATCTTATTTGTTGTTATGGTCTTTCCATTTAAGAGAGTATTTGAATCAGGCGAATCATATCCCTGGGACTTGATGACTTTTCCTCATCTTACCTTGTCTATTGCAGCCGTTGCAGGAAAATGTTTTACAAAGTTATCTTGGCTTCCAAAAGCTGAAGCAACATTTCTCATAGCAGCTTCTGCTCTTTTTAGTATTGTAGTTAAAGCTGAAGACTCTTTCGATGACAGCCTACCACAGGTAGAGGAGCAAACTTTTTAGGTAATCCCCTTCCGGATGGTTAAGCGCAACGGGATGATCGTAGGCTTGAGTATGCCTTCCGATGATTTGAACGTATCTGCCAGATTCTAGAGCTGACTGGAAGATGAGATTTTGGAAGAGATCTTGGTCTATGTAGGCAGAGCAAGAACTTGTGAGAAGAATTGACCCTGCAGGTAGAGTCTGGAAAGCCCTTCTATTGATCTCTTTGTAGCCTGAGCAGGCAGCTGGAATGTCGGCTCTTTTTTTAGCAAAAGCTGGTGGATCTAAGATAACAAGATCGTAAGTGAGGGAATTGTTTTTGAGAAACTCAAAGACATCGGCTTGAATGATGGTATGGTTATTTGAGTTATGAGGCTGACGTCTACATAAATCGCAAGCTTCTTTGGAAATATCGACAGATGTGACATGCACAGCTCCCCCTTTAAGAGCTGCCAGTGAAAAGCCCCCTGAATAAGCAAAACAGTTGAGCACTCGTTTGCCGAAAGAGAGTTCTGCGATTTTTCGTCTCATCTCACGTTGATCTAAGAAAAAGCCTGTTTTTTGCCCTTCAACAATAGAGACGATATAAGAGATGCCATTTTCAACGATGGTGACTTCAGGTATGAGCTTGCCATAGAGCAGACCTTTAGCATGAGGAAGGCCTTCTTGGACTCTTGCGCTTGACTGGGATTTCTCATAGATAGAGGCGGGCTTTAGTTCTTGGATAAGAGTCTCTACGATCAATTTTTTCAGTTTTTCCATGCCACAGGTGTTGATTTGCACAACAAGTACATCGTTGTATTGATCGACGATAAGCCCTGGAAGAGCATCTCCTTCCGCATTAATAAGGCGTCTTGCGGAAGTGTTTTGAAGAGTGTTTCTTAAAGATAGTGCTTTTTTGATGTGGAAGATAACCGCTTCATGCGCGGGCTGATCTCCAAAGCTTAAAATCCTACCTGCAATCGAATTTGTGGTGTGAAAATAAGCAGTGGCAAGATGTGTTTTATCGTGGCTATAGACGGGTAGAATATCTCCATCTTGAAAAGAAGGTTGGCTTGCAATTGCGCCTGAAAAAATCCACGGGTGCTTCTTGAGAATCGACTTCTCTTTACCAGGTTTTAGGACGATACAAGACATAAGCCTTCTTTTTTTCTAATCGGTGCAAGAACTCTTCCAATGAGATCGTAGTCTGCGACATCTGTGATTTCAACTTCGTAGAGTCTGCCAAAAGCTGTCACTTTTCTGCCGTCATTGATGATCACGTGTCCATCAATTTCTGGGCAGTGTCCATAGAATCTTCCTCGCATGAGAAATTCAGATTCAGGGTGAGTTCCTTCAACAATGACTGCCAGTTTTTTGCCGATGTAGGCTTTATTGCGCTTGCGCACTTCTTTCATTTGGGTTTTAACAAGCTTCTCAAACCGCTTTTGTTTGACCTCTTCGCTGATATGATTAGGCAGTGTTGCTGAATGGGATTCATCTTCTTTTGAATATTTAAAAATACCGATATTATCTAGTGGGTACTCTTTGACAAATTGAACGAGTTCTTCAAATTCTTCATCTGTCTCACCAGGAAATCCAACCATAAGACTTGTGCGAATGACGATATCAGGAAGGCGCTGTCTTAACGTTGTAATAGTTGTGATGATCTGCTCTTTCGAGGTCTTTCTGCGCATCGCTTTTAAGATCCGTGGATTGATGTGTTGAATGGGCATATCGAGGTATCTGCAAATGCGTTTATCGCTCTCCATGAGTTGAATGATGTCTTCGTTAATTTCATCGGGATAGAGGTAGAGAAGCCTTAGCCAGAAATCTTTCTTAATTGAGAGCATTTCACGAAGCAGGTGTGTGAGGCCATCCATCTCTTTGCGATCTTTGCCATAATCACCGAGGTCTTGCGCAATCAAAATCACTTCAAAAACACCTTGGTTTAACAATGTATGAAACTCTTTTAACACTTGGTTCTCTGATTTACTGCGTAAAGGTCCTTTAATGATAGGGATAATACAAAATGCACATCTCTTCATGCACCCTTCGGCAATTTTGAGGTAAGCATAGTGTTTCGGAGTTGAGATTTGTCTGGGAACTTCACCACTT
>CAYUZN010000026.1:0-18815 GCA_964449295.1 uncultured bacterium | reverse complement strand
CAAGAAGAGCGTGATCTTTTCACAACAATTATGCTCGAACATCTCAATTCAAAGAATGATTTTGTAAGAACTACTCCAAGAAATACAGTTCTTAATCAGGCTTTTAATATACTTCAATGCCATAGTCGAGTACAAATATCTGATTCTGGATCACTAGTTTTTGACAGAAAAGTTCTATCAGCACTTTTAGAAATTAATGATAAGGGCCATCTTAATCCTAAAAAGACAGAGTTATTCTCAGATATTTATTCAGAAGTACAGACTAATCCAGAGCACTATCAATTATCATCAGAAGAATTGAACATTGCCTATTTTCTTATTTGTCTAACAAAAAGCAGCATCGATAGTTTATTAAAGTCCTTACTTAAGGATGACACGCATTTACCTATTACTTTTGGTGTTTTCATTAAAAAATTTATCGCTCATCTGGTGATTGACCTCAGTCAATATTCTCCTAAGACTCATCTTCCTAACTCTGCATCTGATAATTTAAAAGCTAGAATAGATAAGACGCTTTGGTATTTTGAGCGATTCGATCATATGTTGAAAGTTAATGATAAATCAACAACACCATTAGTCCCCGACACTCAACAACCGCTCAATTTGGAACTGCCCCAACTAGATGTGCAGTCTATTTTGGATAAAAAGATTTTTCAAGCTCTAAAAAATATACGAGATAACGCTCTTCCTCGTATTGAGGGATTTGCCTATCCTTTTGATCGTCATTTAGATTCTATGAGCGGAAGGTATGAAAAACTAATTCAGAGAGTTATTAATGATCGCGAAAAGATTCCTCCTATCATCAATACTTTCATCTTCAATAGTTACTGGATGTATGTGTTATGGAATATCGCTGAAAGATTAAGACCATTTTCTTATTTCAAAGCCACCAATATTTCAAAAATTACAGAGCTCGAGACAGAGCTGAAAGCATGCCACGAGAAAAAGCCTATTCTCTTCTATGAGACCATCGTTGCAATTCTAAACACATTAAAATTTGAAATTGATCCAAAGTGGAATGAAGAGTGATTTACCGTAGTTCGTAATCTTGAATGATCATTTCTGCTGTGTGATCAAGGCCCATAGTCGCAATATCTATCCAGCGGAAGAGTTCTTCTTTTCGAAACCAGGTGAACTGCCGTTTGGCATAACGGCGAGAGGCTTGTTTGAAGGCGTCTACAAAACGGCTCCAATCTTCAACCGTTTGAGGGCTGTCTAAAAACTCTAAACATTGGCGATAGCCAATGGCTTGTGCAGCTGTTGTGTTTTGCCTAAGTCCTTGTTCATCTAGCTTTTTTACTTCTTGAAGAAAGCCATCTGTAAGCATCTTGTCGCAGCGTGCTTCGATTTTGGGATATAAAATCTCTTTGGGCATATAGGTAAACCAGCACCTGAAATCGTATTCGTGAGAAATATGGCAGGCTTTTTCAAAGAAAGAGACTTTTTTATCAGTGAGGGTGATGATTTCAAGAGCCCTGACAATTTTATGCTGGTCTCTAAAGGTGATTGTTTTGGCGTAGTCGGGATCTAATTTTTGCAACCTTTCATAGAGAGCAAGAGCGCCTAGAGATGCGATTTCAGACTCTAGTTTTTCTCTCACTTCAGGAACAGAGGCAGGGCCGCAGGGGGGGCCATAGATTAAAGAGTGGATGTAAAATCCTGTGCCACCTACGACAATGGGCACGTGATCTCTTGCAAAAATCTCTTTAAAGGCTTGCATCGCCTCATTGTAAAATTCAACGACGTTGAATGTTTCATCAAGATCCCGACTATCGATGAGATGGTGGCGAATGTGACGTCTTTCTTGAGATGTGACTTTTGCAGTGCCAATATCCATACCCCGGTAGACCTGCATCGAATCAGCAGAAACAATCTCCCCTCCTATAGCATTTGCAATCATCAAAGAGAGTTGTGTTTTTCCAACGCCTGTAGGACCTGCAATGACGATGATTCTTTTTTTCTTATGAGCTGTGGGGGTTCTTTCTTTTAGAGGAAGGCTAAATGGATTGATGAAACCTTGAGTGTGTGATCCTTCAAAAGTAAAATTTGAATGCACGGCATCCTGTTGTCGCTTAAATACTTTAAAATTTATTCTAGTACTTTGTCAATTTTTTTAGCAGCAAAAAAAGATTAAGGAGCTGTTCCCGATGTGCCTTCTCGGGTAATTTCGAAAAATTAAGGGATAATTTATCCCATAATAAAAAACCTATATAAACTTCGTATATTATTGTTTTTTATTATGGAGTAAATTCTCTCCTTAATTTTCAAAATTCCCTCGAGAAATTCACATCGAGAACAGCTCTTAAGAGATTTTCAACACAGAGATCACAGAGGAAGGAAGTGACTATAGTTTTCTTTTTCTTCCTCTGTGTACTCTGTGATCTCTGTGGTGAAAAATGTCTTTTCTTATTGAATAAGCTCAACGCGTACGCGTCTGCCAAATCGAGCGCCGACAATCATCGCAATGGTACGTAAAGCTTTAATCGTACGTCCTTGCCTGCCGATGATTTTAGCGACATCTCCTGAGAAGGCTCTAACTTCTATGAGTGTCCCTTGCTCATTTTCGATGAGTTGAATATCGACTGAGTCTGGCTGATCAACGAGATTTTTGATTAAGTAAGCTATAAATTCTTTCATAATTTAGGCAAGAGTCTAGCACTTTTTTTCTATTTGAAGCAATCAATTTAAGTTCTTAAGAGCTTTTTTGACTAGAGAAGGATCTATAACCGAAGTCGTTGTCCATGGAATTGAGGCTTGAGTTATTCGACCTTGAGAATCTGTGATAGCCACATCAAACCTGATGCTCTTTAGATCTAATTTTTGTTCAAGTTTCTCAGGATTAACAACTATAATCACACTCATAGAGTTGCTTGTATTCTTTTGTTTTAAAAGATATGTACCATCCTTATCTGTCTGGCTACTTTGAACTGACAATAATTCAGCAGGTAGGGTTGGACATCCTAAATTAATTTTTTTAAAACATGGGGCAATAGCTTGCTTGCTCATCTGAAATAGGGCCTTGCTCACATCTTTTTCTTGAGTTGTATCAACATATTTTCCCTCAAAAGATTGAGAAGTCGCAAGGGTCTTTAACAGCTCTTTATTATGCTCTTGTCCTATTCCCATAACGTACAGGCGTATATCTTTAACCCGGGCTATGTCTGTATGCATTAATTGACAATCTTTATCTGAAATCTGCTCATCACCATCTGTGAATACAACAAGACTGACTGGATCTTTTGAGTTTACTGCTTGATCCATGGCAAGTTTTAGACCTTTACTAATGTCTGTATGTCGTTCAGATGTTATTTCTTTTATTTTATTGCTTATGTTTTTAGCATTATCAGATGTTAGACAAATCAAAGGCTGAATAACCGATGCCTTATCATTAAATCCAACAATAGCAACAGAAATCTTGGCTCCTGATCTTACCTGAGTTAAGGCAAAAGTGATGAATTTTTCGAGTGCTGTTTTTACCTGGCGTTCTCGATCACCTCTCATACTTGCACTTCTATCAACACAAAAAATGAGATTGGTTCTAATAGATGAAGCTGGTTGCTGAGGAAACCGAATAGTTAATTTTGCAATATTGAGTGTTGTTTGCAAACTTAAGCTAAGCAATTGATCTTTCTTTGGCCCAAAACACTTGGCAGTTGCCAACATGACCAACATTGCTGCACTAACTAAAATCCCAACATATAGCTGCTGGTAGCTATCTTCTTGATGATTTCTATCTGAATTACAGATAGTTTGTATTAGGTTCATATATTTGCCTTAGAAAATGCTACATTCTAGACAATAAATCAAGCGATCTTTTTTGTCTTTTCTCATAAAAATAGAAATACAAGAGGATAGGGATAAGGCCCATGAATACCCAGGCCATGAGGTAAAAACAATCATTGAGAGCAAGCATAGAAGCTTGCTGATCAAGAATGGTATTTAAGGCAGCGAGGCCGTCATTATTCTTAAGGCCTAACTTGCCCAAAGTAGAGAGCATCTCTTGAGTCTCTGATGAGAAAGCGGTGACGTTTTCTCCTACTACTTTATGGTGGTAAATCGATCTCCTATCCCACAAGGTCGTGAAGATAGAGGTTCCAAATCCTCCAACGACCGCTCTCACGAAGTGGAAAAGGCCTGTTGCAGAGGCAAGTTTGGAGGTCGGAATATCTTGAAGGCTGAGTGACAAAGCAGGTGTCACAAATAAGGTCACTCCAAATCCAAAAAAGAAGCGAGATAGTGCTATATAAAAAAAGTCAACACTGGTGTCAAATTGTAGAGGATAAATTGATGTTAGAACAAAGCAAATGGCAGCTACGATCATTGGTTTTATCTTGCCATACGTGTTGATGACTTTTCCCATGAAAGCTGAACAAAAAAAAGGGATAATGCCAAAAGGTGCAACAGCCAGGCCTGCCCAAACGGTTGTGTATCCCATCTGCGTTTGAAGCCACAAAGGAACAAGCACAATGGCTCCGAAATAAACACCATAGAATAGCAAGAATGTGACAACAGATGTCAAGAAACTACCTATTTTTAAGAGTCTTAAATCGACAAAAGGTTTTGTGTGTTTAAGCTCCCAAGCAATAAAGAATGTGAATGACACGATACAGGAAGCTGCAAGTGTGCGGATGATAGAGGAGCGAAACCAATCAAACTGCTCTCCTTTATCTAAGATAATTTGGAGAGAGGCAACACCTACGAGGAGCAGAAAAAAACCTAGCCAGTCCATCTCTTTTTTTTCTATAGGACGTGCTTTTCCCTTGAGGAGGCCCCAGATGAGCGCAGCTCCTGTAAGACCAATCGGAATGTTGAGATAAAATATCCAAGGCCATGAATAATCATAGGCAATCCATCCTCCTAAAGCAGGCCCTAGAATGGGGCCAATCAAAACAACAGCGCTAAAAAAAGCGAGCATCTTGTTTTTCTTTTCAGGGGGATTGACTTCTATTAAGAGCGACTGACTGAGAGGCAGTAGAGGGCCTGAAACAAGTCCTTGAAAAAAACGACAGACAACGAGCATCTGTATGCTTGACGAACAGCCACACAAAAATGAAAATACAACAAAAAGAAGAATAGAGGCTACCAGACAGTGAACAACACCTAAACGTTTAGAGAGCCAATCTGACATGGGCAAAATCACAGAATTACCGACAGCAAATGAGGTGATTACATACACGCCTTCATCGACACTGACAGCTAAATCCCCTGCAATATAAGCAATACAGACGTTAGCAATTGAGTAGTCTAGAACAATTAAGAGTGTGGCAGAACAAAGAGCGATATTTAAAATGATTGTCATCCAAGGAGATAACACCTTCATCGCATTTTGCCTTCTTCAGGTGTGATATTGGCCTCAACGATTTGGGCAATTCTCTCTTTGGCTCCTAGGATTTGTTTTTGGTAGATGAAAGAGGAATAGAGTTTGTTTTCAGGTTTAACATCGGGCAGTACTTTACCAAGCAGGTCATGAGTGTCAATCACAGCTTCAAGAGAGAGGCCTAACCTTAGAGGGTATCTGGTGATTTGCTCTAATGGAAGTGAGATTCTCACGGGAAGTCTTTGCACGATTTTGATCCAATTTCCCGTCGCATTTTGAGGAGGAAGAACAGAAAAGACGCTGCCTGTACCTGCTTCAAATCCCACCACTGTTCCGTTAAAAATGACTCTACTGCCATAAAAATCAGCTGTCACTTTGACGGGCTGTCCTAGTCTGACGTTTCTCAATTGTTTCTCTTTAAAATTAGCCTCAGCCCAAATTTGATCGAGCGGCACAATGGATAGAAGAGGTGTTTGAGGATCTATTGTCTCTCCTACTTGAGCCCGTCTTTTGGCAATGATGCCTCGTGCAGGAGACAGAATCTGGCAACGCTTTAAATTCACCCAGGCAGCCTCTAGAGTCTCTTCTGCTTTCTTGACAAGAGGGTGTGTGAGCACTGTTGTATTTTTCACTTGAGCTAGCGCTGCTTTATATCGATATTCAGCAAATATCAAGGCAGCTAAGGCAGCTGATAAGCTATTTTCTGAATGTTCGAAATCTTCTAGTGAGACAGCTCCCTCTCCAATTAATCCTCTGCGATGTTCAAAATCTTGCATCGCTTGTTTGAGTTCTGCTTTTTTGATGTCTATTTGAGCTTTGTATTCTTCGACTTCGGCAAATAGTTTGGTCACATGACGCAAGGTTTGGCCAAGCTCTGCTTCTGCAGCTGCAAGCGCAATTTTGGCATCTGTAGGGTCAAGCTCAATTAAGAGCTGCTCCTCTTCGACAATTTGCGTATTGTCGGTATAAATAGAACTAATCGTCCCATGAATTTGGGAGTTCACCACAACCATATTACCTGCTACATAAGAGTCTGTCGTTCGCGTCTCAAAACGTGCCCATATATACCAATAGAAAAACAGAAGGATGGCTGCAGAGACAAATACGGCTGTGATCCACAAAAAGACATGACGAGATTTGGGAGCTGGTTTCACATCATCCATTAAAACCGCCTCCTAGAGCCTTAATTAAACTGATCTTAGCAAGAATGAGAAGGTGTTTTAAATCGATCATCTTCAATTGTTCGGCGCACTGCAGCTCTTTCCTATCAATGACATCAAATAGTGTCCCCAGTCCCTGCTGAAGCCTCGATTCTGCTAACACAACCTGCTCTTGAGCTAGGTGAACAATTCTCTTTTGACTGTCAATTTGTTTAGAAATCCACTTAATAGCTGCAATCCCATCTGCCACTTCTTGTGCTGCTTTAAGAAGAGTCTCGTTGTAAGAGAAAATGGCTTCTTCGAATTTAGCTTGTTTACCCCTTAAGTTAGCTCTGAGCCTGCCGGCATTAAAAATAGGCAGGTGGATAGCTGGTAAAATCGAATACAAATAGCTGTGAGGCGAGACTAAATTCCCAAAATGAATACTCTCAAACCCTGCAAATATGTTGAGATCGATATTCGGATAAAAATCTGCTTTAGCAGCTCCCACTTCATGGGCAATTGATTCAGCTCTCCAGATTTGGGCTGCCAAATCAGGTCTTCGTGCAACCAAATCAAGGGCAATATTGTTAGGAAGAGAAAATTGTGACTCTGAGCCTAAAGAGACCCAACTGATCTTGTGAGATCCAGGACTTTGCCCCGTCAAGCCATCTAAGATATAATGATCTGTGTCGATCATTTTCTGATTCTCTGCTAAAGCCTCTTGGACTTTCTCTTGATTTTCTTGTGCCATTAAGTTTTTCATTTGAGTGCCAAGACCGTGAATCTTTGTCTCTACTGTGAGCGTCAAAAAAGAGATCCTGAGAGTGTCTAATTCTTTTAAGACAGCCTCTCTAGCAAGATCTTTTTGAATGGTAAAATAAGCCCCGGCAAGTGCTGTTGTGATCATCAGAGTAGAACTTGCAGCTTCTGCCTTCTCAGCCCTCTTAATTCCTAAAGCTGCATGAAACATGTGTTGATTTTTGCCCCAAAAATCGAATTCATAACTGAGTGTTGGCCCCACATCAATCTGATGAATATAAGGAGGTATTGTCTGATCTATCGATCTGAAAAAAGAGTTTTGCCCATAATACATCCAGTTTGTTTGCGCTTCAAAACCTACTGTAGGTAGTAGATAAGAGCGTTTGACTTTAGCAAGTTCTGCTGCATAAGCAAAACGTGCCTGAGCTTTTTTTAAAGTAGGATTGTCTCTCAAGGCTTCTTCTATAATAGCTGCCAATTGCACATCTTCAAATCCCTTCCACCACTCTAACTCTGGGAAATCTCCTTGCGTGAAACTATCACTTTCTTTGACTTGATCTTCTACTTTTGTCAGTGAGACACTCGTCACACGCGCATCCCCTTCCATATGAGGAATCGATGTACACGCTCCTAAAAAAATTAGAAAACAAGCAAGAACTAACTTAATATTCATTTATATTCTTTATTATTTTAATAGTTATTTTTTATCAACACAAGTTTGCTGCAATAAAAAATGTTTATTTTATTTTAGATAAATTGTATTAGATAAATAAAAGATGGGAATGGTAATTATGATGACACGTTTTTTTCATTCAAAGACTTCAAGAAACACTCTCCTTCTTTTAACAGCTGGGATCCTCTATCAAGCACCCCTTCTTTCTAATAATGATTCGTCTAGTAACACCTCAGATTGTGTCAACACCAACCGATTCACTTTAAGACATATTGAATCTAAAGGTATCGGTTATAACCAAGGTTACACAACCTTTGAAGCTTTTTTTACTCCGGTGACAAGTTTGCATGGTAGATGGGTCCCTTTTTTCGACGGTAGAGCCCACGTCTTCAACAACTCAAAACCTGCTGCTAACGTAGGGGTAGGCTTGCGTTATCTCAACTCTAGACTTTGGGGCGCTAACGTCTACTACGACTTTCGAAAAACATCGAAGTTGAACTACAACCAAGTCTCTTGCGGTCTTGAAACAATTGGAGAAAAGATAGATGCTCGTATCAACGGCTATTTTCCTGTAGGCAAACACACATCAACACGTGGAAGCACAACCTTTGACTACTTTAAAGGTCACCACATGTACCTCGTCAAAAAAGAAGAATTTGCCATGCAAGGTACAAATGCAGAGCTGGGCATCCATTTAGGCAGATCGAAAAAAATGGGATTTTACACAGCCTTTGGACCCTATTACTTTTGCAACAACTCTAAACAAGCCATTGGCGGATCTTTTAGAATTTCAATGGACTTTAGAGATGTGTTTACGTTAGAGGCAAACACCTCTTACGACTCACTTTTCAAATGGATTGGGCAAGGGCAAGTCAGTCTTTCTTATCCTTTTAAGCCTAAAAAATTTGACAGGCTCCGAGCTAAGAAATCCAAGTCTTCTTCATTTGATATTAGATCAAGAATCCTCCAAAAGATCGATAAATTTGAAATTATCGTCACCGATACTAAAAAACACAAATCTCTAGCTATCAATCCAGCTACCGGACAACCCTACTTCTTCCTTTTCTTCGATCCTGCAACGCCCACTAATGGTTCTGGAACTTTTGAAACACCCTTTAATTCCTTAGAGGCAATCGAAGCTTTAGCTGTGTCAAATGAACAACCTTTGGTTGCCTCTTCTATTAAAGTGCCTGCAGATGAAATGACACTCTCAGCTCCTACCCCTCTAATACTAGACAGCACTATCGTGGCTACGCAGCCTATCAGAACGCCTGTAGAGGAAGTACCCCTCTCTACTCCTCTAATAATAGATACTAGCATCTTGATACCAACTCAAGAACTTCCTGTTCTACAACCTATCAAAACGGCTGTTGAAGAAGGGAGTCTTCTTAACCCTTTAAAAACAGACAATCTCGTCTTAGTCCCAGGTAAAGGACAAGAATTACAAACAAGTCTAGGAACCGTCATGATTCCTGCCTCCCAAAAAGGGCATCCAAAAATCACTCATGTCAAAGATATCGAATATCAAGGCAAAAAAACTCACGTCTTTGTTATCACGATGGAAGAAGAGAATTAAGTGCCTCATAATCAACGCTTAATGGCTTGATATTTTAACCGCTTTTTCAGATCGCTTATCAAGGCGTTTGCCTCCTAAAACTCTACTTTTTTTAAATTAATTTTTATAATTTTTAGCAACAATTATTGTTTAAAATATATAATTGTATTTATATAATGATTATGTTTTTATTTACAAAAATGAGGTTTTAAATGGATTTAATAATAAATAGTAATGGATTTTACAATATCATTAATTACGACATTCCGACTTTAAATAATGACAAGACGATGTCAACTATACTTAACCAGCTACAAAATTCACAAGTCGAGATAAGCACCTTTACAAACTTAGAAGCAAAGCGAATAAACCTTGTTAAAAAATGTACGCCTTCTCTTACCACCAGCTTAGTTCGCTTAACTATTGGAGCTGCCGTAATAACTGCCGTACCAATTATAGTGTTGGCTTCTTTATATTCTTACGCGAATGATGGGTCACAGAGGTCAAAAGAAACACGTGCCCTATACAATTTGTTTTTTTTACAACAAATAATGCCAGTTGCTTTAACCTTCTTATGGTTGATGACTAAATATACATTAGGTGCAAATTTCTTAATACCTACTTATATAGCGTACAAGATTGATCAAAAAATCCAATTGAATAATCTTATAGAATCCAATAAGGATAATTTAAATAAATTATTTGAAGACTATATTAAGTTTTATGGAAAATTGAATAGCAGCAATAACGATATAATAAACATAATATTCTTAATGAAATCACTCACAACCGAAGAACAAGCGTAACACTGCTTAACCAAGGCTGGTATACCTGAATACCGCCTTGAGTCATTGTTAACCGACCTCCAACTGCCTTTAAGGAATCGTTTAGATTATCAAGATAAGATTTTACAAAGTCTAAGGCATCGGTCAACATGCTACCACCAACTCGTTAAGGAAGAGCATGTTAAAATTTATTACGACTTATAGTTAATGGATTATTTTAAAAAAATGGAACATCGAGACGCTTTATAATAACTTTTATAAAATAATCTAATCTGTTATAATATTTGAAAACTGTTTCTAAAACTATAATTTAGGTAAAAAATGTCATCGCCTATTGATGTGAAGAGAGACTCACCAATATCTTTATCCGATTTATCAAATATAAATTTAACAACTATCTTTAAAGCATTTTTAGGTCAAGAATCTAATATTTCTTGGCAAGAGTTTCTTGCCACTGTTGAGCTATTCTTATCCACCTATCGATGTGAACAATCTCCCTCTATTCTCAAGATAATTCAAGATCTTAAGAACAACAAAACTCTAGATGATGTTGCTAACACTCCCGCTTATTGTTTACCTAATTCTTCAATTTCAATTGCCTTTTCTAGAGTTAAAGAGCACTTGACTGTTTATTGGTTAGAAAGAAGGTTAGAAGAAGAGGAAAATAAAAGGCCCTACGAATGGATACAGGATGGGAGAGTGGCAGCTTCTCAAACATATACTCTTGACCCTGCTTTTCCTCTGCAAAATTTTTTCCACAGTCTTGCCTCTAGCCGTTCTTTAGCAATACCGAGAGCTGCTCTTGCGGCTTTACCCCATTTAGCAGATAGAGATATTTGGGTTCAGCAGCCTAAATCTGACTCTCAATGTCGCTTGAAATTGTTTTTCACTTTAATAAGATCTCTCTTCCCTACCTCACCTACCTCATCAGAGTATAAAAAATGGAAATGGCATTTTAAATTATTTTTAATCAACAATGACAAACAAAAGACATCTCTGACTTCTTGTGAATTCATTGAAGCTCTTAAAATCTCAACAACTAAGCTACTATCTCAAAACATCCTAAAGCCTCAAGACGTGCCGGAAGACCTTCTCTCACCCCCTGATTCTAATCAACAAGTGATCGTATCATCCGAGTTAACACAAGTACCATCGCTTACTCTTAGCAAAGAGGTGGCTGACTTAGAATTTTTAGCACCTATTCAACCTCTACGAGCTGCTACCTCCGCAACTCCTAATTTCTTATATGTTACTTTCCCACTAAAATTAGAAAAGCCTGATGACATACAGACTAATTTAAATCTTATACACTCTATCTTACTTCAGTCTGATCCTAATTATATTATCAATCTTATAGAACTGTTTACCGGGCGTGCTTCATTAGACAAAGACATCTGGTCTGCAACAGATAAAGATGTTTGTGCTAAGCAATTAAAACAATTAGGTCTCTATTATACCTTTTACCAGATCAGAAATCCTGTCCGTGATCATAGAGGTCTCAATACATTAATGACTTTGTGCTGGCTTAGTTTGATGGTTGCAGAATTAATATCACCTCAATTATGCAATTATGGTGTTGATATTAGTTACTATGAAAATTTGTTAAAAACACATCCATTGAATGAATGGTCAAAAAGAGAAATAGCACGTAGACAACAACTACTTACGGCATTCAAAGATAGAAATAATGGGAAAGACAGTGTTTTATTTAAGTTTGATTATCCATCAGATGGGAGTTCTGAGGGACTTTCAGCATTCAAATTTTCTTATCTTCAGAATGAATTGACATGTTTTAAAACTATCTTAAATGAAGAAATTGACAGCCAGAAACTCCGTGAAATATTAGGCACAAATGATTTAGACATCCCTAAGTATAACCATTTAGGCTGTATATGGTCTCTCTTTTATATGGGACAAGCTTTATGTGGACGGCCTATTCAATCTTCTAATAGCTCATGGAGTGCCCCTTCTAAATCTCCCTTTAAAATACAAGCTTTTAAGCCTCCTTTGTTCTCAGCTTCAAGTTTACAATTTTCTTCAATCCCAAACTCTAAAGCAGTATTTCCCTTTGAGGCTATGTTCGGCAAAGGCAATCTCCCGATGTTATCAAAAATCGGATCCCATCCTTTTTATAGGAGAGGAAATGGGTTTTCTCGTATTTCAGAAGAGTACTACCTTATCAACCAAACTAAAAATCCAGAATCATTGCACCCTTCATGTTCTACCACACAACTTAATTTGGCTCTTCAAAGCGTCATTCTCTGGTGTCTTAATCATATGGGAGAACTCAAAGAACAGGAGACTCAAGCTTTTGTAGAATTTATGTTTTCGGCAGTTGTAGAAGGCACTTCAGATAACATCTCTCATTTTCTTCTCGATGAAGAGCTTCAAAACCCAGCCTTTGTGACTCAAATCACCCACTTTATAACTACGGGAATTAAAACTTTTTACCATCAGCTCAATAGTGTACGTCCTGATGTGTTCACAACTCTTTTCTTCATTCGTCTTTCTCTTCGATTACAAGCGCTCAAGTCTACACCTGAAATCTGCGGCTGTACATCTGAATGCAAACAAATTCTAGATCTTTTACTAAAAAATTCTTCTTTAACTCCTGAAGAGAATCAAGCGGTATACCTTCATAGAGCCTACGCTAATACGATTATTCAAGACCGCAGCGATCATCAGCTGATAAGTGATTGGACTCTTGCGAATTTGCTTCCCTCCCACAGAGACTGGAATGAGCCGTTATTAATCAAAGAGATTCAAAAGTATATTTATGAACTCAATCTGACCCACATTCCACAAGAAGGTTTAAACAACATAGTGAAGATGTTAACTAATCAAGAAGGCTTAGTTTGGAGCGGCTCTTTCCCTGTCTATGAAGCAGAGTTATGGAAAATTAACTGCTATACAGGGCAAGTATGGAAAGATGGAGAAGATGTGAGCTATAAAGGAGCCAAAGAAAAACTCCAAATTCTTGGCAAAGCTATTTCTAATTTTAATGATCTGTTTCCTGAAGAGGATAGCCACTCTATTTATATACAAGGCAAAGATGTGTATTTCTTTAGTGCTCGTATGAGATGTGTTATTCGTCTTCATGATAGGCTTCTTCAAAAGATGGTCGTTACAGATAAGACAGAATCTGTCATGTGCACATACGTGCCTAATTCTCAACTCTCACCTGAGCTTCCAGAACATATTAAGACCGAGCCTTTCTTCTGTTGGTCATTTCCTTCGGGAGAGTTTAAGTTCGAAATGCCAGACGGATCAAAATCATACCAATGGAGCCGGCAAACAGGACTTGTTGATAACCAAGACAACAAGAGGATTTTGACTTTAAAGGAAGGAAAAGATGTTAGAGAGTCTATCGGAATTAACACTACTAATATCATCATAAAGATCAGCGCTGATGAAGTGCCAACTCTCACAGCAGTTGAATTCCCCTCTATCACCCACCCTCATAGTCAAAAATCACTCTTTTTTACACACAAAGAGGGACATCTTCATCTATTTAGTGCTGAAACTCCTTGGATTTTGAAATCTGCTGCTGCAAGTCAGTCTAATGGTTTTCAAAGACTCCTATTTACCGACGGTAAAAAAGAAAAAGCACTGATAATCGTTCCTTATCAATTTAATAGATTTTGCTATCTGGAATATGATGTGACAGAGCAAGGGTATAAACCTAGCATCAATTTAGAAGGATCTCTAGTCCTTGCACTCGATACATTTAAACGAGCTGACTATAATCACTGCCTTAAGCTGCTCAGTGATATCCCCCTGAAAAGGTCTCTACCTCCTTTAGCCACTCACATTCTTCTAACTTTAATCACGTCAAATACCACTCCCAACCCTGCAGCTAGTTGCTGTATTTTGAAAGCAGCTGCCTTTCTTGCGCCTTCTTATCAACAAAAAACTATCCACGATGAGTATAAAAGGGAAGCTGATCGTCAGTTTAAACAACTTCAAGATGTGTTAAAAAGCGCTGCTGATAGTTATTGCGATCAACCTAACAGAGCAGGACCTCTGCAGTTTCGTCTAACTCCATTTCATTGGGAACAATTAGCTAAAGCATTCGAAATATTTCCAGCTAAAAATAAAAATTCCTCTCCCTATAACAAAGCCGAATATTATCTGACTTCCGGCCATGCCAGATTATCTGGATTGTCAAATGATAATATAAGGTCAAAAGCCTCTGCCCTTTCTATTAATACATCTTTTATTGATACTGCAGAACCTTTTAAAAAACTCATCTCTCAATCTTTTTATTCTCTGTATCAACAAGCCCTCTCTGTCTCTTCTGACGAACAAAAAAGGAAAGAATTTAGCTATAATCTCCACTTACACGAGGTCTCTTCATCCGCAGAGTCTAATAGTTGTCTTTTATATGATATCTTGCATTTGGTAGCTAATGGAACCATACAATTCCTTCCACCACTACCTCAGCAAAATGATAAGAGGGGCAAGGAACTATTTTTTGAAAATCTATTAAGATCAGTACTAACATATGCAAAACCACCTGCAGCTCTTACAAATACTAGCCACTTGCCACCAAAATCGAAACTTTTAGTTGAAAAGACACTCTCTTCTTCCACAACTGAAAGCGTCTCTTTAGAAAAGAGGGAATTGATAGATACATCTCAAACATTTCAATCTCTTTTTAAACCATCTGAAAAACCAGTCGTGATCCCTCCTTGTCCCATAGACTCTGTAGAAACAAGTGAGTATTTTAAGACAGCTACACAAACCAAACTAGCCAGGTGGAAAGAGAGCTATGAAGCTGGAGCAAAATTTGAAAGAGAAAAGAAACGTTATACCTGCCCCAATACTGGGTCTTTAAAAGAAGCACTTAAAACTCATAGTGCATCTTTAAAAGAACAAGTAGCTCTTCTGAAAAGAGATGTTCTTACCATTGCCAACCATCTCTCTCCTATAGAGATAGATAGAGTCAGACAACTGTTATTAGGATCGAATGTGCTTCCATCTTTAACGTTGGAAGAGTGTATTCGTCTTTTTGTTAAAGACGATTTTGACACTCTAATTGGTGAAAGAAATCCTACTTTGAACCAAGAGTCTAAACAGCAGTTAAAAGCCCAGATTAATATCTTCTTAAAGCAAGCTATTCAACTTAAAAAACTTGAAAGAGCAGACGAAGCGCTCCAAGAGGGTAATATACAGCTTTGTGGAGAAAGACTTTTTGCTGACTCTGTGACAAATGCAAACGAAACAATAAATCGGTACTTAAGAGCTTTAGAATATTTTCTTGGGTTCCAAATCAGACAAGATCAAGCTGACATCATTCAAGATGTTATTGAGAAAAAGATAGGGATTTATCAACTTATGATGGGAGGAGGGAAAACCTCTGTTATTATTACGCTCTTAATGATGATTTTATCTGACATAGCCTTACTTCCAGTTCTAACAGCTCCTCAAGCTCAGATACCAACTTTAGCAGAAAACTTATCATCTGTGATGCATCTTTTTGGAAGAGATCTCTACCCCATTAAGATAGAAGAGCATTTGAATGAGAAAGAATTAGAGTTAATCTATCAGACTCTTCTCAACGCTCAAAAATCCCAGGGTTCTCTATTAATTAGCAACCGAGACTTACAACTGATTGAACTCGAATTTATCAGAGTGTGTGACCAAATAAATTCTAGTAGCGATACGTCTTCAATACAAAAGAGATGGCTGCTACTAAAAAACATCCTTCTTTTAATTGATGCTCGTGGAATATTAACAGCTGATGAAACTCATCTAGCTCTAACTCCCAAAGTACAGACGATTATTCCTATCGATCAAGAAAAGCCTCTTCCTGCTGAGTGCATCAACATCTTAAAACACATCTGTTTAGCTTTAGAAAAACAACATATCGCCTTTGACAGTCCTGATCTCTTTTCTCCTCAAGAATTTAGAACAAAGTCTATAAGCGGTATCGCAAAAACACTTTATGAAAAGCTATTTCAAAATCAAGGTCTTTCTAAAGAAGAGTTTGTTGCTTATATCGAATCAAGCATACGACCTGCCTCTACTTTAAGTGCTGATATAACTCAAAAACTAAGTTTTATCAGGTCTGTATTGCAAAATCTAATAACCCATGTACTGGCTCAAAGTTACAACAGAAACTTCGGAAGAGGCAAAAATGATGCTTCAGGTAAAGTGATTCCTTATTCTGGGGTTGACTCCCCTGCTCCGACTCAGTTTGCAGATCCGATTATCGAAGCGCTCTACTGCTTTCTCATGTTCATCATCTCAGATACCACTTTAGACAATGTGAAAGTTGTAAAAAATAAATTTTTGAAAGTTGCTATCTCAGAATTAATCTCTCAAGAAGCTTCTCTTGGCATTGATGAGACTCCTACAGGAGTATTATTTAAAGATCTCACAGGAATCCTTTTATCTTCAAATGATCCAAAAGATTTAGACAGTGCAGTTACTTTTATCAATCAATCTAAAGAAAATAAAATTGCTTTTGCAGAGCAGATAGTCTTGTTAACCGTTAAGCAACATAAAGAAATTCTTAAGAGCACATCTGTTGATTTAACACGCATGTTCTCACAAGGTAAAGCAGGGGTCTCAGGCACGACAAGTAGTTGCTTTGCCCCTCCTATGACCGATTATATAAAACCAGATAGTCAGGGTGTCGATGGCAGAATAGCAATTAAACTCATGAATGATAACCCTGAGGTTATCTATTGCGAAGACTTTGATTTAAAAAAGATGGCTGAAAGACTTGAAAGATGTTGCTGCTTAATCGATGTCGGAGGCTTTTTGCGCAACTCTTCTAATGAAACGGTAGCTAGAGAAATTCTTAGATTAAATCCAAAATTGGATCGTATCTTCTTTTATGGAAGAGAAAATCCTCAAGACAGCTTCCCAGACTGTTTGATGATGTTAGATAGGGATGCTCTTCATCCTGCGATCGTGAGAAGCACAAGGAAAGAAGAGTTAGAACAATATCTTAAAGTTAACTACTTTGTCCTATTTGATGAAAGACATTGTGAAGCCACAGACTTTCCTCTGCCGCCTAAGGGACAAGGATTGCTCACTGTCAGTGCTGATACAAACTGGGATAAATTCATCCAAGGTCTATTACGAGAAAGAGGGTTTTTAGAAGAGCAAACAGTTCTTCTTGTCACAAAAAATAAAAACTCAAAAACTGTACAGGATGTGATCCAGCAAACTTTAGCCTATGAGTTTCCAAAAGATGCGGAAGCAAGACTGTCAACGGCTGTCAATGTGATTCAATCGGCTGCAAGAGATGCAGCTTTAAAGAAACTTTTAAGCCTGACAGACATTAAAGACGTTCCTGTTCATTTTAAGAGAGATATCTTTGTCACAACACAAACTAGTGCCTGGGAAAATGCTACTCTCACCGTTCCAAAGCCGCTTCCTGCAGAAAAACATTTGATTGCATTAGCTGAGATTTGGAAGGAAAAAAACCCTCACGCGGCAGATGATATTGCCAACGCCTTGAAAACTGTTCTTTCTCATTTAGACTCTTTTCCTTCTCATGTTCAAGCTAGTAGTTCTGGAGGTGATGAAGAAATGGAGATGGCAACAAATAGGCAAACCGAGGCTCTCTCAGAGACCGAAACAGAGCTACAAACCCAAAGGCAGCTGTCTCGTATGCTTCCTTCGGAAAGAAACGCTTTTCAAGAAACTGACTGGCCAAAGACTTTTGGTGCGGCTCACAATTTTCCTATTATTGGAACTAAAAATAATCCATTAGGAACAAATATCTTTCCTCTCAACAAGTTGTTTGATGGATCTCCTGCAGCAAATTCTGAAAAATACGCCTCTTTGTTCCCTAATCTTTTAACGACATTGAATTTTGCTAAAACAGACAATGACACATGGGTTTCTGTATTTTCTTCTCTACAAAAAGAAGTCCAATTTATCTTGTTTGTGCACAAAGAAAGTAGTCTAAACGCAGTCTGTTTATCTCTCAAAGAAGCTGATTATTTTAAGAAATTATTAAGAAATAACTCTTATCCAAATATGTGGTTAAAACTTAGTGATGGATCTGATGTTCTCAAAAATGATCATCCTCTACCAGATAATTTAACCACTTCCTATGAAGGTCTTCTTTTTGAAGCTAATCTCTTCCAAGGCAATATTAGATATCTTCTCAAATCTTGTTGTGCAAAATTTCTTCTAGAGGTTGATCAGACAGCTGCTCTGCAATATCTGAGCTTAAAAGTAGCAGACTCAGATCTATCATTGATACAACAACTCAAACAAAAAATAAGATCTAGTTCTACTTCCCAACCAAACTCTTTTCAACAAGTAAAATTGGCAAATGAACCAGACATTTTCTTTCCAAACCCTCAAAGAGAAGTATCAATAGAAGAGGCTTCTTCACCTGTTGTATCTAACAAGCCAGATGAGCCTACTTATAAATTAATCGGCAAAGGGATTTGTGGTTGGACATTCCGTATTGTGTCGGGGTGTCTTGGGATGGCCTTATGGGCACCTAATTGGTATAACTATTTCTACGAGATGTCCCAGAAGTTATATCTTGCTTTCAGCAAGAAAAGCTAATTGAGACAGTCTTAGATCGATTGTATAAGACTTTTGAGGCATC
>CAYUZN010000025.1:0-18914 GCA_964449295.1 uncultured bacterium | reverse complement strand
GGCTTTGTGACACTGATCTTGATCGAATGGTTTATCTGATTTAGGCTTATTTGCTTTGAGCAAAGACCATACCCAGCAAATAAGGGCCAATGCAGCAAATGCAACTGCTAAAACTTTCTTTGTTAAGAAGGAAGTTTTTTTCACATTATTGTTAAGTGAAAATGCAGCGGAATTGCTAATGTTTTTAACCCTATCCATATTTTCTCCTAATTTATGAAATTTATTAAAAAGGCATATTAGCATTGAATCGATAAAAAAGTAAATTATAAATTATAATTAATGCTTTTTGGACTTATCATTGATCGGAAAAACTTAAGTTGTTAATATTAAGGTTGTTAAATGATTCTTAAAAGGAAGGGCTACATTTCTTTAACTACCACTCACACGCTCTGGAAGCCAGAATACCAATTTTTTAATTTTTCTCTTAAGGGATGTGGCTTTTTTTCTAGGAGAATCTTCAAATAACCAATCGAGATGAATGCAGTCAGCGACATTATATGTGTCTGGGAACTGTTGATAGCCATATTTAATCCCTGCATGTGAAGGCAAAATACCTATCCAATCCTCTTCTAAAATGCGCAAAAGATAGGAGTCTCGATTAGCCAGGACAAAGGGCAAACCGGCTTTTTTAAGAGCTATAGCAATTCTGCAAGTTTCAACTAATCTCGTTGTTGAAAAAGCATTCAACTCAATCTGAAAATCATCGGAGCCGTAAGATGTGATAGCTAGATCGATATGTGTTGAGTTGCCTCCTCGATAGATCTCCCAAGGATGACAGCCTTGTCTTTCACCAGAGTTGTACCAGTCTCTTAACGCTTGAGGACTTTTGGGATTAACTTTTAATAATCCACCATCACGTCCATCGGCTAATCTTTTATAATATTCTCTACCTGAGAGCCCCTTGTCTATGTGCAACTGTTTTGCATTGGCTAAATAAGCAACTTTGCAATACTCAAAGTACATCTCAGTGGTTAACTGAGGAATAGAAGGGCGCTCATAGCTTCTTAAAATATCCATGAGGATTTTTTCATCTTTTTTTGAAACACCCAATTTAATATCGGCCCAATCTGGCATAAGGCGTTTCAGATTACGTCTTGTGATGAGCCCTGTCCGCAATTCGATAGGTAAAGCTTGTATTAAGACACCTTGTGCTTCTATAGGATCTTTATCAAGAGCTTTTTTATAGGAAGAAAGTTGCTCACACCAGGCTTGTATCTCACCATCTAATTCTTTATCCCAAGTCTCTGAAGGATATGAAAAAGAAATATCATCGGTTGTGTCTACGTAGTAGACATTATTGTACTGTCTAACCACAATCTGTTTCCACTTGCGCTTAATTTTCACAAAGAAAATCCATAGCAAATCGATTCCATCGTGAAATGGTGTAAATTGAGTCACAATCTCAATAAATTTTTCAGCTAACGGTATTTTCACAATCTTTTGCTAAGTCTTCCCAAAAAATAGATTCGGTCATATAATTTGCCTATTAATATATCTATATTTTTACATATGTCAAATAAAAATCTTATGAATCGAAATTCTCTATGATGTCATTTTATTTGATGTTCTGTGCCATACTTGCTTATACGTTTCAACCAGTCTATGGAAATAGCTTTGATGAGTGTTTCACAAATTCTGAGATGTTTCAAAGGGCGCATATTGGGATCTGTATTGTCGATCTGGAGACAGAAGAGGAAGTTTATGCGCGTAATAGCGAGCAATTTTTTGTGCCAGCCTCTCTGCAGAAGATTCCTTTAAGTGTTGCTGCCTTATCTAAGTTGGGTGAGGATTATTTTTTTTATACAGATTTGGCTTATGAAGGCACGATTGATCAGCAAGGCGTGCTGCACGGCAATGTGTGGATTAAAGGAGGCGGTGATCCAACTCTTGAGTTATCTATTTTTTCTGAGTGGGAAGAGTGTTTAAAAAAGACAGGGATTAACTCTATCGAGGGTAAAATCATTGTCGACACAAGCCTGTTTGAAAAAGCTATGGCCTCTCCTTTTTGGCTATTTGAAGATTTGGGTAATTATTTTGGAGCCGGTGTTTGTTCTTTAAACATCAATAGAAACTTATATCACATTACGTTTAAGCCTGGTCAAAAAGAAGGTGATTTAACAACTGTTGTTAAGATAGAGCCTCCTATTCCTTATCTTGTCTTTCATAATGAAGTGACAACAGGAGCTCCAGGATCGGGAGACCAAGCGTATGTCTTTGGCTCGGAATATTCATTCGCGCAGTTTTATAGAGGGACAATTCCTATTGATCAGGAAACATTCACCATTAAAGCTGCGATGCCAGATCCTGCTCTTTTTTGCGGGATGACACTTGCTAAAAAAGTCGTGCCATCTCAAGGTGTCGAGGTCGTCAGAGGCAAAACAACTCCTAACCTGAATAGATTATATCGAAAAAAATCCCCTTCTTTGAAAGCTATTTTAAAAGATCTCAATCATTTTAGTATTAATCTCTATGCAGAAGATCTTCTTAAAACAATCGGTAGTGGCTCTAGGACCCAAGGCATTAGTCACATGGAAGCTTGTATGAAACAATGGGAGATTCCTATTCATGTTAAAGATGGCAGTGGCCTTGCAAGAGGCAACCTGATCACACCTAAAGGGTTTGCAAAACTTCTAGGAATCATTCGAAAAAATCCTCTTTATCAATCTGTCTATGATTCTTTTCCTGCTGCTCTCCCCGTACCACAAGCCACTATAAAAGCTAAAACTGGATCAATGAGTATGACAACTAACTTAGGCGGATATTTAAAATTGGATTCGGGCAAGGAATTTGTTTTTTGTGTCTGTTGCAATAACTACACGGGCTCTAAGCAAGCCGTTATCGCTGAAACACACCGTCTTTTAACGCTGCTATCCAACACGAGATAAAGACTTAGCTTTTTTGCTCTTAACTTTAACTGTCGTTGGTATTTTTTTTTCAGATAATTTTTGCAAAATAGTACTCATGACAAGAAAGCCTTGCTCAAATCTATCGAGTCCGAAGTTTTCATTGGGAGCATGCATTTCATCTTCCATGAGCGCAACCCCAATCATAGCAACTTCAGCTCCACTGACTTTTGTTAAATCAGCTACAATCGGAACAGAGGCACCGCAAAAGATTTTCTGGCAGGGTTTTTTAAAAACTTGCTCAAACGCATCGGTTGCAATTTGTGCAATCAGAGTGGAAGGAGACGTTCTCACGGGCAAGCCCCCATGATCAAATGTCGCTTGGATATCAATTCTTTTATCGACTTTATCTTTTAAAAATTTAATGACTTTTTGAGCGATATCATCAGGATCTTGATTAGGCACTAAGCGACAGGAGATTTTAGCAATCGTTGCCGAAGGGATCACCGTCTTAAATCCTTCTCCCGCATAACCACCTGCTAGGCCATTAATTTCTAAAGTCGGCAAAATTGTATTTAATTCCCACAAAGAATTTTCTAAGCTTTTATAGAAAGCTGAAATGCCGTAATTCTTTTGAAGAGACTCTTCACTTTCTATCGTTTGATCAATTTGTTTAAGATCGGCTTGTGATAACAACTCTACATCATCATAGAAACCAGGAACTGCCACTCTACCATTTTTATCCCATAACTTTGATAAAAGAGAGATCATCGCTTGGTTAGGATTAAGAACAATCCCTCCATAGATCCCGGAGTGTAGATCAGCATTAGAATTGCGCAGCACAAGCTGCATCGTCGTAATACCTCTTAAGCCTAGAGTAATCGCAGGCACTCCTGGCTTAGGAAGCCCCATGTCAACAATCAATAGATGATCGGCTTTAAGGTCTTGTTTCTTTTTAGATAAAATTTCGGTTGTTCCCAGACTACCGCACTCCTCTTCCCCCTCAATAAAAAGCTTAATGTTGATACCGATATGTTTGGCATCTTGCAGAAAAGCTTTGAGAGCTGTGATGGTATAAAAACACTGCCCTTTATTATCAGAGGCTCCTCTTGCATAGACTTTGTTATTTTTAATTGTTGGGTCAAACGGCGGTGTTTTCCACTTATCATAAGGGTCAACAGGCTGTACATCATAGTGGTGATAGATCAAGACCGTGGGTTTATTAGGTCCTGCTTCAAGATGTGTTGCAAATACAACAGGATGCCCTGGTGTTTGCCAGATTTCAACATCCATGCCGATATTTTTAAGATAAGATGAGAGCCAATTAGCTGTACTGATCATATCTTCTTTGTAGTTGGGATCAGTGCTGATGCTTGAAAAACTTAAGAATGTGAAAAAATCTGCAAATGTTTGTTTACTGTTTTTATCATACCAGCTTTTCAGATCAGCTAAAGTACTTTTTGTCATTGATTGTCGATATCGATAAACTGTTGTGCACTCTCAACGAGATAGGCTGCCAGCACAGGATCTCCTTGATATGTCATTTCTACCTGCATTTTACCATCTTTGGAAGGTGCCCCGCACGTAATTAAAACATAACAAGCATCATCTGCTAAAGCTTCTTTAACATCAACAGCTGTTTTGTTGTTAGAAAAACCAGCCCGTTTTAGTAAATTTGCAGCTATCTTACGCATGAACAACATCCTTAAATTTTGAGTATATCTCGCTATACCGAGCATAAAAACATACATGACATAAAGCCTGATTATACTCAAACACTTTAGGAAAAATTAATAAGAAAATAAAAATTTATAGGGATCTGTATTCCTTGACAATTAGAGAGAAAAAAGGTTTAATTGAAGTCACTTTGTGGAGGATTTAATCATGAACTTCGTCAAAAGAATTGTTCTATTTTTAGTCGTTAATATTCTTGTTGTCACAACAATTTCACTCCTTTTAAATCTGTTTCAGGTGAAGCCATTTTTAAATGCACACGGCCTTGACTACAACTCTCTTGCAATTTTCTGTTTGATCTGGGGTATGGGTGGTGCTTTTATCTCTCTTTTACTCTCACGCATCATGGCCAAATGGCTCTTAAGTGTTCAAGTGATCGATCCAAATACTCATGATCCTAGACTGCAGAAACTGCTTCAAACGGTCTACAGCCTCTGCAGAGCAGCTAACCTCTCTCATATGCCTCAAGTGGGCATTTATCAATCACCTGAAGTGAATGCGTTTGCAACGGGCCCTATGCAGAGCAGATCTCTTGTTGCCGTCTCATCAGGACTACTCAATCGCATGTCTGAGAGAGAGCTCGAAGGCGTGCTGGCTCATGAAGTCACACACATTGCCAATGGAGATATGGTCACCATGACCCTTTTACAAGGCGTCGTGAACGCCTTTGTGATGTTCCTAGCACGAGTCTTAGCTTTTTTCCTCTCTGCCAGGGCCTCTCAAGGAAAAGATAAATCGATCTCAGGGTCTTATTATGTTTTTGTCTTTTTATTTGAAATTGTTTTTATGATTTTAGGCTCTCTTGTGATTGCCCTCTACTCACGCTTTCGTGAATTTAGAGCTGACAAAGGTGGAGCTTTCTTAGCTGGTAAAGATAAGATGGTAGCAGCTCTTGAGGCTCTTAAAAAAACAGTGGAAGTTCACGATCCTGCAGCTGACAAGCCTCCTCTTCAAGCCTTCAAGATTTCTCCTTCGAAAGGACGTGGTATCCTGGCTCTTTTTGCCACACACCCTCCTCTAGAGGATAGAATCAGACGGCTTAACGAAGGGTTTTAAAGAGATTCTTCGATAAGTCTTGGTAGCTGCCAAATCAAATAGAAAGGAATGGATAAAACTCTCTCATGAAATGACAGTGGATGTTGCGAAATGCGAACACCAAGGGGAGCTTGTTTCTCTTGTAAGAACTGAGACAGAGATTTGAGGCTGCCTGTTGTCCCCGCCTTGACCTCAATGGGTATAATATGTGATCTAACTTGGGTCACATAGTCCACTTCTGCCATGGCCCCTTTTTTATCTCGCTCCCAATAATAAAGCTCAGCCTCTAAATGAGGGTCAGAGTAAGCCAGCAGCTCTTGTCCTACAAACTGTTCTGCCAGAGCTCCTGCATTAATCTGTAATAAGTCAGTCTCCCAAGCTGTTTGTATATCAAGTTTAGTGGCGCAGTTGACAAGTCCGGTATCTAAGAACAACAACTTAAGCTTATTGTCTTTAGCATGCATTTTAAGAGGAAGACCTGAAGCATTTGTAGCTAAAACCTTATGAAGTAGTCCTGCCCATCCGAGCTGCTGCAGAGCAACTTTTAGGTCTTGAGAACGATGTTCAGGGCTCACCAGAGTGTATTTGAAATGCTGCGCTATAAGTCCTGGTGCTTTCTCAAAAAAGATTTGCAAATGCTTATACTGTGTCTTTGTCGCATATTTTGGGAAATCGGCTCTATAAGTGGCAAGTAATCCGGAAAGAATTGTCTGACATTCCAGAAAAGATTTTGTTTCTAAAAAGCAAGAGGCAGCAGAAGGCATTCCTCCAATGAGACTATACTCTCTTACCAAAACAAGAAGTTGTTTATGTATAAAAGGGTCAAGAGGTTTATCTAAGGCGGCAAGACTTAACATTCCGAGTAATTGATCATGACCTTGAGAAGCAAGATATTCATAGAAAGATAGTGGTTTCAAATACATAAATTGCACTCTGCCTACCGGAAAGGAAAATTTCTCTTCATGAAGGGCAAATTCGAGAAGAGAGCCTGCCGCAATCACATGTAAATGGGGCATCTTTTCCTTAAAATAGCGCAAAGCCATAATGGCTTGAGGACAGTTTTGAATTTCATCCAAAAAGAGAAGTGTTTTACCTGGGATGATCCTTGTTTTGAAAGCAACTTCTAGCTTGGAACAAATAGATAGAGGATCTAAATTATTAAAACAGCTCATAAGGTCTGGTGTAAACTCGAAATTACAAGTGACAACACTCTCAAAGTTCTCTTTTCCAAATCTTTCAATAAGAAAACTCTTTCCAACCTGACGAGCCCCTCTTAATATGATGGGTAGACGCTCTTTCATATCCTTCCACTTCTTTAAAAGCGGTTCAATGGCTCTTTTCATAGGCAGATACCCCCTGGTTTAAAGATCTATTATCTTAATAGTAACAGATTTGCTATTTTACAGGGGGTGTTTTAGCAAAAAACTTGCTATTTTACAGGGGGTGTTTTAGCAAAACAAGACTTTAAAGCTTAGAGGTTTTTGGCTTTATAGCGTCTTTTAAAACTTGCACGATTTGTTCATTGCCCACTAAAGACGCAAAACTAAGAGGAGTCAATATTCCACCACCAGGAATTTTTTCATGTTTGATAACATGACAAGGGTTGGCGCCTAATTTTAAGAGAGTTTGGACATTTTCTAAAGATTCATCGAGTATGGCTGCATATAGAGGAGTTATACCAGCTACCCACGTTGTATTCACACTGACACCTGCCCTTACAAGGAGCTCAATATCTTTAGGAGTCTCTACTAAAAATATAGGTGAAAGCCCATCTAAATCATCAAAATTCTTATTAGGATTAACACCAGCTTTTAACAAAGCTTCAAGCATATGACTATCTCTTATCATTAACGATTCTATCAGCAATCTATCACATTCATCAGGAGTCAACCACTTTTTATTATTCAGGTTATGTACCCTCTTAACTTCTTGGCTATTACTCCAGATTTGCAATTGCTGTCTTGTAGACTGATTACCATCCTTATTATCCCCAAGAGAGTAAATATTGGTTATCATAAGAACATGAGAAGTTTTTTCGAATGCGTCAAGAACGGCCCTTGCTAGGTCAGGCTCATTTTCGATTCTTCTTATTTGATTAGCATCAATTAACATCCAACATTTTTCACTTATATCATAATAAATTGATATAGCGTGATCTTCGCTAACCAGAAGAAATGCTATCGGATCGCAAGAATGGCAAATTGGGATTAGACTCTTAAACAAGAGCACGAGTTCATCAAGATTGCAAGCACCACAAAAACTTTTCAATAAGTCTATGCTTTTTTGCGCTTTTTCTAACTTTTTAGGTATAAGGATTTGAGAGACCTTATGTATTCTATCTTTAGATAATTGCTCCTCTTCTTGCTCCAAATTTATGTGTCCTTCAAAGACGTCTTCTAAAAATCGTAATTGATCAGGAATTTCTGTTTTAAATATTAAGTTATTATCATGTTGGTACAAGGAAATACCATTAAAAAAAGCCATCATATCAACATCTTGTGTGATTTTGTCACAGATCTTTTTCATATCACCTTGACACTCATCATATAAGTCAGAGAGCTTTTGAAATCTTTCATGAAAGGAGGCAGCGTCATTGGCAAGAAAAGCTCGAACTCCCATGAGAGCAACTCCCAAACAAAGTCCTTCTTCTTTTCCAAAGCCCAGATTTTCATAAATTTCAACCAACTTTAGATGATCTAAAGCAGCTCTTTCTTTTAATCTATGTGTTTTACTTGCATCTTGAATAACACATATTTTTGATGAAATAGAAGTTGGCAGCTGCTCAGTTTTGCCAAAAAGGGCGCTGGTCACACAAGCTCTAATCCTTGAAAATATTCCACATGCTTTATTAAACAAATCTTGTTTATTCGAATAAAAACTATAAAAAAATCAAGAAATTATATTCATAATTAAAAGTACTAATTTTTGTTAAATGGTTTTAACATAATTTAACAAAAATTCAATATTATTTAAGATGTATAAACTAAAAAAATAGCAGGTTTTTTGTCTAAATCAGGCAGGTTTTTCCAATTATCAAGTGATTGAGAGAGAACGACTTGAGATGAGCCCATAAGATCACAGGCTACACAGAGCAGATCTTTTGGTTTTCGGGTCTTTAAGATGAGGCTTAAGAGTTTATGATTACGGTAAGGGGTTTCGATAAAGATATGGGTCATCTGGGGAGATAGAGAGGCGAGCTGTTTTTGGAGAAGAGGAACGTCTCTTTCCAGGTAGCCATGAAATGTAAAACGTTGAGCAGGAAGGCCTGAGAGCATGAGAGCTAAAACGATAGAGGAAGGTCCTGGATAAGCATGAATCTCTATATTTTGCTTTCTAGCCAGAGAGACAAGTTCAGAGCCTGGGTCGGCAAGACAGGGAAGGCCGGCATCAGAGACTAGACCGATTTTTTCTTCTGAAAGGGCTAAGAGAGGAGTGATGTCTTTGGTATGTTCGTTGAGAAGGTAGATGGGGATGGCAATTTTGCCAAAAAATTTCTTTAAAAATTGTCTACCTCCTTTTTCACTTTCAGCAATTAAGGCATCAAGAGGAGGAGGCTCGAATCTCCAGGTTGAGTCTTCGTGGAGAAGATTGGGCAAAAGATAGAGGGTTTTCACTTGTAGAGGCTCCCCAAGAATTGATCGAAGAGAGCGGAGGGGTCAAGCTGGGTGCTTTTGAGAGAGAGCTCCATTTGATAAAGTGAGAGAAGGCCTTGATGAAAGTAGGAGGCTTGTCTCTCTTTGGCAATGGGGAGGTATTTATCAAGAGAGCGGATTTGAGGAAAGAGTTTTGCGATGTCAGAAACAGGTTTTTTTTGGGTGAGAAGAGAGGAAATTTTGTAGCCGAGTTGAAGGTGGTAGCGCAGTTGTCCTACAAAGAGAAGGGAAAAAGAGAGGTCGCTGAGCTTATCGTGAATTGAGTGAACTTGTTTATGCCAGATGACTTTTTCTGCTAGTTGCCAGCTATTAACTTGTGCAAGAGACGAGGTGAGAGTTTTAGCATCGGATAAAGAGATAGAGGGTCTTTCGTTTGTAAAGCAGATGAGTTTATCTAGTTCTTGAGAGAGCGCTGCCATATCAGGGCCTATTTTCTCCGTGAGGAAAGAGGCGACATCAGATGAGATGTTTTTGCCTTGTAATCGTGCGTTTGCAATTAGAAAGTCTTGCAACCTACGCTCTTTATCCCAGGGTTTTTCTTCACTTAAATCCAAAACGACCATCTCTTTTTTGCCTTTTTGATAAAGATCTGCTAGAGGCTTCATCGAAGTAGCCCCTAAGATAAGAGTAGCATTGGCAGTAGGAGAAGAGATGTAGTGGATGAGAGGTGTGAGGGGTTTAAGGCTTTGAATCTCATCAAAAAACACAACCGATCTTCCACCAAAAAGTGAAGGCGTGTTCAGCTCTTGTAAAAGATCATCTAATGAAGATTGACATCGATGAAAAGTGGCTTCTTCTTTTTTTTTAATGAGGGAGAAGATTTTTTGAGCCATGTAGTTTCTCTCGAAACTACAGGGAATGACAAGGAGATAGATTAAAGAGAGGTGCTGAGGAAAGGCTTCTTTTAAATGTTTATCAAATGAGCTTACGTTTTGATACTTCAAACACCACCGATATTAAGAGGAATTAACTCTTGGAAATGCTCTAGTCGCACAAGTAAATTACCTTCCATACTAAACACTTCTTGTGGATGAATCACTGCACAAAGATGTCTTAAACTATCACAGCTTAAAACGATAAATCCGACATCTGAAAGAGATGAGAGCAATGACACAAACTCTTCTTCAGGATCAGAGTCTCTAATATACACGATTAATTTTGTGGCAGGCTTGCCTGCTAAAAGGTTACGAATGCTTTTGAGTAAAGCAATTGTCATACCACTTGTGCTTTGAAGACCTAAGACACAATATTGTTTATCTTTAAGAGCTTGTTGTAGGGCAAAGAGGTGTTTTTCATCATAAATTTTATTGCCTGCATCAAACTCAAGAAGTCTATTCGACATATCGGCAAGATCAATACGGGCACATCCCAGACGCTCGATGGCTATACCTGCTGCAATGTTGGCTAGTTGAATACAACTCTTGATATCAAGACCGGAGGCAAGCGCCAGCGTAATCATCGCAAGAACGGTGTCACCTGCTCCTGTGACATCTTTAACTTCTTTGGAGCGCACTGGAAACTCAAAATGTTCACCTGCTTGTGTGAAAAGAGAGATTCCAAATTCAGAACGAGTGATCACTAAATAGGTAATATGGCTTGTTTTTTTGAAGATCTCTTGCGCCACTTGTTCTAAAGAAGCTTCATGAGAGAGCTTGGCTGCTGCATACGCTTCTTGCAAGTTAGGTTTTAAAATCGTGGCCCCATTATACTTAGCAAAATCATTTCCTTTAGGATCAATAATAACAGGGATATTTTTGCTTTTTGCAAACTCCATCAATCCCATGAGAAGAGATTTAGATAAAAATCCTTTGCCATAGTCAGAAATAGCAATCACTTCAACATGGCTAAAAAGTTCTGGTATTTTTTCGAAAATTCTCTGCTCAGCCTCTTCTGTAATAGATTCAACTTTTTCAAAATCGACACGGAGCACTTGCTGTGCATCGGCGATAAATCTATTTTTAACAGGAGTGGTAAAACCAGATTGAGAGATAATGCCTTCAATACTAGAGCCTTCTTCTTTTAAGAGAGATAAGATCTTCTCGCCCGCCTGATCTGTCCCAACACGGCCAATGGCAACGACGTCTGCACCAAGAGAGAGAAGATTTAAAACAACATTCCCTGCGCCTCCAGGCCTGTGTTCTTCTTTCTGAACATGGAGAACAGAGACAGGTGCTTCAGGAGAAATGCGTTTGATTTTACCTGTTGTATAGATGTCGTGCATCAAATCTCCGATGACACCGACACGGACACGTTTTAAAAAGTTTAAAGCTCCAATTAGCTTCACCATCGCAGATCCTTTAAAAGGTAGTTCTGAACATAGTCTTTTACTGCTTTTTCAATATCATAATCAAATAAAAGTTGATGATGCTGCGCATATTTTTGCATCTCAGCACACGTATAGTTTTGGTATTTTGTCAAAAGATCTGCCGGCATATCAACATAGTCTATATGAGACGGTTTGCCTAGGGCTTTAAAAATAGCTTTAGCCAACTGATTCCAAGTCGTGGGAGAGCCTCTCCCAATATTAAAAATACCTCCGTGAGTATTATCTAAAAACCCACATGTCATTCTTACAGCATCTTTCACATAAATAAAATCACGGCATTGATCACCATCTGCAAATTTCTCTGGCTCTGATGACTTAAATAAACGTACAGATCCTTCTTTCTGAGCGACAGGAACCATCTTATAAACAAGTGAGGCCATTCTACCTTTGTGAGATTCATTGGGGCCAAAGACGTTGAAGTATTTAAGGCCGACAATTTGCCCTAGCACTCCTTCTTTTTTAGCCCAAAGATCAAAGAGGTGTTTTGATTCTCCATAGAGATTTAATGGTTTGAGCGTTTCTAATAAATCGTGGTTATCGGAAAATCCACAAGAGCCATCTCCATAAGTAGCAGCAGAAGAAGCGTAGATGAATCTAATTTGATTTTTAAGAGCATAGCTCGCAAGATGAATCGTATAGTTTGTATTATTATCTGTTAAGTATTGGACATTTGTTTCCATCGTGTCAGAACAAGCACCTAAATGAATAATAGCCTGAATTTCTGTTTCTCTTCCTTTGAGCCAAGGAATAAAGTCTGAAATATTTAAGAGCTGTAAATATTTTTTATTTTTTAGATTTTTTTCTTTATCGGGATGGTCAAGAACATCGACTAAAACAAGATTGTGATTTCCTTGGTTGTTCAGATAGCTCACAACACCTGAACCAATAAAACCAGCTGCACCTGTGACAACAATTAATTTATTAGATCTCATAAGAGAAGAGAATATCAAATCTGAGGAGTTTTATACCAGTCATGATCTTCTCTTAAAAGAGGAGTTGTTGCATAAAATTTTATTCCAGGAAGATGCGGGGTTAATGTCTTTGGACCAAAACAGAAAAAGGCCGTACCACTGCCCGTCATGGTGACAGATGAAAAACCTAGCTCTAAGAGATTTTTTTTAAGGATTGCTAACTGAGGAATTAACGTAAAAGCTGGGTTTTCAAGATCATTAAAATAATAAGCTTCTCCTTTCGCAAGACGAGAGAGTGCTTCTTGTGGATCTCTTGGTGTGATGAGGGAGAGATCGCAAGCTTGATAGACACTTGGTGTGGGTAATCCGTAAGAGGGTTTTGCAATCCATAGTTTTTGCGATGTTGGAATTGAAAAATTTTCTAAAGAAGAAAACACTTCGCCTCTGCCTGTGCAGAAAGCTGTTCCTTTTGAAAAAAAGAATGCGCTATCAGATCCCAATTCGCAACTCCATAGAGCTAAATCCTGAAAAGAGACGGGAGAGCCTGCAAGTAGATTGAGTGCCCAAAGAGTCGTGGCTGCATTAGAGCTCCCACCACCTAACCCAGCTTCTATAGGGATCTGTTTATGGAGATCGATTTTAACAGTGATGGCAAGGCCTGTTTTCTTGCGAAAGAGGTGAACGGCTTTTAAAACGAGGTTGCGCTCATCTGTTGCAAGCAAAGGGTCAGTACAAGAGAGCTCATCACGATGATGTAACTCGATAGTGAGGGTATCACCTAAACCGATAGCTTGGTACAAAGAGGCTATCTCATGATACCCATCATCTCTTTTTTTCAAGACACGAAAAAAAAGATTGATTTTCGCTGGGGAAAAGAAAATCATTTTTTAGCAAGTGGCTTATCTGAAACAACATCTAAAATATAGTTACAGATAATGCCTTCTTTAAGCTTAAGCACTAAAGGATGTTGCCCTAAAGATTTAATATGAAGGTGAACCCCTATATTGCGTTTTTCCAGCTTAATACCTTCTTTCTCAAACAAGTGTAGAATTTCAGCTGCACTGACAGATCCATAAAGATGCCCTTCTTGGTCAACTTTAACGATGATCTGAAGTGTTTTACCTTCAATTTTTTGAGCTAAAGCTTCTGCATCTCGTTTATCAAGAGCTGCTTTTTTAGATCTTTCTTCTTGCAATTTTGCTTGTATACGCAAAGTATGTGGCGTTGCAGGAACAGCTTTTTTCTGCGGCATAAGATAATTGCGCGCAAAACCAGCTTTCACTGCGATCACTTCTCCACTTCTGCCGATATCTTCTACATCTTCAACTAATAAATACTGCTGTTTCATGTGGTCTCCTTATTGAATTTCTGATACAAATGGGAGCAGTCCCATGTAACGAGCTCTTTTAATGGCTTGAACGAGTTGTTTTTGATAGTAAGCAGAGACCCCAGAAACTCTTCGTGGTAAAATTTTCCCTCTTTCCGTGATGAATCTAATCAATGTCTCGGTATCTTTATAATCGATATGTTTGATATTAGCTGCTTTAAATGGGCAACTTTTTTTCTTTTTTATAAATGGATTTTCCATAGTATTTCTCATCCTTGTCTCTCTTTATTCAGGTAAAAGTTGAAATTCAATTTTTTCTGGAACTTGTTCAACCTTAAGGGTTATAAAACGCATAAGATCTTCATTCAAGTTATACTCTTTCCACAGTTGTTGCATGTTTTTAGCTAAACTTGAAAAGTAGAGTAAAAAATAATGGCCATCTCTTTTCTTATTAATCTGATAAGCCATTTTTTTACGCCCTTGATCAAAAATCTTGTGGATTTCCCCACCTTTTTCAGTGATTCCAGCCGTAATTTTTTCTAGCGCCTTCTGACGAGCATCATCACTGAGTGTTGCACTCAAGATATACATTCCCTCGTAGAGATTTTTACGTTCTTTTGACATTCTTATTTCTCCAATCTTTCTATTTGTTTACAGACCAATAGGTCTAAAGCATCTACTACCCTGCTCAACACTTGCTCAAGAGCCTTCTTATCTCCTTCTCGAAACTTATCTAGCACATAATCGGCTAGTATCTGTCCTTGAGGAGTGCCAATTCCTATCCTGAGCCTAGAATAGGAAGAGGTCTTTAAATGCTCTTCTATACTTTTAAGTCCCTTGTGGCCCCCAGGACTCCCTTCTTTTTTCACCCTAAAGTCCCCTAAGGTAAAAGCTATATCATCGACAACGACGATCATCTCTTCTAATCCAAGCTTAAAATAAGTCATACAAGCTTGAACTGACTTACCACTATTATTCATATAAGTCATGGGAAGAAGGAGCAGCACCTTATTTCCCTCTATTTCCCCTTCGGCAAGCTCTCCATACACACGAGGCTCTTTCCGAAATTTCATGCTATGTCTTTCGGCAAATTCTCGAACTGCCCTAAAGCCAACATTATGCCGCGTATCTTCATACGCACTGCCAGGATTACCCAGGCCAACAATCAAATATCTCTTAGGCTGTGGTTCGTTTTGCGATGACCACAACGACTTCATCCATTTTAGCAAGGGGCCTGACTCCTGTTGGCATTTGAATATCGGCTATGCGTTTAGCTTGTTTAATCCCAAGACTTGCGACATCAACTAAAAATTCTGTAGGCGCATATTTAGGTAAACATTCGACTTTCACATGACGGCTCACCTGTCTTAAAAAACCACCAGCTTTTATCCCAACACATTCAGCAATACCTGTGCATTGAACAGGAACTTTAATACTGATAGGAACATTATCTACTAGCTGTTCAAAATCGATATGGGAAACATCATAGGTTGTGAGTTTATATTGAATATCTTTCACAATCGCTTTGAGCTCTTTTCCATCAATGACAAGCACAAAGACCGTTGTTGGTAAATGTCCTGGTTTCATAGATCGTAGAAGCGCTTTAAATTCAGCTGCTTCAATCACAAGAGGGCGATTTGGCTGTCCCGGAGAATACAGAATCACGGGAATTTTGCCATCTCTTCTAAGCTGCTTGGTTTCACTTTTTTTTGCAGAGCTGCGCTCTTTTGCAATCAATTTCATAAAATTTCTCCACTTAAATAAACTTAAAATACGTGAATAACTCTTACAAGTTATTCATTTATTTGAAGTCTACATATCGCTTGAGCAAATAATGGAGCCACAGAAACGACATCTACAAAGTTATTATCTCCTTGTAGATCTACCGTATTGGTGATCAATATCTTCTCAATCGCACTTCCCTTCAATGCTGTGTGCATCAATAATCCGTGAGTGACAGCTGCAACTATTCGATTTGCTTGCTGTAACTTACAGACTTTTGCTGCTTCTCTCAGCGTTCTGCCGGTTGATGAGATATCATCCACTAGTATAACGTCCCTACCTGCAACGTCTCCAATGAGGGCTTTACTCTCAACCTGTTTTGCATTCACGCGCCGCTTATCAACAACTGCGTAAGATGTTCCTAAATCCTCTGCAAAGGCTCTGGCTAATTTGATATTTCCAACATCTGGACAAACCACAACTGGTCTTTCAAGTTGCCACTTTTTTAGAGTCTCTACTAAGAGAGGCCTTCCAAAGAGGTTCTCCACCGGAATATCAAAAAAACCTTGGATTTGCTCTGAGTGCAAATCTATAGTTATTACATAGCCAACACCTGCTTTTTGTAATAACTCTGCCACAAGCTTTGCCGTAATCGGAACTCTCTCGGTACCTTTTCGATCTTGCCGTCCATACCCAAAATAGGGAATAACGGCCGTCACAAACCTGGCACCAGATCGCTTCAAAGCGTCGACAATAATGAGCAATTCCATGAGATAGAGATTGGGTTGCCGTGCGATCGTTTGCAAAACGAAAACATCCCGACCGTGAACATTCTCTAAAATTCGAACGCCTATCTCACCATCTGGAAAAGTCTCAATCTGAATCTTTCCTAATTTGACACTTAAAGCTTCTTCTAGCTGTTTGCTAAGTCCTGGATGAGAGGTTCCAGCAAACACCAAGTATGTACTGCTCATGATGCCTTTATTCAATGAGGAAAAACTCCTCCGTACAAAATTGGGGTGGAAGGATTCGAACCTCCGAATGGTGGTACCAAAAACCACTGCCTTACCACTTGGCGACACCCCATCAATATACAAAGTAGAGTTATGCTACAGATCAAATCATTTATTCGCAAGGATTTTACTCATGAGAGGATAATTTAAAATTTAGTTTTTACTTGTTTTTATTGCTTATTTTAGTTAAAATTTTTTCGTTATTTTTAAGGAAGTCGCATGAAAAACACGTTGGATTCTTTAAACAAAAAGATTTGTCATAATTTTGAAAGCAAAAAAAAATTAGAAAATCGCATTAGAGATAATCTATTAGATGCTGTTTCATGGGGACACTTAAAAGTCGTTAGAAGAATTCTCAATGCTCCTGATGGCAATATTCGGCTTAAATATTGGCAAAACGCTCTTTTAAATGCCGTAGCTAAAGGCCATGATAAAATTGTTAAAGAGATTCTCTCTGCGTCAGATCTTAAAATAACTATTCCCTGCTTAGAATTAGCTCTTGCAGATGCTATTGCTAATAGGCATCCTTCTGTTGTTAAAATAATTCTTGAACAATCCCTTCCTAAACTGCGTCTTAAATGTTTAGAAGATGGCTTGATGGAAGCTGTTTTTCACGATGAAGTCGCTATTGTTAAAGAAATTCTGCTTGCAGCTGGCAATAAATTTAAAAGTTCCTCTTTAGAAACAGCTCTTTTAGATGCGTCAATCAGCGACTATCCCGCTATCGTCAAAGAAATTCTAGCATCTTACGGATATAAAATACGTATGGAGTGTGTCGAAAATGCTTTCATCAAAGCAGCCTCTGCCTGCCACCTCAAAATTATTCAAATAATTATTGAGATCATTGGCAAAAAGCTTTCCTTAAAATGTCTTGATGACGCTCTCACAACATCTGCCGCCAATGGTGAAATTGAAATTATTAAGTTCCTGCTAATCTTCAAAGATCAAAAAAATCTCTCTTAAAAAAAGAATCCTTTTGTTACTATATGGGGACAAATTCCCTCCATAATTTATGTTATTATACTTTCTGATTTCGTGTTTGTTTTTTGCTTCGTGTACCTCTTTGCACCCACCTGAAATCAAGGAGTCTCCTATGTGTCAATTTGTTCCAAAAAAGCCTATTAAAATAGCGTTGGTATTGGGTGGTGGTGGCTCTAGAGGCATTGCCCATCTAGGAGCACTTCATGAATTAGAAGCAGCAGGCATTAGGCCTGATTTAATTATTGGCTGTAGTGCTGGAGCCATTGTCGGAGCTTTTTATGCAGACAATCCAAGTTCAATTGATACAGCGCCTCTTTTTCTCAATCTTAAACGATCAGATTTATTAGATACGAACGTCTTCAATTCGCGCTTTGGTCTTGTTCAAGGAAAAAAGATGCAAAAATTTCTTCAAAAGAATCTTCGTTCTCAAACATTTGCTAACCTCACGATCCCTTTAATTGTGGTTGCAACCGATCTCTTTAGTGGCGAGATGGTGGAAATTTCCGAAGGACATTTACCAAGTGCCATCCATGCCTCGTGTGCATTTCCAGGTATTTTTAAACCCGTGCACTTAAACAGCAGGGTTCTTGTCGATGGAGGGGTCTCAAATCCTTTACCGATTGACATTGCTAAACGATATGGCGCTGAATGCATTATTGCGATCGATGTGAGTGAGAGTTTGCCTACATCAAAACCTTCCCATTTTCTGGGCATTGCTAAGCGCAGCGTCGAGATCGCTTATCAAAAATTGGTAGCCCACTCTTTAGCACAAGCAGACGTTGCTATCAAAATGAGTTTTCAAGATATCGGCATGTTCTCTCACGATTGTAATCATCAGATGTATGAAGAAGGCAAACTTAAAGTACGTGCCATGCTTCCCGCTATTAAAAGCAAACTTTCAAAAAACCAAGAAGTCTCTTAAGAGATTACGTCATCATTATAAAAATAACAGAGGCGAAATAGAGACGTCGGGCACAAGCGCCCTGCGTCCCTTGCGCCTAACTAGGGCTTTGCCAAATCGATCCTCTGCGCAAAAATCCGTGCAGAGCACTGTTCTTTTTGCGTTCGGAACGCTAGCGCTTCGATTTTGCTGTGCCCTAGCGGCTATCGGCTGCTCCTGCACTCTTCTCCACACAGGAGGTGTGGAGCCTCTTCCATGTCAGTTCGCAGTACCATCTTATCTCGTTTTAGTCTCATCTGAACCCACAGCTCTTAACCTTGAAAGCTTAATTGTAATGAATTTGGCTTAGACAAAGAAAAATGGTACTGCGAACTGACATGGAAGGGGACCCGCAACTCATTTGCGGGGAAGAATGCAGGAGCAGCCGTTAGCCGCTAGGGCACAGCAAAATTGAAGCGAATGTTAATG
>CAYUZN010000024.1:0-19693 GCA_964449295.1 uncultured bacterium | reverse complement strand
AACTTAAAATGGATGGCGTTGCCGTCTCTGTGCGTTATGAACAAGGACTTTACGTGCGCGCGCTCACAAGGGGAGATGGTAAAAAAGGGGATGACATCACAGCCAACATGAAAACAATTAGATCTCTTCCGCTTGAGCTATCCTCATCTCATATTCCCGATGTGCTAGAAATAAGAGGCGAAGTTTACATGACACACGCCGTCTTTCAAAAGCAGAATCAACAAAAAGAAGAGGAAGGGGAAGAGCCGTGGGCCAATCCTCGGAATGCAGCTGCGGGCTCTTTAAAATTACTTGATCCTCAAGAAGCTGCTAGAAGACAACTATCTGCTGTCTTCTACGGTCTTGCAGAGACAGATAAACCTGTTATCTCAACTCAACACGAAGTGCACAAATTTTTGAAACAGCTCGGCCTTCCTGTTTTTGCCACAGACCATATCTTAAGATGTCACACGGCAGATGAGATTTTGCAGTTTGCTCAAAAAATTGCAAAAACACGAGATCATCTACCATTTGATATCGACGGCATTGTGATCAAGGTCGATGAGTTGAAGTATCAACCGATGCTTGGTAAAACGAGTAAAAATCCCAGGTGGGCTGTTGCCTATAAATTTGCACCTGAACAAGCGATCACAAAAATCTGCGACATCACCGTTCAGGTGGGTAGAACAGGTGTTTTAACACCGGTTGCAGAACTTGAGCCTGTCTCTTTAGCAGGAAGCACCATTGCAAGAGCCACTCTTCACAATCAAGAAGAAGTGGAACGGAAAGACATTCGCATCGGTGACTTTGTGACAATCGAAAAAGGGGGAGATGTGATCCCCAAAGTCGTTTCCGTTGATCAAACAAGACGCTCATCTAATAGCCATCCTTGGAAAATGCCTTCAAAGTGCCCTTGCTGTGGCACATCTGTGATCCATCAGGAAGGGGAGGTTGCGGTGCGGTGTCCTAATACGCAAGGCTGCATAGAGCAACAAATTGGCCGTCTTGCTTATTTTGCCAGTAAAGATGCGATGGATATCGATCATTTAGGCATTAAAGTGGTTGAGCAACTTGTCAGAAAAGGTCTTGTTCATCACATCTCAGATATCTATTCACTGACAGAGCAAGATCTCTCCAAGCTAGATGGCTTTAAAGAAAAATCGATCCAAAATCTCTTAGCCAGTATTGAAGCCTCCCGCACGCCCTCTCTTGCCAAATTTATTATGGCTCTTGGCATTCGCTACATCGGAGAAGAGAGTGCTGAGCGTTTGGCAGATGAGGCAAGATCAATTGACAAACTTTTTTCTATGAACGAAGAGGAGTTTCTCGCAATTGACGGTATTGGAGAGAAGATGGCACAAGCACTTGTGCACTATTTTCAAGATAGATCCCATCTTAAAGAAATAGAAGCTCTTCTCAAAGCAGGCGTTAACCCTCAAGCGCCCACAAGACAAAAACGCACAGATCACCCTTTTTCTGGAAAAACATTTGTGCTCACAGGCACACTTCAAAACTACACCAGATCTCAAGCCACCGATCTCATCAAAGAGCGAGGTGGGAAAGTGACAGGCTCTGTCTCTCAAAACACCGACTACGTCCTTGCAGGCGATGACGCAGGCTCAAAGCTCGATAAAGCTAAAAAGCTGACTATTTCTATATTGTCTGAAAAAGAATTTGAGCAGATGTTATTGTTTTGATTTCTTAAGATCGTATTGAGCACTGCTCAAGAGGCAGCGATCAACTAAGCGTGATGTCACAGATAACAGGACTACCTGAATACCAGAGACCCAAAACGGGTTGTAGGTATTTATTTTAAGGCGTGGAATAGATAAAACACAATTTGTTATGAGTGAAAAGAGGGACATGAGTGTTTTATTTGGTTTCTCTAGTCTGGGAATTAATTTAATCTCATTTTGAGTAAAAAATATCTGATCGAGTCTATCTCCTAAATTAACTAGTGATTTAAACTTCGGATCGTAGTTGTTTTTTGAAAAATAATCCAAACTGAATTCATAGACGCTATAAACCAAGAAAGCTGCACATTTAAATTTAAGTGACCACGAAGTCTCAGGTGTTTTACCTAGCAACACAAAGGTGCGTTGAAAGATGCGATTGGCTAAATACATACTCCCTGCAATAGCTGCAAGAGGGCAAGCAAGGAGGCTTATGTCAAGCAAGATGTGAGAGCATTTAGCGGGCTTATTGATCAGATTTTCAAAAGGAATTGTTATAAGCACTAGTAGTGGTAGTTTAAAATCATTTTGGATTTTGGAGAGAATTTGCGCCTGAATGAAATTTTCAAAGACAAAAAAAGATAATCTTTTAGGATTGAAGAAACCTATCTTTTCTTGCTTGGTTACTTGTGAAATCAATTGCTCAAAGCGAATAAGCGGAGAATAAATGTATCCAGCATAAGAAAAAGCAAGACTTGCGGTTTCAACTTTGTTATGTAATTTCCTTAGACTATGACCTATAGCTACAACCATTTCATACTCTCCTTGAGATATGACTAAACAAGCAGCGGTTTACTATCTTTGAGATCAAAATAGAGACGGGTGCTATGATAGAAAATCTTACAAATGGATTTTGATTTCGACTACGAATAAACACACATGTTATCAAGACATTTATCAACTGCGTGATTTTAGCAGTGTCTTGATTAAGCGTTGGTTGATAATTTCGCTTTGAACTAAGCTCATTAGAAGAAAAAAGAAGATGATCGAGACCATCCGCTAAGTTGAGTAAAGATCCTTTATGGGACGTGTCAACATCTTCTCTTGGGATAGGGTTTATAAAAGATGCCACAATAAGCATATGAAAATAATAAATAGATGTGTAAGCAGCTAGAGTGAGCCAAGGAGCTTGACGTTTTTTAAGCAAAGAAGAAGTTGCTAAACTAAAGCAGTACTTACTGACATATGTTGTAACTGCAATAGCTGTTATAGGAAATATTAATCTTATTTTAGAGAGGAGGGCGTCTTCTTTTCTTAGAAGAAAAGTCTTGTCATCAAAAAATACAGTAGAATAGGCAGAAATCTTGGATATTTTAGGTAACACCAGCGATGTATACAAAAAAAATAATACGTGTTTTTTCCAGTGTGTTTTTATAAAAGATACTGATGTTTGGAGACACACATAGTGTTCTTTCAAAACATTTCTTGACAGTAGATTGAAAGAAAGATCAAGACTAGAGGGTAATGATGGATCGATTGTTTTCCAGAAAAAGTGTGAAACAGCGTTGCCTTGTATAATATTATTATATCCAAATAAGAACGGCGACGCTGCAGGGAGGTTGTCTGCGCACGTTTTAAGAAAGCTACCAGCTATATGCATCTTAATTCTCCTTATAAAAAAAGATAGTTTACTATAAATAGACCTTGTTCGAACATTAAAAAATAAATTATATAACCGCTAAGCGTGCCTCTTTTCTCTCAGGCAGTTCTGCAAGAAGCGTTTGGTGATTATACCCATGAACCTTAACCGTTTGCAACGAGCCAATCAGCTGATCATCCCCCTTAAAGACAACGTTCTTCCAGCATCTGGTGCGCCCTTTAAGAAAGGACTCTTCGCGGTTACGCTTTTCAACAAGGACTTCCACGTCCCTGCCTAACATATTTTGCCGGTCTTCTTGGCAGATCTCGTTGTGAAGAGCCAGAAGCCTTTGAAGTCTGTCATTTTTCACCTCTTCCGGGATGTCATCTTTCCAGCGAAAGGCAGGCGTTCCTTTCCGTGCGCTGTAGGCAAAGATGAAAGCAACCGAGTATCTAATCTGTTTGAAAATATCGTACGTCTGTTGAAATTCTTCCTCTGTTTCTGTCGAAAAACCAACGATAATGTCGGTTCCCAAGGTTACATCGGGCACAATGCTGCGGATGAGGGCTACTTTTTCGAGGTATTGTTCTACCGTGTAAATTCGGTGCATCTTTTTCAGAATACGGTTTGAGCCTGCTTGGATCGGAAAATGAACAAACTCGCAGACAGAAGGCAAATCTCTAATGGCCTCCATGAGATTCACGGTAATATCAACAGGGTGGGAGGTCATAAAACGTACCCTTTCAAGACCGGGAATTTTATCAAGGCGATAGAGAAGGTCATGGAAGAGGCAGTTCCATTCAGGCTTGTCTTTACCGTAGCTATTCACATTCTGACCAAGTAAAGTTATTTCTTTGTATCCGTTACCAACAAGGCGCCTGCATTCCTCTTCAATGCTCTCGGGAGATCTTGAGACTTCTTGCCCTCTTGTATAAGGCACAACACAGTAGGTGCAAAATTTATCACATCCGCGAATGATCGAGACAAAGGCCTTCACGGGGTCATCTCGTTTAGCAGCTAAATAATCGAGATTTTCCTCAAATTGATCATCGGTACGGATCATTTGTCTGCCTGATAGGAGAACCTCATCGAGCACATCATTCAGGTCTGAGATATTATTGGTTCCAATCACAAAGTCGATGTGGGGCAACTTTCGGAATAAAGTTTCTTTTTTAGCCATCGCCATGCAGCCGGTAACGCCGATCAAGGCCCGCTTTTTCTTATTTCCCATTTTACCGATTTTACCCATGACTTTTCTCTCAGCCAGGTCTCTAATAGAACACGTATTAAAGATCAGAAGATCGGCCTCATTTTCATCCTGGGTGCGCTCAAGGCCTCTTTTATGCAAAAGCCCTACCATGATCTCTGAGTCAAGTTCATTCATCTGACAGCCATAAGTGCGAATAAAAAATTTCTTTAACTGTTGCATAAATATTTCATCCTTAAGGAGGATCAGAGTAATACAAAATGCCACTTTTTAACAATTGAAGTTTTATAAAAATAAGCTTAAAATAGATCGAAAAAAAGGATTTTATGATGGTAAGTTGTTCAAGTTATATTTTAGGCAATATGAGTTCCCTAGTTCATTGGAGAAATTTTTATAGGGAAGGTGGAGTGACTGCCTCTTTTGAAGCTCCCTCAACAACGGTATGGTTTCGATCCCTTCCAATCCAAGATTTTGGCAATCAGTTAAAGAAAATTATAATTACAGACATAGGATTAAATGTATTGCTTGCGATATCGATAGCGGAAACAGTGGCTTATGTATATTTTATTTGCTGTTGTGGAGTTTTGGGGATCGGTGAGAATAAACTCACCGATAAGGTGTTTGATCTTATGAACAGTAGTGCCTGGGTGTTTGTTTGGGCAATTGATGTGAAAATTAACAATTTATTTTTTATCAAAGTGAAGAGTCATACAAGGGCAAGAAATGATTTTTCTAAAGAATTTGAGAAGGCGTGGAAATCTTTTACTGTAGGTTCATTAATTGAGTCTGGAGCTCAATTAATTGTTAATGATGTATTATCTGAGACATCTGCTGAAACTAGAGAATCTGTCAAGATTTGTGAGGCAGAGATTATTCCTTTCGTCTTAACTAAAGCTGTTTTTATCTATTCTTTCGGACACAAAAAAGGGGAGCGCATTCCTGCTTTTTTTAAGTCAAAAACTGTAGAAGCTATTAAGTCTTTAAGAAAAGAAACAGTTAGTGAAACAGACATGAAACTTTTAGAAAACGTGATTAAAACCCCCGATCCACTTAACGAACTTTCGAATGAAATTGTTAAAGAATTTCTTAAAAAATTAAGGGCTATAGCATATGGAGAGCTTGAAGGGGCCTCCTTTTTATTGCTGAATTGTTGGGAGAGAGTTACTGAGTTATTGTCTGATCAAGATGTCGAATTTTTGTAACCATTTCTTTTTAAAACAATCTGGTATAAAACTGTTGGCAAAAAATAGAAAAAAATCGTATGCTACTTTTTCGTAAACATTTAGGGCGAATCTAAGATGAAACAAAAAAACAAGACAACTCTCCTGACAAAAGAAGAAGCATTAGCAGCAAGACGCTGGTATATTTTAAATGCAGAAGGCAAAACACTCGGCAGATTTGCCACTGAAGTTGCTAACATTCTCAGAGGAAAACATAAAGTTTCCTATACAGCACATGTCGATGCTGGTGATGGCGTGATCATTATCAATGCTAGTAAGATTAAAGTGACGGGAGCTAAAGAAGCTCAAAAAATTTATCGCTACCATACAGGGGCTATGAGTGGTTTAAGGGAAGTTCCTTTTCGTGTCATGAAAGCAAGAAAACCTGATTATATTCTTCGTCATGCGATCGAAGGGATGATGCCACAAAATAGACTCACAGAACACCAACTGAGAAAATTACGTATTTTCGCAGGGGAAGCGCACGATATGGAAGCTCAACAACCGATTCTTTTGAATATTTAACACGGATTAAAAGTTATGGCAATCGAAGAAAAAATTGGAACAGGAAGACGTAAAACAGCAGTAGCTTCCGTACGCTTAAGACAAGGCAAGGGTGTGATCTCTGTTAACAATCGTAAATTTGATGAATATTTCCCTCTCTCTATTCAAAGAGAGTCGATTTTATCTCCTGTTAAAAAAACATCAAGCCCTGAAAAATATGACATGCTTGTTCGCGTGAAAGGTGGCGGGATCGAAGCTCAAGTGATTGCAGTGCGTTTAGGTATTGCAAGAGCACTTCTTCAAGAAGATGAAACCAGAAAAGCCGATCTTAAAGCAGCTGGCTACTTAACACGAGATCCTCGTAAAAAAGAGCGTAAGAAATACGGCTTTGTCAAAGCTCGTAAACGCTCACAATTCTCTAAACGTTAAAAAAGGGAAAAGCATTGATGTTAGATCTAGAAACTTATGTAACAGGACTGCAAGGATGTTTCCGTATAGCAGCTACAGAGTTTTTTGGTAAAGAGATCGGAGCCATTGCTGCCACCACAAGTGTTCCAGATAAGATTACACAAATTGCGCAGACTTTTCTTGAATTTGCAAATTCTCAATCAGATAGTGTCACTCTTCCTCTCAAAACTGTACAAGAGACAAACTGGGCTCTTGCTTCTTTGACAAATGCTTATAAACACTTAGTTGAGCGTTTTGCGACTAAAGTAGGCGAAGGCATATTTTTAAAAAATTTAACCGATGCAGTTGATCGTCACTTAATTCCTGTTTGTAAAGCAGTGGTTTCAGTCAATGCGATAGCTATTGCATGCTTAGCTTTGGGTATCTTAGGAATGATGCGCTACAGAAATGATAATAAGGATATGGAAAAATATCGATGGGGCTCAGTTGCTCTTTCAGTTATCGGTGTAGCGTTGACTGCTTTTTCAACTTTCTCACTACATCGCTCTCTTGATTCAATGACACTTCATTTAAAAGCACTTCAAACGTTTTATGATTTAAAATCTACGATAAAACTATGACGACTCCACAGGCTTATTTAGATGCTTTGCAAAAGTTCTATCACACTACAGCCAAAGATTTTTTTGGTTCTACTGTTGGTGCATTAAACGGAGCCATCCCTGAAAGAGTAACAGCCATTGCCCAGCAATTCTTTGATATTGAAAAGGCAGGCGGGGGAAACATCACTGCTGCAGTTGCACAAGAAGCAAACTGGGCAATAACCTCTCTGACAGAAGCTTATAAAGCTTTCTGCTCTACTCTGCTCTTAAGCGCAACTGAAAATAAATTGATGCGAAATGTGATCGACTCTATCACAGGAAAAGTGTCTTCAGTTGTTATCCCTACGGTTATAGGATTTGCTGTAGTTAATGCAGTAGCTTTAGGCTGCTTGGGTTATGGTACGATGAACCTGATGGATGCTAATGATAGTGACGATGGTAAAAAATCTAAATTAAGAGCTACTTATATCTCACTTGCTGGTCTAGGCTTGATTGCTATTTCAACTATCTCAGTGATGGCTTTTACAGTTTATTCACTTAATCGCGCTGTTAATACAGAGTCATGGCAAGCTTTGCGCGAGTTACAAAGCAAATTAAATAAATAATTACTTTTTTGTGCACATGATGAGAAAAGAGATGGCTCCCAGGGCTAAAAGGGCAATACCGCCAATTTGAAGCTCTCTTGCGAGCACCGCGTATTTGTGAACTTCTTCTTTTCCTTCGTCGATTTTTTTATTAGCAGATTGTGATAGACCTTTTCCAATTTCTTTAGTAGCTGGAGTCAGCGACAAAAGAGCATTCCCTTGACTGACTTGTTTCTCTGCATGGCTAATCTTTTCTTTTCCTTCTGCCACTTCATGTTTGATGTAAGAAGACACGCCGATACAGACAACACCAATAATGACAGCTCCAATTGCGGCAACTTTTCTTAAGTTCATACTCATCCTTTTTTCTTTCTTTTTACATTTTTTGAAAAAAATGTAAAGAAAAGTATCTTTTACCTTGGAATTTGACCAAAAAGATGGTAGTTTTGGGTTGTAAAACGACCAAAAACAGCATAATTTTGCCTTGGAAAATAACCATGTTTAAAAGAATTATAGATTTTCATCTCGATAAATGGAAAAGTGATCCTTATCGTAAACCTCTCCTTCTCCGAGGAGCTAGACAAGTTGGCAAAACTTATGCCATTCGAAGGTTAGGTAAGCAATTTAAATTTTTTGTTGAAATCAATTTCGAACAACTTGAGGGCGCAGCTCTTGTTTTTGAAAAAGATCTTATTCCTGAAAAAATGATTTTAGCTTTATCAATGCTTGTCAAGACATCGATTATCCCTGGTGAAACACTGCTTTTTCTTGATGAAGTTCAGCAAGCTCCAAGAGCTATTCTTGCCTTGCGTTATTTTTATGAACAAATGCCAGATCTTCATGTGATTGCAGCAGGCTCTCTATTGGAATTTGCTGTGGCAAAAGTAGGTGTTCCTGTTGGTCGTATTTCTATGTTCTATATGTATCCTCTCTCTTTCTTGGAATATTTAGTGGCAACAGGAAATAAGTTAATTGCAAAAGAAATCGTGAATCATTCTCTCGGAATTCCTATAGAAGACGTAATTCACACAAAAATTCTAGATCTTTTAGGAGAATATCTATCTATCGGTGGAATGCCAGAGGCCGTTGCAAGATGGATACAAACTCAAGATCCAGCTTCTGCTTTGCAGGTATTACAGCAAATTGCTGCAACTTATCGTCAGGATTTTGAAAAATATGGTAAGAAAACGCAAATCAAGTATTTAGAGCAAGTTTTTCGTCAAATACCACACTTTGTCAGTAAAGAGTTTTCTTATCGAGAAATCCATGAAGAGTATCGCAAAAGAGAGCTAGCTCCTGCCTTGGATCTTTTAGAGATGGCAAACATTATCCATATTATTCGTTACTCTTCTGGACAGGGAATTCCTATAGGAGCAGGAGTTGATTTTGACATATTTAAGGTGATTTATTTAGATATTGGACTTTGTCAGGCAATACTGGGATCTGATATTTCAGTTTGGTTTTTACGTCCTTTAGAAGGTTTTCAAAATCGAAGAAATATTGCTGAAGGATTTGTCGGCCAAGAATTGATCTGTTATGCAAATCCAGATACTAAAGCTGAAGTTCACTTTTGGAAAAGAAAAGAGAAAAATAGCTCTGCAGAGGTCGATTATCTCATTCAACGCGGAGAACAAATTATTCCAATAGAGGTTAAAAGTGGTCACGGAAAAACTCTGCGCAGTCTTCATCTTTTTTTAGATTCACATTCTCAATCTAATAGGGCTATTCGTTTTTCTTCTCACAATTATTCTATTGATGAGAAGTTAGATTCAAGACCGTTATATGCCGTTGCTTCTTTAGCACATGACAATCAAAAACAAGCTTTAGCTGCTTTAGTTAGCGATTAATAAACAAAAGGGATCAGCTTGTAGGGAACTTTTTCACAATATTTGTCCCAATTGGAGCCATACTTAAGAGCGCACCGTTTTTCTTGTCTAAAGGATCTATCGACAAGGAGGGCTGTGAGAAAAATCACATAGAAGTAGGGCAGGGTATGAAAAAAAAGCGCAGGAAGTGTCCAGGCAAGAGCTGCTAAAATTTCGGGGACGTAGTGAAAGTGTCTGGCAAGACTCCACCAACCAGAGGTGAGAAGGAGATTGACCTTTTTTTCTCCTTCAGTTGTTGTGTAAGGAGCTTCGATGAAGTGGGGCTTTTTTCTCCAAATGAGGCACTTGCCCAAAGAAGATCTGAAACGCTGCCTTTGAAGGTCAGCTAGATAATTAATCAAAATGCACACAACTCCAAGTGAGAGTAGGCTGATGGCTAAAGTAGATGATAAATGGTAAGGGTGATTCACGAGATAGAGGGTAGGAGAGGTGTAAATACCTGTTACCCAGACAAGACAACCCCAGCAGATGGCATACCCTGCTCGATCATGCATGATGTCCATCGACCTAAGATACCCTGTTTCCCAGATAAAAAATTTGGCAATGTAGATAAGTTGTAACACAATAGAAATGAGCATCGAATTGGTGAGGCCATAAAGCTGTGTTTGTTTAGCTCCAAATGAAAGAATGACAAGACCCCAGCCCATCATGCCAAACCTGCAATTGGTGAATAGTTTAACATCCCAACCAAAAATTCTAGGATAGAGTTCAGTTCCCCAAAAATAATCGAAAATAAAATTGCCCGTTCCTCCTGCATCAGAGCTTGAGGGTTTAACATACCCTTTGATGCAGAGAAAAAGACAAAAGATAAGGCTGAAAAGATTGAGAGCACCTAAAAGAGGTCCAAAATTATCGTAAATGATGGTAGCTGGAAAAAAATGAAAAAACTGGGTGGCAAAATAAAAACAAAATAGAGTGGTGGCAAAAGCCAAAGGACCATTGGCTTTATAAAGAGGGGTATTGCCTTTGGGTGTGATAGGGCCTTTAACTAGTTTCCCTGGTAAAAATTTCATAAAAAGAAGCTGGCAAGATCCGAAAATAGCAATCATAGACCAAGCTGTTTTTGAGCCAAAAAAAATAGGGCTCCAGATTTTCCAAATAGCTGTGAAAACACCTTGGCTTTGAAAGAGATGCCATAATCTTAAGAGAGAGCCATCGAGTTCGACATTTATGTACCACATCAGAATGACCATAGGAGGGCATACAAGAACAAGAGCTAAAGGGATAATAATTCTACGCACAAGTTTTTTAAACTGTAAATTCACAAGGCCTCCAAAAAATCTCATCATGCATGTACATCATTTTTTAGCAACCCTTATGATCCTTTCACTTGAATCCAGGCATCTCGAATCGCTTGCTGAGAGGTCAAGACTCTGGTGAAGTAAAATTTTTTAAAAGTTTCAGGAGAGGTGTTGAGAAGGGCTTGTGTCTCTTTGCTTAAGTCCAACTGGGGAAGAACATCGAGTGTCGCAGGAAATACACCATAGGTATTGAAGTGCGTGATCATCGACTTGGGCTGATAGAGGAAGTTAATGAGCTCATAGGTTAAGGCCTCTTTAGTGCTTGCTTTAGGGATGCAGAAGTTTTCAATTGTCACAAAAGTTCCTTCTTTAGGAACAACAAAGTTGATGAAATCAAAGCGTTTCATAGTACGAAAGATATAGGATGTCGAAGAGAGAACAACGGGGCAGTTTTTGCTCGCAAGAAAGTAGTCAGCTCTAAAATCAGCATAGGCAGTTACCCATTTTTTTTGCTGGATGAGAAGATCGACAACATGATCAAACTGTTCATCGGTGATAGTCTCAATAGGTCCATAGAGATAGAAAGCTGCAAATAAGATGGCTTCAACAGGGTCATTAATCATGGCAATTGGATAGTTTACAACTTTAGGATCAAATAACATTTTCCAACTGGGATCAAGCGGGCGATGTGCAAAAAAATTGGTGTTGATGCCCAGCACGAAAAGCTCCCACTCGAAAGGAATTGAAAAGAGATTGTCTGGATCAAATGAGTGGCCAAGTAACATCGGATTGAGGCTAGGATAGAAAGAGAGTTTACTCTTGTCGAGCTGTTTTAAAAGATTCTCCTCTCTTAAAATTCTCACAGAATAATCAGATGGGATGATGAGATCATAACCTGCGCCACCGGTTGCTTTTAGTTTCACCAAAAGCTCTTCATTGGAGGCAAAATAGTTGAGATGAACTTTAATGCCTGTTTTTTTCTCAAATTCATCAATTACCGAAGATTCTAAAATATCGCCCCAAGCAAAAACGTTGATGCTTTTCTCTTCTAAGGGAATGATTTTACCTTCAGGCAAATAGAGAATGCCTAAGATAAGAGCTATCCAGAAGATAATAATACCTGTGCGAACAAAGAGTGTTTTCATTAGAAAATTTTTGTCCTCACTTTGAGTTGAAAGAAAATAAGAACAAGTAAACTACTTAAGAAAAGAAGAAGAGATGATAGAGCGTTCACAACAGGGGTGACACCTGTGCGTATCATAGACAGGATATAGAGAGAAAGAGTCTGTGTCGTGCTGCCAGCGCAAAAATAGCTCAAAATAAAGTCATCGAAAGAGATGATAAAAACAAGAAGAGCGCTTGTAATCAAAGAGGGAGCCAGCATGGGAAGCGTGACTTTAAAAAATGTCTGATTAGGCGTTGCCCCCAGTACTAAAGAGGCTTCTGTGAGCCTTCTATCAAGCTCTAAAAAACGAGCATAGACAATGGGAATGACAAATCCAAGGCCTAAGACTGTGTGAGCAATGATAAGAGTGGTAAGTCCCAGCTGGATTCCCATCCAACTGAAAAAACTCAGTAAACTGACAGCCAGGACCGTCTCTGGAATTACCATGCTCCCATAAAAAAGAGAGAAAATCTTACCGATTTTACCGCCTTGCGCTGCATAAAACATCAAAAAGATACCCATTAAAAGGCTGAGGCCTGTTGAACAGAAGGCCACAATCAAAGAGGTGCAAAAAGCTTTCCATAAATGATAGGAGCCAATCAGTTCATGATACCACTTAAATGTGAATTCTTTCCAAGGAGAGGGAAAAGGTTCAGAATTAAAAGAAAATACTAGAAGAATGATAATAGGCACATAGAGAAATAAGTAGATGGTTGCAACAGAGATGAGTTTGAATAGTTTATGAACTTGAGGGGAGTTAAACATGAGGTTTAATCGGGGTAATGATTTTTTCCATCAGTTTATAAAGAGCCACAACAGTGACAATCAAAATAAATCCACTGAGAACGGTAAAAGCAGAGCCTAAAGACCCTGTTCCTTCTGCAAGCATATATTGAGAGATGACATTTCCCACAAACATCTGTTTATCACCGCCCATGAGTTCTGGAATCGCAAACTCTCCAAAAGCAGGGATGTAGACTAAAAGAAACCCTGCACGAACGCCTCGCAGTGTCAAAGGGAGCATGATTCGACGAAATGTCTGAAACCAAGTGGCTCCCAAATCTAAAGAAGCCTCAATTAAACTGTGGTTGAATTTTTCAAGAGAGGAATAAATGGGAAGGACCATAAAAGGTAAGTAGTAATAAACCATCATGATCATAATGGCAAATAGTGAATTAAGAAGTAAAATAGGCTCTTGAATGATGTTAAACTTTAAGAGAAATGTATTTAAAAATCCTTGCTTTTCTAGAACATAAAACCAAGCGTAGATATGCAGAAGAAAATTTGTCCAGAAAGGAATCAAGAGAAGAAAAAGGCCGATATTTTTAAACTTTTTTTTACTAAAAGCGATGCAGTAAGCCAAAGGATAAGCAATCGATAGACAAATCAAAGCGGTCGAAAGAGCGAGCAAAAGGGATGAGGCGATCACTTTCAGATATGTGGGAGAAAAAAAGAGTAAAATGCTCTCTAACGTCATCCCTTGAATTTCCCCACTATTTGAGACTTTAAGAAAGCTGGAGATAATCATGAAGAGAAGAGGGATGTAAAAGAACAAGATTTGCCAGACAAGAGCAGGACATCCGATTGCAAAGGGTTTTTCAGATTTTCTTGTCATTTTTCTAGGATCACCACGTTGTCTTTTTGCCAATAGAGATTAACTTCGTTGTCGTAGTCAATCACCTCTTGAGGGAAATGCTCTTCGTTTTGCTCAAACACTTGGAGCTTCATATGATTTTTAAGCAAAATATTGTACTGAGTAGATCTTCCGTGGTAGACAATCGATTGAACAGTGCCTTTGAGATTGTTAGAGAAATTTTTAACTTCTTTCTTTGAGATGAAAATCTTTTCTGGACGAATGCTGATGAGCATATCACACCCTTCTGACATCCAACGTTTTTTTTGAGGGATGGAAATTTTAAACCTGCCTAAATCTTGAATCTCAATTTCAGAGTCTAATTGATCCAAATGGTGAAGAGTTCCATTCAAGATATTTGTTGTCCCAACAAACTTAGCGACAAAAGAGGAGTGGGGGAATTCGTAGATTTCCTTCGGAGTGCCAATCTGTTCAATCTCTCCTTTGTGGTTCATGATAGCCATTCTATCGGCAACAGTTAGAGCTTCAAACTGATCGTGAGTGACGTAGACGAATGTCGTTTTTAGCTTATCTTGTAGTTCAATCAGTTCGATGAGCATTTTCTCTCTGAGTTTGAAGTCAAGAGCAGCTAAAGGCTCATCGAGAAGAAGGACGTCAGGTTCATTCACAATGGCCCTTGCAAGCGCCACCCGTTGTTGTTGCCCTCCCGAGAGTTGGCTGGGGAGTTTATACATATGTTTTTCAAGGTGGAAAGCTTCTAAGATCTTAAAGACTTTTTGCTCGATGACAATTTCGGGTAGTTTTTTCAGTTTCAAGCTGTAGGCGACGTTATCAAAGACGTCGAGGTGGGGGAAAAGCGCGTAGTTTTGGAAGACGATATTGATGGGCCTTTGGTGGATAGGAACATGGGTGATGTCCTCATCTCCTAGAAAGATCTTACCTGCATCGGCATTTTCAAGACCTGCGATGAGTCTTAAAAGAGTGGTTTTGCCACACCCTGAAGGGCCCAGAAGAGCAAAAAACTTCCCTGCGGGGATGACAAGACTAATGTCATTAATAACTTGTCCCCCAGAGATCGCTTTTTTAAGATTCTCGAGCTTAATACTTCTCATGGTGAAATTTTACTCTATGTGTAATTAAATGCCAGAAAAATTCTATTTTGCGTTAATCTATCAAAAAAAAGAGGAAAAATGAAAAAGCAAAGAGTCGTTATCATAGGTTCTGGTCCTGCTGGGTATACAGCAGCTATTTATGCGGCAAGAGCTAATTTAGAGCCCCTTTTATATGAAGGTTTTTTTTCAGGTCCTGCAGGCGGACAACTGATGACCACAACAGAGGTTGAAAACTACCCAGGTTTTCCGAAAGGGATCACAGGCCCTGAGCTCATGGAGGCTTTTAGAGAGCAAGCTGCTCGTTTTGGAACAAGCATTTTGACAGAGGATGTCACGAGCGTCAATTTTCAAAAATATCCTTTTGAGGTTACGGCAAAGTCAGGTGGTGTTTTGGCCCAATCGGTGATTATTTCTACAGGTGCTACAGCCAGAAGACTAGACGTTCCAGGAACAAAAGAGGGGGAATTTTGGCAAAAAGGAGTGACAGCGTGTGCTGTCTGTGATGGCGCTATGCCGATTTTTAGGGATAAACATCTCTACGTCATTGGAGGAGGGGATACAGCTGTCGAAGAGGCCATTTTTCTCACGAAATTTGGAAGTAAGGTTTTTATTGTTCATAGAAGAGACTCTTTGAGAGCCTCCAAAATCATGGCAGAGAGAGCAGCCCGCCATCCTAAAATAGAAATTCTTTGGAATCACGTTCTCGAGCGGGTGAGTGGCGATTCTGTTGTCAGATCCGTCTTATTAAAAAACCTAATAACAAATCAAACAAGCCAGCATGATGCAGGCGGTGTTTTCTTTGCCATTGGGCATGAGCCTAATACCTCTTTTCTAAAAGGGCAACTTGAGCTCCACCCCAATGGTTACATCAAAGTTGAACCTGGCACTTGCAGAACAAGTAAAGAGGGTGTCTTTGCAGCAGGGGATGTTCAAGATCATGTCTATAGACAAGCGATCACAGCAGCAGGCTCAGGCTGCATGGCAGCTATCGAATTAGAGAGATGGCTCTCTTCTAAAGAGTCTCTTCATGTATAAATTAGTGCTTTTTTTTCCTCTAGTTGTTTTTGGGCTCGATAGAGAGCCTTGGCTCACAGATCAGTGGGAGTTTAACTTTCGTCCTACTTACACTTATAGTTATTATCCCTCTGTTGAAGGAGCACTTCAACACCATCAAAAGACATCTCATGACAATTTTCTGACATTCGATTTAGGCGTATGTCCAACACCTTCTCTTTCATGCGATATCGATCTTGAGTTTGCAGATACCCCTATTCAAAAAATGGGGTATCGCAGCCTTGCTTTTCAAGTGCGCTATCAGTTTCTCGATGATATTGTTGGGGATTTTGCGACAATCACAACAGGTGCTTATGTCAGAGGAGTGTCAAGACATAGTCTAAAAGATCCCAGCTGCCCTTACCATTCCGATATCAATGGAGCTCTTAATCTCTCTCTAGGGAAAGAATGGGGGAATGGTCAGTATTGGCAGATGAGAGCTTTTGGCTATGTCGATGGGGGGATGGCCAATCACGGCTCTGGTTGGACACGGTATCTGATCTCTTTTCAAACAAATACACACAACCGTCACCGTTTTGGGATTTTCAATGAAGGGTATTTTGGTTTTGGCAATCAAGAGAGCCTAAACATCGATCACTTTCATGGCTACGGCTCTATCCATCACCAATCTTTAGATGTGGGAGCTAGGTATTCTTATGTATTTCGTATATGGGGACATTTTACTCTCATGTACACACGGCGTGTCTATGCCAAGCTCTTCCCTCAAGATGCGAATTTCTTCACACTTAGCTACACCCTACCTTTTTCATTTTTTTAGATAACTGAGGACAACCTCGCAGAATTCTTGAGGGTTTTCAAGATGAGCTATGTGTCCTGTTTTTTGAAAAATATGAAATGCAGAGTGAGGAATGCAAGTTGCCATAGTTTCTATATCTTTAATAGGAGAGATACGATCTTCACTGCCTGCCAGTATCAGAGGTTTTGTTGTGATTTTAGAACACCAAGCTTGTGAGTCAAATAGCGAAAGAGCTTTATGTTGTTTGATGAGCTCTGCAATTTCAGGAACAGGCTCTTTAGATTGAAGTTGGATGAAAAGCTCGCACAGCTGAGGATTTTCTAGCCATCCATCGGAAACAAGCCAGGGGAGAACAGTTCTTGTAGAAGACGCAAAAGAGACACCTTCCTCGCGCAAATTAAGAAACCCTAAAAGAGCTGCTCTAGCTGCCACTTTAAGTTTTGTAAAAGATTGAGCGATGATGGTTTTACCAACTTGTTCAGGATATTTGTAGGCAATGGTTTGAGAAACAGAGCCTCCCATCGAATGACCTAACACATGAGGTTTATTTAATTTCAGTTTTTCTGCAAGTTCAAGCACATCATGAACCATATCATCCACTGTATAGGAATCCTCCCAACACTCACTTCTTCCCATACCTCGATTGTCGAGCATAACGAGTTGGAAATGCTCTGCCAAGGGCTTTCTCACAGCTTCCCAAGAGCTCAAATCACACCCGTAACCCGCAATCAAAATGAGCGACTCACCTTTCCCTTCGATCTCGTAGTACAGTTGATTTTTTCCTATGAGTGCTGATGGCATGTCTATTATTTTGTGATTTTTAAGAAAATAGGGAATAGCTCATTTATTAAAAAAACTATACCGAACAACAAGAAAAGCACACCAAAAATCATTAAATCCTGATTTCTTTTTTTATAAAATTTATAAAAACAAGCTCCCGATGCAACAAGAGATGTGACCCCAAAAGCAAACTGGCTAGAAAAATGAAAAGGCCATTTACAAAAAAATTGTAAGGAAAAAACCATGGAAATCACAAGGAAAAGCTTAAGGCTTTTTAGCTTCAAAGCTTTGTAATATGCCCAAACTAAAATGGGTATAAGAATTAAAGTAGCAATCATTGATTTTCCTTTTTTTCAGCTTCCACACCAGCATTATATTCTCTAGCACACTCTTTCCAAGCTTCGACTGCTTGATAAGCTTCATATACAGCTACCGGAGGAATCTCAACAGCTGCACCTGCCATCATTGAATGTCCCACAGCTTCTATTAAAGCTGATTGAGCATTATCATAATGCTCTTGAGCTTCAGCACAAACCTCTTCTTTTTTACATAAGATAAAAACCCCATGTTCATCAGAGCAAAATGATGGTATTTGAACATAAGAATTCGCAGCAGAAATAAAAACTCCTTCATGTGTAATATGCATTCGATTTGGTAAAAGATACATTTTCTCATCGTCCCAACTTTCAATAGAATCAGGTTGTTCTTGTATGATTTTTAAAGCTGTTTGTATAGTTCTTTTGTTTGCTAAATGAGGTCCTTCACCTACCTGTGTTGCGTGAACACTTTGACTTCACTGTATTGCATGAGCATTGCTTGCTATGGAAAAAAATGAAACAACTCCGAATAAAAACACATTTCTTAACATAAAATCTCCATTTTAAATAATTTTAGCGTATTTATTTTTTTTGACAACAAATTTTATATGTTGAAAAGTATCTATATCTTAATCTGAGAGAGACGAATGTATTGTTTGTTTGTATTTAGTGCTGTTTTATTTTTGTCTAGTGTAAATGCTAACAAAGATTTTCTCCCTTTTTCCTTTAAAGATGTTGCTAGCAAATCATTATCTGCTGTTGTTATGGTTAAGTGTTTGGCTTTAATAGAGAAAGAGAACGCTACCACTCATTTAGAACATAAGGACCTAATCGGAGCAGGTTTTTTGATTACTGATAACGGCTATATTCTAACAAACACCCATATAGTTAAAAATGCTCAATTGATTTCAGTGCTTTATAAAGGAATGGAAAAAGAAGCTTTCCTTATAGGTGCAGACGAAAAGACAGATATTGCTATTCTTAAAATGGAAGGAGAAGACTTGCCATATCTTGGTTTAGGAGATTCAGATGAAATAGCAATTGGAGATTGGGTAGTAGCGATTGGATTTCCTATTTCAATAGATCCATTTTTGACAAAAGGAATTATAAGTGGAAGAAGCCCTTTTATTTTAAAAGGAGTTAATTTAGGAGTTTTCCTGTTTACAGATGTTCTAACGAATCCAGGAAATTCTGGAGGTCCTCTTTTAAATTTAAGAAATGAAGTTATTGGAGTTAATATGGCTACGTTTGTACCGAAAGGAAGTTTTATGGGATATGGTATAGCTATTCCTATCAATGTTGTAAAATTGTCAATTTTAAAAATTTTAGATTTTACTAATACAAACCACTAATTTCTAGCAAATTATTGCAATCTATTAAGGGGGTTGCAAATGATTGCAAGACTATCAGATTTCTGGAGTAGAGCTCAAGAAAAAATTTTATTTATATGTAGTTTAATGGGTGAAAAAAAATGCCAAAACTTCTAGACTTAAGTTTATGCTTAAGTAAACTAAAAATAGGAACAAATAATGGCGCTAAATGAAAAAGAGCTCGATTATTTGGAAGAGCATATTCCGGAATTAGCTAAAGTAGCATTTAGACAAGCTTTTTGGGCGGCATTAGCCTCTGGTAGTACTGTTTTAATGAGAGAAGGCGATAATCTGGTGGAAATATTTCCGGATGGCAGGCGAAAAATTATTAAGCCTCTTCCTCCTCTTCCTCCTCTAACTTCTATTATTCCAGGACAAAAGATAGAGCTAAAATTAAAATGAATAAAGATGTTCCGCGTCTTCGTATGTTTGCTGGACCAAATGGATCGGGCAAGAGCACTTTCAAAATAATATAATTAGAGAAGTTTTACTGAGAGTATAGACATGTCTCAAAAATTAAAATATTTTGCAGCCCTTTGTTTATGGATCATACCTTGTTTTGCTGTGAATCTAGCCGAGATGTCATTGGAAGAGAAAGTAGGACA
>CAYUZN010000023.1:0-20852 GCA_964449295.1 uncultured bacterium | reverse complement strand
CTATTATCGACACTTGTTCTTATATCTTGGAACGAAAAATTCCCTGCAAACTCTCCGCAAAACAATATGAAGGTCTAAAATCTTATATCCACACCATTTTGACTTTAAAAGAAATGGTTAAGGCAAAGGTCCCTCTTCCTACCATCCTGTCAGAAGCAATCGAGCGCTCGTCTTACTTACTTCATTTAAGAGAAGATCCTGAAACGTATGAAGAAAGACGGGGCAACCTGGCAGAGCTTGTGAATAAAGCTGCTGAATGGGAGCAAGAGAACTCCGATCTTTCTCTCGTCACGTTTTTAGAAGAACTCTCTCTCAAATCTGCGCTGGATGAAAGCAGTGCTAATCAAGATACTGTCCGCCTCATGACACTTCACCACGCTAAAGGGCTTGAATTTAGCGTTGTTTTTCTAGTTGGTCTAGAAGAAGACCTTCTTCCCCATATCAATAGCAAAGAGTCTGAAGAATCGATCCAAGAAGAAAGACGGCTCTGCTATGTTGGCATGACAAGAGCTAAAGATCACCTCCACATCAGCGCTGCTAAACAACGGTTTCTCTGGGGGACCCCAAGAACTATGTACCCTAGCAGGTTCTTGAGAGAAATCCCTAAAGAATACACGACATAGAAATCAAGACACAGCTTCTTCTTCTTTATTTTTTGTCTTTAACAGAGCAAAAAAAAGTGTTATCGAACTTAAAGCATTAAGAAGAGGCAAGGGAAGATAAAAAAGCTGCAGGGCATTATTTTTACAGTCTGGTGATGTCTTTCTTAAAAACTCTTTAAAAGAGTCAAAAGCATACACAGATTTCGGTCTCATACAAAAATCTGTGACTATTCCAAAATAAATCAGAGAATGCAAGGTAGCAACGACACAATTAATAAGAAGTAAGATTTGACAAGTTCTGATACAGGAGGATTCATCAAGACGCTGCAGTAGACCGATACCCGCACTCAAAAAAATAATCCCATGTAAATATCTCTGAACAACACACAAAGGGCATGGAACAGTTCCTGCTAAAGACTCCATACCAAGAGCAATAGCAACTGCTATACCAGAAAAAAGAAAAAAGAAAAAAATCGTTAACTGATGATTCTCTTTAACTTTAGTAAGAAATAATCTTATTGCCTGCATATCACGCCTTATAATTTGAATTTACAATATATTGTAAGGTATACCATACATTTTTGACAAGATTTTTTTATGAAGATTTTATGAAGAGAGCATTTCAAAAGCTTTGAGAACTTTTTTCACACTCATCCCAACATACCAGTAGCGATCTCTCCAGCGCAGCCACTTGATGTTAGGAAGCCAGGGACTAGGGGTGCATACCACTCCCTTGGACCATCCAGGTCTCCAAAAATGAGACATCTTTAGATTACGACAGAGAGTTAATGTAGGAAGTCCCAAACAAGAGGCCAAATGCCCAACACCTGAATCATTGCCTATCATGTAGCCAGACTCACAAACCAAAGTAAATAACTCTGAAATTGATTGAAAACAGACAGCTTCAGGCCAACCTTTAGATTCTTTAGGACTAACAATAAAGAAAGGATCAAATCCCTCCATTCGGAGTCTCTCTGCCAGAGCTAAGAATTTTTTCTTTGGCCAGTTCTTGCTCTCTTTAGAGCTTGTCGGATGGATCACAACTCTTTTGTCATACTTTCTGGAAGTCACACCCTCTGGAATCACAATTCCGTTACTTTTAGTTGCCTGCGGAAGATGTAAGATATTTTGACAAAATAGATAAAGATTTTGGACAAAGGGCTTATTCCCATCAAACTGTCCTTCTTCCCAAAAAGGGTAATCTGTATTAGGTGTTGCAATGGGATTTAAGACAGTTGTGTGCTTTCTATGATGAGCTAAACACTCATCTAAAACAGCTGCCATCCATGCCGATTTTTCATAAAAGATGAAAAATCTCTCAAATTCCTTGGTATGAACAGGATAAGGACGAATAGGTAAATGGGGGAACCATGACTGCGCTTGATGCAAAAAGGGATGAAAAGTTGTGGTTTCATACCCGTGAAGGGAGAGGTTGTGAGAGAGAATAAGGGTTAAAAGACCATCACCGAGGCCAAGACAACTACAAACGGCTGTTTTCATCCACCCATGATGCCCATTTTTCAAAAAAATTGTCAAGTCATTATTCTGTAATTAAGATTGTTTACTAATTATTAGTTTTAATTTATTTGTAATAAATATGGAAATAAAAACAAATAATAGCCTATCACAGACATTAATTGCTTCTTTAGCTATGCAGCAGGCTTTTTTTGTCCTTAAGCTCCCTCAAGTTGAGCTAGCTGAGTGGATTCATCTTCAAATCGAACAAAACCCCTTACTGCAAGTTCAAGAAACTAGGGGCCCTAGCGTGCCAGTTTTAGAAGAGACAGAGCTCGATTTTAATAAAAAAGATTTTGAAGTCTTAAACCATCTTGATGACTCTTTTAAAACAGCGGTATTTCCTGAAGATCGAGAGAAAATCACATTTCCAGAAGAGACTTTATCTTATTCTATCTCTTTATTTGACCATTTAAAAGAGCAAGCACAAGAGATTTTTTCTGGGAAACAACTAGAAAAGGCAGAAGAGATCATAGGAAGTCTCGACCACTTGGGTTTCTTAGGAGAAACTCCTGTAGATGAAGAGATCCTCAAGATTATTCAAACCTTTGATCCCCCAGGCATTGCAGCAAGAAATCTTAGAGACTCTCTCTTAATTCAACTTAAAGCTCTCGGAGAAGAAACGTCTCTTCTCTACACAATCATATCTCTTCATTTTCAAGATTTATTACACAATAGATTTCTAGGTCTGGAAAAAAAGTTGCAACTCTCTCCTCATACTTTAAAGAGAAGGATCAAGAAAAAGCTGTTTTCTCTCGACTTTCAGCCAGGAGCTAAGTTTACAAGAGCTTGCGCTCCTTCTCTTATTCCTGATATCTTTGTCTATAAAATTGGAGATGAGTGGAAAATAGACATTGATGAATCCTTTTTACCACACATAAACCTCGTACATCCGGCTAGTGACGCTTTTTCCTCTTCTGACAAGACCTATATAAAATCTCACTTGACTCAAGGAAAATGGCTTCTTCACATTATTCGCAGACGTCATACAACTTTAAAGAAAATTACCACTTACTTACTCAAACACCAACAAGACTTCTTTAATGGGGATCTCCATCAATTGATCCCTCTGAATATGCAAGAGGCTGCCAAAGAACTCGGACTACACGCCTCAACGGTTGCAAGAGCGACATTTCATAAATACATTTCAACACCTCATGGTATTTTTGCTTTAAGAAATTTTTTCTCACACGCGCTAAAAACATCTCACCACAAACCAATCTCTCATCACACCGTTAAACAACTTCTCTTAAATTTAATTGCACAAGAAAATAAACGGCAGCCTCTTTCCGATGAGCGCATTGTAGATATTTTGGTTAAAAAAGGCATTAACTGCGCACGAAGAACAATCACAAAATATCGCAAGTCTCTCCACATCCCTTCCTCTCAAAAGCGGAAAGAATAGATCTGAGAAGAGTATATCTTGCACCTTCTTTTTCATTTAACCAAATCGAAATTTCTTCTTGTGATATTTTTGAAAATCGTTTGATTTCTTCATCTGTGAGACAGATCATAAATGGGTAGGATGTTTTCTTGAGACACCCTCTAAATATGTGCTGCCGTCTGGTCAAGCGCAAAATAAAGTATCCTAAAAAAGCAAGAGGAACCAAATAGAGAGGCCCTGAAAACCACCACTGACAAACAAAAGATACTAAAAAAGTGATCATGAATACACTGCTCTCTTTTGATGATTCAAATAGAGGCCCCCAAAATCTGCGAAAACGAGATGGGGATGTTTGATAGGCCAAAATTTCTTCAAATTGCGGCTCTTCAAATAAACATCTAGCTGCATGAACAGCTTCATGAGCTAAAAATTCACGGGTATCTTTCAGAAAAAGTTTTGTCCCGAAAAAAGTTTTTCGCAGCTGAATTTGAGGAGGAGCATCGGGGGATGTCCAAACAGCAGCGCCCTCCCAAAGCAAAAGATTTTTATTTGAAATGACAACTGCCACCCAATCAATGACAAAACCAAATAATGGCTGCGCTATAGAAACTCCCAATTCTCTACAAGCAGATAAACGTTTAAAAAAAGAGCTCTCATCTTCTTGAGGGCCAGGAATTAATCCGCGCTTGTAAGCTTGGAGTAGCAACTCAGCTGTCATCACGCTGTTCTACGTTTTCTATAATTCAAAAACAAAAACACAAATCCTATGACATTGGTAAAGGTAATGACTCCAAAAAAGAGAAAGAGTTTATTGGTTTTCTTACTAATTTTGGCAAGTCTTTCCCTTACCGATTTCTCAAAAGCGGTTTCATTTTCAAACCACGTACCTTTGTATTGATGACGAGAAAAAATGGCTGGAGTTCCTTTGGGTGCATTAAAATAAAAAGCAGGAAACACAATATCACAATTCCCTTCCTTATCACCTTCTTCTTTAAAAGCCTCACCTAAAACAGCAAAAGTTCTATGAGCAACTCTGCTAATTATAGACTCTCTATCATGGCCAGGATAGTCTATTTCTAGTCTATCCCAGTTTTCTGCAAGTGAACTTAAGCATCTTTTTAAGACAGGATGACCAGGTCTTGCCCCTATCAGATTATTTGTTGCTAGAACCGATGTCGATAAAAACGTTTTATCTGGCATTTGCATGCCAATATAAAAATCGTAGGTCTCATTCAGTTGATCAAAAGATCTGATACACTCAACATCGTGATCGACATAGACACCACCTTCTTGATACAAAATTTCATAACGTAAAAGATCAGATTTTTCGCCGTAATTTTCTGAATTTTTATAACACTTAGCCAATTTTAAAAAATGAAGATCCTGTACAAAGCATTTTTCCATCTTAGCATCAGGAAGTGGACGGTCCTGATCTGTCCAAAATTTCACCCTCCAGTGGGGATGTTTTGCCATCCAAGATTGTACATTGGCAACCGATTCACTGGGAAATTGTTTAGGTCCAACCCAAATAAAGTGGAGCACTTTAGGAACATGGATGGTATTTGAGTGCGCTGACATTAAAGGGAAATTTTTGTCGTACAGCGATTTAAAAAATCTTAAATTCTCTTTATCTTCTTTTGTTTCGACATAATTCCAATAATTAGAAAGATTTCTCCCCATTAGCTCTTCAAAATCATAGGAAGTTTTCTTGACCTCTTGCTTTGAACATCCCAAGAAAAGAATAAGACTTAATACTAGATATTTCATATTTGTTTCCTTCGGACATAAATTCCACAACCAATAAGTCCTGCATTGAACATAAGAATGGCCAGTACCATCATTAGACTGTTATTTATTTTTTGTTCAATTTTTTGAAGAGATCCTTTAACTTTTTTTTCAAAATCAACTTTTTCGCTATGTCCTCCTGCCCAAGAATTGGCATAAAAATGTTTAGAGTAAAGAGGCTTGACGCCTTGCTTAGCAAAAAAATAAGCAGCTGGTAAAACAATATCGTTTTTTCCACTTTTTCCTATCATATCCTGCATGGCAAGTGTCAGTGCAAGATAAGTTCTTTCTATGACAATCTGCGATCTAGAGTAGACATCTCTTCCTTCATATTTTTTTTCTAGCTCATCCCATCTAGACGAAATCGTATTGATCACTGTCTTGATAGTAGGATGCTCAGCACACGATCCTATCACACCATTACCTAGAGTGATTGTATGTCCCCCCATAGGAAGATGGGGCATCTCTAACCCGCAATATAAGTCATACGTTCTATGCAACCCATCAAAAGATTGAAGACAGTTAGCATCATGGTCGGCATACACGCCTCCTTCATGATAAAGAATCTCAAATCGCAGACAATCTGACTTTTCACCCCAGTTTTCTGATGTTTCGTAACATCTTTTTAACTCAGGGAAAGGGTACGTCTCGATCACGATTGTTTCCATCCCATTGCAGGGCGCGCTGCGTGGTCTATCTGTCCAAAATTTAAATGTCCACTCAGGATTTTGTGCCATCCAAGTGCGGATATTTTCAACAGATTCGGGAGGAAATTGTTTAGGCCCTAGCCAAATAAAATGCACGACCTTAGGAATCTTAACATCTGTTGTTTTTATTAATTGAAGCTGTTTGTTGGTTTCATATAGCCCTTTAAACAGTGTTAATAGCGCTTTATCCTCTGCTTTGCTCAAATGATTCCAATGATATGTCTTTTTTCCCATCAACAAGTCAAATTCACTTTCGCTATTTATCTCTTTTACTTCTGGCTTATTTTCAAGAGATGGTAAAGGATGGTATTTGGCAAGAGAGCGAATGTATTTTTCAGTACCTTGCTGAAGGTTCCATCTGAGTACATCATCATTCAAAGGATTGGCATGGTTATAAATATATAAAATATCTTTCTTCAGATAAGAGATCTTCTCTCCTGCCATTTCTAACATAGGAATCATCATAGCAACATCGCAGGAGGCTTTAACAAAAGCCCCATTCATAAAAAAATCTTGAGTTTTTACTTTCTTAAAGAGAGCCGCATAAAAAGTTCTGATATGAGATGTGCTCCATATTTTATAATCTCTGAACTCATTGTTTTTAATGACTTTACTAGGCAGTTGCTTCGAATAGACACCTTTCTTATATGTTGGGTATTCCATGTAACCGCCATAAGCTAGCCAAACATCGGGGTTCGCATAGGCCTCATTTAAACGCTCTAAAACTTTATCATGAGCTAGCCAGTCATCTCCATCCAAACACACCACGATCTCTTTATCAGAACAGGAGTGGATCGCATGGTAAAAATTTTCCATGGCTCCTTTGTTGATCTTGTTGCGGATGAGTTGTACTTGTTTTTGTTTACCCGATTTTGCAACGATCTCTTCGACTTTATCTGCCGTACCATCTGTTGAGCAATCATCGATATAAATCAGTCTGTAATTGCCATAATTTTGCTCAAATACGCTGGTTAAATTTTTTTCACACCATTTGCTATTGTTAAAAGAAGGCGTGATAATGACAAAAGGCTTCTGCTCTGTTACTGCAAACGATTTTTGTTCTGTGGGTGTTTTTAATTTATGTCCAAACAAAACCCAGACAAGTCCTAGTAAAAATACTGCTATCAGTAAGGTGCGCTTCATTAATGTGGCCTCAATGATAGAGGTTACCTGTCTTCGTCTTATTTCGTCAACCTGCTACAATCGAATTATATGCCAAATCAACACTATGCTCACCCAGCCTGGATTGAGATTGATGTCGCACAGCTGAAAAAAAATATTTCGTTGATTCAACAATATGTGGGACATCGTTTGTTTTGCCTGCCTGTGAAAGCCAATGCTTATGGGCATGGGTTGTGTCCTATTGGAAAAATTGCAGAAGAGGCAGGTGTTCATTATCTGGCTGTTGCTCATTTACAAGAAGGAGTGCAGTTGCGTCAAGCTGGCGTGCAAATTCCCATTCTCGTCTTTGGAGCCATCCATGAAGATCAGATTCTTGATCTTATCAAGTTTAATCTTGAAATTACCATTAGCTCTCAATTTAAAGCAGATCTCGTAGCAGACATATGCAAGAAAATAGGTGGAAAATGCCGAGTTCACCTTGAAGTTGATACAGGCATGCAGCGCACAGGAGTTCGTCCTTCAAGTGCAGGTGCTTTATTGGAGTGTTTAAAAACGTTAGACTGTTTTGAAATTGTCGGTATCTACTCTCATCTCGCAACAGCAGATAACGCAGATGATGTCCTCACAATGAAACAAATCGAAGATTTTACAGACTTGTTGCAACAACCTATCTTCCAAGAAAAACCTCTTCTACGTCATATGGCCAATTCAGGAGGGACGATGCACTACCCTCAATCTCATTTTGATATGGTTAGACCAGGACTTCTGTCTTTTGGTTATACCTCTTCAAATTGCGCTGAAAAATTCAAAGAATTAGCCCCTTGCTTCTCTCTTAAAGCAAAAGTTGCCTATTTTAAAGTTGTTGCTCAAGGAACCGGCATTAGCTATGGGCATTCTTTCGTAACACCCAAGCAAACACGCATTGTCACTATCCCTGTAGGCTACGGTGATGGGTACCCGCGATCTCTGTCAAATCGGGGCTATGTCCTGATCCGAGGCAAACGCTTTCCCATTGTCGGAACAATCTGTATGGATCAATTCATGGTAGATGTAGGAGATCAAGAAGTCTATGTCGGCGATGAAGTCGTGCTCATCGGAAAGCAAGGAGATGCTTGCATCCCTATCACAGACATCGCTGAGCTTTGTGAGACAATTCCTTATGAAATTCTCTGTCTGAATGAACGTATTCCTCGTGTTTATGTATAAAAAGATTTTCGTTGTCTATAATGAACAATTCATAGTACTATTTTTCCTTGTAAAAAGGGGGGATTAATGGGTGTCTCAAAAGTCACTGGATCATCTGGAAATATCGCTACAAGCTTGGGTTCTAATAATTATTTTAAATTTGGCGTGCTTGTAGTCGCAACGTTTGTCTTTATAGCTACCGCCTTTTTAGCAAAAAGACGTTCTTTAAGAGGACGTGATATACAGCCTCTGACCCCCCCGACTCCACAACAAAATGCTGGATGGATGAGCAAAATTGCTGCTTTCATTCTAAGAAAACCAGATCCTTCTACTTAGGGCGCCTCTTCCTTTGCAATAAAAATATTTAACTGCTTGTGTAAAATCTCAAGAGATGTTATCAACCTTTTAGTCGCACGCTTAATAAAAAAATTTATAAAATGAAAAAGCCGCTGATCATTGTTGAGTCTCCCTCGAAAATCAAAACTCTAAAAAAGTTTTTGGGAACGAAGTATCATGTTGAATCATCTGTTGGGCATATCAGAGATCTGCCTAAAAAGGGATTTGGCATCGATATTGAAAATAATTTTGAACCGACTTACGCAACTTTAGAAGATAAAAAAGAAGTCATTCAAAAATTAAAAAAAGTCGCCAAAGAATCATCTATTGTTTACCTCTCTCCTGACCCTGATAGAGAGGGGGAAGCTATCGCCTGGCATATCGCTTCCATTTTACCCCCGGGAACAAAATCTCAGAGAGTCACGTTTAATGAACTCACAAAAGACGCTGTTGTAGAAGCTCTTGAACATCCTCGTGCCATCGATCAAGCACTTGTCGATGCGCAACAAGCAAGACGTCTTCTTGATCGCATTGTCGGCTATAAGATCTCTCCTATCCTCACGCGCAGAGTGCAAGGCTCAAGAGATGGCGGCTTGTCTGCAGGACGAGTTCAATCGGTTGCTTTAAAGCTTGTCGTTGATAGAGAAAAAGAGATCGAAGCTTTTAAACCTGTCGAATATTGGAACATCTTTGCTCAACTATCTGGCAAAAAAAATGAAAAATCTTTCACAGCGACACTGTTTTCTGTCGGTGGAAAAAAAGTCGAAAAAGAGGCGATAGAAGGAAAAGATGTTTTCCTCATCCCGAATGAAAAGACAGCTCACGATCTCCTCTCAAAACTCAAAACAGCCACTTACACGGTTGATTCTGTCGATAAAAGAGAAAAAAAACGCAATCCTGTAGCGCCTTTCATCACGTCAACTCTGCAGCAAGAAGCTAGCCGTCACTTTGGTTTTTCTGCTGTGAGAACTATGCGAGCTGCTCAAGATCTGTATGAAGGGATTGATTTTGGCACTGATGGCGCAGAAGGTCTTATTACCTATATGCGTACAGACTCTGTGCGTATTGCTCCAGAGGCTATTAATGGTCTTAGAAAACACATCTTAAAAGAGTATGGAAAAGATTACCTGCCTGACGAGCCAAGACACTATAGCACAAAAAAAAGCGCGCAAGATGCGCACGAAGCCATTCGTCCAACCAATCTCAGTAGATCGCCAGAGGCTATCAAGAATTACTTAACGCCAGATCAATTTAAGCTCTACACACTTGTGTGGCGCAGATTCATTGCCTCTCAGATGAATCCTGCCATTTACGACACAGTTTCTTGTGATATCACAACCAATAAAGACATGCTCTTTAGAGCCTCTGGGTCTGTGATCAAATTTTCTGGATTTTTAGCTGTTTATGAAGAGAAACAAGATAGAGAAGGGATGCCTGAAAAGGAAACCGATGAGAGTAAAATCCTTCCTCCTCTCGCTCCTGGACAAACACTCTCTCTTATTCGAGTTGATCCCGAGCAATCGTTCACAAAACCTCCCCCACGTTTCACTGAAGCCTCCCTTGTGAAAGAACTTGAAAAATCGGGCATTGGTAGACCGTCGACCTTTGCCTCTATTATGCAGAAGATTCAGAGCAGGGATTATACCATCAAAGAAAAAGGCACGCTGCGTCCTACAGAATTAGGGCAAGTGATTGCCAAAATGCTCGAAGACAACTTCAAGCTCATCATGGATATCGGATTTACAGCAACCATGGAAGATAATTTAGAGCTCATTGCTGAAAATAAACTTCCTTGGAAAGAGCTGATTTCAGAATTTTGGAAAGAGTTCATTCCAACTGTGCAAATTGCTGAAAAAGAAGCTTTTGTTCCTAAAGAGCTCACAGATCTTGAGTGCCCTACCTGCAAACACAAACTTCAAAAAATTTGGTCTCGCAACAAATATTTCTATGGCTGCTCGAACTACCCCGAATGTAAATACACAACTTCGATGGAAGCTCTAGACTTTAAAAAAGAAGACTACGCTCCTGCCTTCAATTGGGATCAGCTCTGTCCTAAGTGCAGCGGCCCCATGCAGATGCGTTTTGGAAGATTTGGGCCTTTTTTGGGGTGCACAAAATACCCCGAATGCAAAGGGATCGTCAATATTCCGAAAAAAGATGATATTCTCTCAGAAGATCTTCCCTCGTGCCCTGCACTTGGCTGTGATGGGAAACTTGCTCAAAGACGGTCTCGCTTTGGCAAACCATTTTTTTCCTGCTCCAACTACCCTGACTGCGATGTGATTGTCTCTAACCTCGAGGATCTTTCCAATAAATACATCGATCATCCTAAAACAGCGTATGTCAAGAAAAGCAAGTTTGGAAAAAAATCTGATAAATCCTCAGATAAAGAAAAACCTTCTAAAGAAAAGAAAAAGAAATCGACCAGGGTTCAACCTTCTTACAAGCTCTCTAAAGAACTCCAAGAAATCGTGGGTGCTGCCGAGCTCTCTCGTCCTGAAGTCACAAAGAAAATCTGGGAATACATTAAAGCCCATAATCTTCAAGATCCCAAAAACAAAAGACTCATCGTCCCTGATGCTAAACTAGCCAAAATCTTTGGCAGCAAAAACCCTCTCGACATGATGCAGCTGGCAAGAGTCCTCAATAAACATATTGATTAGAGTATGTTGTATAATCTTTGCAACTGACTGACAAGATAAAAGGGAAGAGTCAGAATAGGTAAAGAGTATTTCGGAGTGGAGCTGCAAATCCTAATCCCAAGCGAAGATCTTTTTTCTTCTAAAAAAACATGAATCGATCGAAGTTTGCCCGCAGAACCAGCTTTGACTTCGATAGGGACGATCGTAGAGCCCAAAGACATTATGTAATCAACCTCTGCACTACTGCCTTTCTTATCTCTTTCCCAAAAGTGCAACTGGATGCTGTCGTAGGGATTTGCATACGCAATTAACTCTTGCCCCACAAATTGCTCTGCCAAAGCACCTGAATGGATAAGAGTTAAATCTTCTCGAAAGAATGTCAATGGATCAACTTTGAGAGCCGTCTGAAGCATGCCGATATCCAGATAGAGCAACTTTTGAACCTTGGGTTTTATTTGTGATTGAAGTGGCATACCTCCAGCAGACGTTGCTAGAATAGGACTTAAAAGCCCTGCCCAACTTAATTGATCAAGGGCTGTTTGCAGATCACGCGATTTGATATTTGGATCGATAAATGAATATTTAAATCGAAGCCCAACAGATTCTGGAGCTCTATCAAATAAAACTTGCAGATAGTGATAGTTTGTTTTGGTAGCATATTTGGCCATATCTGCTCTATATAATTGAATAAGACTCATTAAGTAATTTTGACAGCCTTGTAAAGAATTTGTCGCTCGATATTTTGCTATGGCACCAGGCATTCCCCCGATAAAAAAATAGATCTTGACTAACTCCATGAATCTTTCATGGACAGCTTGTCCAATGTCCGTAGTCCATGTAAAATTTAAAATGAACTGGACAAGTTGGTCTTCTTCCATGATTTTGAGAAATTCTAAAAAGGAGAGAGGTCTCATATAAATAGACTGTACTCTGCCAACCGGGAAACGAATATCTTTATCAACTAAACTAAATTCGAGTAAAGATCCAGCCGCTATCACATGAAGGTCTGGCATAAGCTCTTTAAAATATCTGAGAGAGGCGATAGCTTGAGGACATAGTTGAACTTCATCAAGAAAGAGCAAGGTTATACCAGATTTGATTTGAACTTTAAGAGCCAGCTCAATTTCTCGAATAATTTTTTTTGGATCTAAATCTCGGAAACAATCTTTTAAAACAGGACTTAACTCGAAATTGATCGTAACGATCTGGGTAAAGTTTTCCTTTCCAAATTTTTCTACAGTAAAACTCTTTCCCACTTGCCTAGCTCCTCGAATGAGAAGAGGCATACGTAGAGGCTCTTTTTTCCACCGATTTAGTTCATCTTCAATAGATCGTTGCATACAGCTATTCTAACAAATTGGATATTTTAAGGGGGATATTTTATCCATTTTTGGCTAAAAATAGGGGGTATATCGATCATCTTTTGGACATTCAGTTTATAAAAAGTGACAATATTGTCACTTTTTGTTAACATAAAGTGACAGAACTGTCACTAATTGAGGGCTTATGAAGCGTATAATGATGGCTAGATTGCTGGAATGGCAAAAAGAAAAAGATCGTAAGCCATTGCTAATGAAAGGTGTGCGTCAAGTTGGGAAAACTCATCTTCTGAAAGAGTTTGGAAAAGAGCACTTTTCTCACTATCATTATTTTAATTTTGAAAAACAACCTGCTCTAGCCAAAATTTTCGAGCCAGATCTTGATCCTAAGAGAATTTTAAGTGAGCTGAGCTTCCATCTCAATGCCTCTATCCATATAGGAAAAGACTTAGTGATTTTTGATGAAATTCAAGAAGCCCCTAAAGCTTTAACAAGCTTAAAATACTTTCAAGAAGAGTGTCCCGAGCTGCACCTTTGTGGAGCGGGATCTCTTTTAGGACTTCATTTAAGTTCAGGTTCTTTTCCTGTAGGAAAAGTCACTTTTGAAACATTGAGACCAATGTCTTTCGAAGAATTTTTGATGGCAAGTCAAGACAAGGCTGTGCCTATCCTCCAAAAACTGACCGCAAAAGATACACTCTCAGAGCTTCAGCACGCTCATTTATGGGAGATGCTAAAACGGTATTTTGTTGTAGGAGGATTGCCAGAAGCTGTTACAACTTATTGCGCCCATAAAGATAACCTTTTCGAGGCTTTATCTCTTGTCAGAAAAAAGCAAGACGATCTTCTTAAATCTTATTATGCCGATATTGCTAAACATTCAGGAAAAGTCAATGCAATGCATATCGATCGTGTCTTTCGATCTGTGCCTATGCAGCTAAGTCAATCTCAAGAAGATGGCATTTCACGTTTTAAATTCAAAGGAGTTGTCCCAGGCATCTCTCATTATGACAGACTAGCGGGAGCTATTGATTGGCTAGAAGCTGCTGGTTTTATTATTAAAACCCACATTGTCAATAAAGCTCTCCTTCCCTTCAAAGGTTACGGAAAGGAAAATTTTTTCAAATTGCTCATTTTTGATGTGGGTATTCTTGGGAGCATGAGCGATCTTAATCCCAAAGTTATTTTAGATGCAGATTATGGAAGTTTCAAAGGTTATTTTGCTGAGAATTTTGTGGCTCAAGAATTGATTGCTCATGGAGAAGAAGAGTTATTTAGCTGGCAAGAAGGGCTTGCTGAAATTGAATTTTCACTAGAAATATTAGGGCAAGTGATTCCTATCGAAGTGAAATCTGGTTTCAACATCAAAGCAAAAAGCTTAAAAGTTTTTGCAGAAAAATATAAACCACCCTACAGCGTTATTTTTAGTGGAAGACCTCTTGATCTTATCTCTGGAAGGAATACACACTATTATCCACTGTATTTGGCTGGGAAATTCCCACTTCTTTAGAAAGCCAGAGTAAAATCACAAACCACGTCAAATGATGATTGAGATTGTGGTTTGTTAGAGCAAACCAAAGTACATGCGCCATTCCAAGTCTTTGCACTCTTTGCAAAAACACATCTTGAAAAGACATTTGCACAAAAGGAGTTCTCTCTCTTTTACACAAAGCTAAAGCAAGCGCACCTATAAGTAGAAAACATCCAATGATGCCTAGTTCAACAAGTAGCTGCAGATAAACGTTATGAAGATCGGTAAAAGTGGCAAATCCTTTTCCAAAAAAACCATGAGATAAAAACTCTTGCAGAGCTTCATCCCATAAAATAAGCCTGGCTCCCATAGAGCCTTGACTGATTTGACCCACATCAAATCCAAACAAAATAACATCGACAAGACTAATATTAAAAACCTTGAGTAAGATCATAGCACAAAGTCCCATGACAGATGCCCACAATAAGGCTCGTTTTTTAATCCAAGCAATAGATAAAAAACTCATACAGCAAGCAACATAGGCACTTCTTGTTGTTGTCAAAATAACAGCCATCAGAGTCATTCCCAGAAAAAAAACTGTGACTATCTTTGAAAAAATTCTATAGCGCTTATCGATTATCATCAAAAAAAGGACTGAGGCTACAAAACTTGCCACAATGCCATATTCATTCGGGTATGATCCTATTGAAAATCTCAGCAGCCCATATCCAAACTGTCCTAAGACAGAGAATCTTTCAATCGTTGCAAAAGAGAAAATATCGAGATAAAACCCTATAAAAAACACACTATTGATCATGAGTGACAGGAAAAAAGATTTTAAATAGAGAGATAAAATCTCTACTTGATCCTTTATATAAGAAGTTGCTCCTAAGACAAATAAAAATTGGGAAAGAAGTAGGCCCCATCTCATCAACGAAAACTCTTCCTCAGGTGCTAAGAAATCGACATAGAGGCTCGATATAAATGCATAGATAAAGAGAGGTATTAATAAGAAGAGAAGTTTTTGTTGTTTCTTATGTAAATATGTAAAAAGGAAAGGAAATCCTAAAAGAATAAAATAATAGGTTCGAAAAGCAGCTGGAAAAATGCCAGGTGTAAATATGTTGCCTAGAGGTCCCAATACAACAAACAAGCGCACAAGAAAATGCTTCATCATTTTTTAAGCTCTTGAAGAATTAGTTTCACTTTCTGAGTCTCTCCTCTTTTTCCTATAAAAATAGCTTCATCTGTCTCGACAATCACCAGATCTTCTAGACCAATTGTTGAAATCAGTTTTTTTCCTCCTATGATCAAACAGTTTTTTGTATCGATATCCAAAATATTGCCAATTTTTACATTTGAATTGTGATCTTTTTGATTCATATCAAAAATACTATCCCACGATCCTATGTCTGACCAAAAAAGATTTAGAGGAATGGCTGCTAAGTACTGCGTCTTTTCTATCACGGCATAATCAATAGACAGATTAGGTAAAGAGGAGAAATTCTGTAGTATCTCTTCATAAGAAGAAGTCGCAACAAAAGCCATAGAAGGGCAGCATTTTTGCAGCTCTTTCCAAAAAGTTTGACTCTTGAATACAAAAAGCCCACAGTTCCATAGATAAGAGCCTTCGTTGAGAAATTCTTGAGCCTTATCTAAAGAGGGTTTCTCTACAAAGGCTTCAACATCAGAAGATGTGCTACTTGTCATCTTGATGTAACCGTATCCCACATCTGGCTTATACGGTTTAATGCCAAAAAGTACAAATTTACCTTCGTGAACAAGTTTTTCTGCCAGCACAAGAGAGTCTAAAAGGCCTTCTGCCATGAGATGATCAGAGGGCGTGACGAGAATCGTCTCTTGGCTATTAATACTTTTCTTTTCTAGAAATTTCAAAGCGAGCGCAATGGCAGGTGCTGTATTTTTTTGCTCTGGCTCTAAAATAAGTTGAGAGGTTAAGAGAGGATCGATGGCTTGCATTTGCTGCTTAACAAGTGTTTCATAATCTCGGGATGTCACCACCCAAATATCTTCCTGAGGAATAAAAGACAAAAATCGCTTAACTGTTTTTTGAAAAAGAGAGAAAGAGTCATTTTGTATAGGTAAAGTAGCAAATTGTTTAGGAAGAGCCTCTCTTGATAAAGGCCACAGGCGCAGCCCCCTACCTCCTGCAAGAATGAGAACTTTCACAAAAAATCCTCCATTTTTCTTCAACAAACTCTTTGAAATTTTGGCAAAATCGCTGAGCACTAAATTGCTCTGCGTGTTTCTTAATCACAACCGGATCAAATTCTTTTTCCTCAAATAGTCTCAGGGCTTTGGTTAAGCTCTCGACTGTCTGCTCCTGAAACAAAACACCTGTTTCCCCTTCAATAATTGTCTCTAAAGCGCCCCCTTTCCCATAAGCAATCACAGGGGTGCCAGCTGCTTGTGCTTCAACAATGGCTATCCCAAAGTCCTCTTCAGCTGCAAAGATAAATCCTTTCGCACGAGAAAAAAGATCTCGCACGATACCATCTTCTTGATATCCTAACAACTCGACATTTTTTCCTGCTTTAGCCTTTATTTTGTTCCATTCAGGGCCCTCTCCCACAACGACTAAACGCTTACCTGGCAAAGAAGAGACTGTCTCAACAATCAGATCAATCTTTTTATAAGGAACAAGATGAGCTACCGTCAGATAGAAATCCTCTTTTTCTTTCAGCGCCATCAAATGAGTCATGACAGGAGGATAAATGACAGTAGAGTCTCTTCCATAGATTTTTTTAATACGCTCTTTGATGAAATAAGAGTTGGCAATAAAATGATTCACTAGGGGTGTTGTGCGTAAATCCCAATTGCGCATGTATTTGAGCCCTAGACGTGCCATTATTTTCTTAAATCCACTGACAGTTTCCATATATTGATCGTATAAATCCCAGGCATAACGCATCGGTGAGTGGCAATAACAAATATGCAATTGATGAGGGTGTGTTCTGATTCCTTTCGCCACACTATGCGAGCTTGATAAAATCAGATCATGCTGACTAACATCTAAGCTTTCGATAGCTGAAGGGAATAAAGGGAAATAATTTCTATAAAACGCCTTTGAAAACGGTAGATGTTGAATAAAGGATGTCTTAACAACTTGCGGGTCTATTCCCAACTTGCTCGCAATAGAATCTTGTTTAAGAAGAGTATAAATAGGAGAGGGGTACAACTCATACAGATTCTGAAGGACTCTCTCTCCTCCTCTAAGTGCCACTATCCAATCGTGAACAATAGCTGTTTTCAATGTCTTCATATTTATCAAATGCAGCTTGAGGAAGACCATCATACACAACTCTTCCCTTATCTAAAAGAAGAGCTCTTTGACAATATGTTTTAATCCAACCTGCATGATGGGAGACACACAAAACAATTTTACCTTCTTTCACAACGTCTTGAATTTTTTTAAAACACTGCTCTTGAAAAGAGCGATCTCCAACAGAGAGAACCTCATCGATAATTAGAATATCCGTTTTTAAATGTAAGATAACAGAGCAAGCCAGTCTAAGCGCCATCCCACTTGAGTATTTTTTAAGAGGAAGATCTAAAAATTGGGACATTTCTGCAAAGTCAACAATATCGTTTAAATTTTTTCGAATCTCTTTTCTTGTCATACCTAAAATAGCGCCAAAAAAGTAAATATTATCTCTGCCTGACAGCTCTGGATGCATACCAACATTGACATCGAGCAAAGCGCCTACTTTCCCTTCAACTAAAATTGAACCTTTTGTTGGAAGTGTCACTTGCGAGATAAGTTTTAACAGAGTGCTTTTACCAGAGCCATTACCCCCGATAACACCGACAAGCTCACCTGCTTGCAAAGAACAGCTCACTTCTTCCAAAGCCCATATAAATTTCCTAGTTTCCCTGCGAAAAGAGATGCCCCTGTGTAATCTCTCCTTCAAAGACTCATTCATATAGTATTTTTTTCCTATTTTTCTTATGTCAATATACGTCATAACCAATCCGCAAAGTAGCGATCTAAATAAGAAAAAATAGACATTCCACATAGACATATGGCAAGAGAGATTGCAGATGCTATCGCAAAATTCTCCATTGGAAACGACTCAATTTTGAGAAAACACCACCTGCACGCATCTATGATCCCTACCATAGGATTTAACCTATATAACCAGAACCACTGACCAAAAGCTGCCCGTGAGGAATAAAATACAGGTGACAGGTACATAAAAACCTGCAGAAAAAAAGGAAGGAGGTAAATAAGATCCCGATAGCGCACAGATAGAGAAGCAAAAAAAGAGCCAAGTCCCAATGTCAAACAGAAAAGCGGTAGTAGACAGATAGGAAAACATAACATTTTCCACTCAAATCCTATACTAAAAAACTTTAACAATACCCCTAAAATGATGGTAAGGATGCCACTATCAATGAGTGTGACAGCGATAACGCTTAAAGGGATGAGCAATCTCGGAAAATAAATTTTATTGATAATGACTTTATCATTTTGGATCCCCTGTGCAGATCTTTGAATTCCCTGATAGACAAATGTCCAAGGAATTAGGCCGCAGAATGCAAAAAGAACATAGGGAGCTCCTTCAGCATCTAAGTGCATCCATTTACCAAAAATAATCGCAAATAAGCCTACTGTGACAAGCGGCTGCAAAATAACCCATCCGATTCCTAATAGCGTTTGCGTATATTTCAACTTGATATCACGCACAATGAGACTTTTCAAAACTTCCCAGTAAGCCATCATCTCTGCGATATCTATAAATCGCCACTTTTTGGAAGCCTCTATCTGTCTAATGGTTTTTTCCCCCAATAAAAAAATGCCTGACCACTTTTTCAAGCAATCAGGCATGTTTATGATGCAAGTTTATATTAAGCTTTTACGTAGATTAAGCCAATAGTTGTAGAAGAATCGGGTTCATTACCTTGAGGATCAAGCCATGCTTTCAAAGCATGATCTTCTGTTAATCCTTCAACGACACGAAAGCGAACTTCATAAAGCCCTGGCGTTGCAGGAGCTTTTATTTTGAATTTTTCACGCCCTTCTCCAGCAACAACTCCTAAAGTTGTTCCTATTGTCGTTTGAGCACCAACACCTTTAATGCCAATCACGACTCGATAGACTGATACAGGAGAGCATTGGTCAGAATTAAAAGCACAAGACACTTTAGCATGAATTGTTTCGTCTGGTTTCACCACAATCGCACGATGATGGTCATTGAGTTTAAGATCATCTAAAGTAACAGGACCGGAGACTGCAACTCCTTCAAGGACTCCTTTCCATTTATAACTATCAAAGTAGGCTTGAACATCATCGACCTTATCTCCTGCCTTCTCGACAGCTGATTTAAGACCATCTGCTACTTTTTGAATTCCATCTTTAACTTTGTCTTCGTTGTCTTTAGCTAGAAGTTGAGAATTAACTCCTAAGATCAGTGTTAAAACACATGCAATGGGTGCAACCATTTTATTGAATTGTACGTTTTTCATATTTGCCTCCTTTAGGCGTTTTAGATTTTAAGAATGCTTTCTATAAATTTCTCCTTTCTGATTTTCTTACGAAATATGCCTAAATCGATTAGAGCATTTCCATAACCAGTGATTTTAAAACGTATCGCTGTTTAATGCAACCCCTTAAAATACTAGTGCCATTTTTCTTAGTTAATTATAAAATGGGTCTCTGTGATAAACAATCATCGCTATTTTACAGACAGTTGGAAAGTGCGCTTACTTCTCTACATGCACGCTGCCCTTTCCTTTTTCAAAAAAAAATCAAAACCTATTCAGCTAGACAAAATAAACAAGATTCTCATCTGTAACTGGGCAACTTTGGGAGATATTCTTCTTGTGACATCTATACTTCCTGCCCTGAAGCAAAAGTGGCCCCACTCTAAAATTCACTTCCTGACATCGCCTGACTCTAAAGTAGCACTCGAAAAACATCCTCTGATTGACAAGATTTACGTCGCTTCCAATTGGAAAACAGAAGCACTTGCAGGCTCTCTTTTTTCTCAAATACGCCTATTGCTGCAGAGCTTAACATCTAAATATGCTTCATTGATCACCAACCTTAAAAAGGAAAATTACGATCTTGCACTCGATTTACACCCTTTTTTCCCCAATACATCTTGTATTCTTAGAAAATTGCAGATTCCCCATATCGTCACATTTAGCTCTGCAGGATTTCATCCTTCCCTCTCCCATGTTGTGAACTTTCCAGAAAAATTACGCTATCTCCCTCACATGTATTCCCATTTATTGCGCTCACTAGGAATTGAGACCTCTCATCTCAAGCCCTGCTTTTACTTTAAAAAATCTCCTCGGATTTTAGAGCAAGAGTACATCATCTTCCATGTGGGAACGACAGAAGAAAGACGGGAATGGAAAGTAGACTACTGGAAAAAACTAGCTGAAAAACTCTCTTCCGAAGGTTTTAAAATCATATTCACAGGCAAAGGAAAAAGAGAGCAAGAGGCCATTGCAGCCATCTCATCTATTTGTCCCAACGCTCTCAATTTATGCAATCAACTTGATTGGAGCGGTTTTTTATCCGTGATTCAAGAGGCTCAGATGGTCATTTCGGTTAACACTGTCACTGTGCATCTGGCTGCAGCTCTAGGAACACCAGTACTCGGCTTATTTCTTTCAACCAAATATCTCGAACTCTGGCTTCCTGAAGAAGACCACTGCCATTTTCTCATACAAGACATCCACTTTGCTCACCTATCCGATCCTTCTTTCTTAAGAGATCATCCGAGAGTAAATGTTGTCTCTGACATAACACCTG
>CAYUZN010000022.1:0-20976 GCA_964449295.1 uncultured bacterium | reverse complement strand
AACTTAATCCCAAAGTCTTGGTGTATTTTACCGATCAAAGTTAGGATTAATAAGGAATCTACCCCCAATTCGGCAAAAGTATTGTGTACACTAATTTCCTCTACCGATTTTACCAAGATCGCTGCAATCCCTTCTTGTAACTTTTTGACAGCACTATCTGTTGTGAGTTCATTTTTTGTTTTCTTGCTGGCAGAAAAAGCCGTTTGCCAAGAAGTATAATGAGGAATAGTCCATTTAAAATTATCTAACCCAGCTTCGTAAAAAATGTTCTTCCAATTTTCAATCGAAATTAAGGGGCTATGGCTGAAGCGATAAGATTGTGGAGTTTGCTGCCACCAATCTTTAAGCAAACCAAAAGTGTAGGTTAAATAAGGCTCAGGACTTGTAATTTCGCCAAAGATGAAGACGCCTGAGGGTTTTAAGATCTCTATTAAGTTTTTCAGAACTTTTTTCACATCTGTGCAGGCATGCAAAACGTTAGTGCCTATAATGAAATCATAAGTTTCTAGCTTTGATTTCAACTCACCAATTTTGTTCAGGTCTAAAGCGATAAAATGGAATCGTGCAGGATCGAAATACCTTGATGCCTGCGCTAAGTTCACAAAATGGGGAGATATGTCACTGAATGTGTACTCCCAGCGTATTGTGTTTTGTTCAAGGAGAGGTAATAGAAAGCGTGTTGTGGCTCCTGTTCCTGCTCCTATTTCTAGAATCTTTTTTGTCTCCCTATTTCGCTGATCTAAAATTCTCTCTTGTAAGAGCTGTCCCATCTCTTTGTGAAGAGCCTCAGCGATCGAATTATTTCCATAAACTTGAGGAAGGAGAGCTTCATCCTGAAAAAGAATTTCTTGTGCTGTATGGTCTCCTTGTAAAATAGCTCGAGTGTTATAGCAACATAAGGACAATAAAGAGGCATAACTTTTTAAATTCTGATCTACCTTGCCAACCTCTTCGATTTCTCTAATGAGCTGTTCTTGGGAGAAATGGTGAAGAATAGAGCGACCTGAAGGAGTTAGCTGGAAAGTATGATCCATTTGGGATATCCAGTCCTGTTTAAGAAAGTCCTCCATGCATGCCTTTAAAAAAGGCTGGTAAGTAAGGTCAATTGAAAATCTTTTGCAAAATGAGCTAACATCTTTTGAAATTAAACGAAAATTATCTTCACTTTCTTTAGCAATAAAATAAACAGTATAGAAAATGTTCTTTATTGCAAGATAATTTAACTTTTTAAAGTGCTGCTCTATCATATTTTTCCAAGAATGACTTTAAAGTGTCTGTGAATACTTGATGATGTGTGTAAATTCCAAAATGTCCTATGTCTTCTTGTCTTAAAGTGGTAATTTGAGCTTTTGGATAAAATGTTTTTAAATCTTCCTGATGCTTAAGATGCATTATCTTATCATTGGACACATTGATAATATGAATAGGACATTGAATTTTTTCTGCAAGTTTCGAGCAATCAAAGTGAGACAACATGTTTTTATAGTATCCGAGATATTCAGCGGGAAGGATAAGGAACAGATCCTCTGCTATCGTGGTTTTTTTCTCTTTCATAAAGGCAAATTCTTCAAAAGAACGGCTAAAGAGAGAGGATTCTTTAATCGCTTTTGCACTTGAGCTAACAATCGAAAGGGTAGCAACTTGATCAGGATATAAACCAGCATAGTATTGAGCAATAATACCCCCTAAAGACCAACCAATCAAATGAAACGGCTTAGGAATTTTATGTTCAGATAAAAAGTGTTTGAAATGATCGATTAGATCTTCAATCTTTTCTAAAGGCAAAAGAGTTTCTTCTTGAGTATGACCAGGAGGCAGATAGATCCATGTAACTCGATTGTGAGAGAGGGATTGCCTCATCTTGGCTACCATCTCTCCTTTACAACCAAGGCCGCTTAGGAAAACAAGGGGGTTGATTTCTTCTTCTCCTGCACAACGGGCCCAAAGTAGATCGAAATTTTCTTTTTCCTGATTTAGAGGAAGCTGGGATTTTAAGGGGGAAGGACTGGTTTTTTCTATAGAAGATGATTGAGTCAATTTTAGATGTAAAATGTAGTTTACAAAATCTTGCAGATTTGAAAATTCAAAGATTAGAGGTGGAGAGAGTTTGAGATTATAAGTAGCATTAAGTTTATCTATGATTTTAGCAGCAAAAATGGAATCCATTCCTAATTGGATTAGGCCCATCTTTTTGGTCTGAGGTGTTAAGGAGAAACCGATGATAGAAGAGATATAGGCGTAAATAGTTTCTTCCGTCAATTCCTTGGTAGCATGCTTAGACGAAAGTTGTTTTAAAGTTTGGATTTTCTGCAGTGCCTCATTTGGCTGAATGACACGCTCTTTAAGAAGCTCAAGAATATGTGTTATTTCTTCTTGGAATGAGGAACTCATGCTTGTCCAACCTCAAGTTTTTCTTTGAGTTGTTTAATAAATGTTAAAAATTTCCATAGGTCTACCTCATATGTATGTCGCTCTGAGGGGTAAAAAAGAGATTGTCCTAAATCAGGTTCAGGTAAATATACAAATTTTCTAAAAGTTTGAAACGCTTTAGTTTGATGTGTCCAAGCTTTCAAATAGCTTATAAGCATTGATGCAGCGATGTTTGCCATATTTCCAATCCCTGAAGGAGCTGAAATATAACCGAAAAAAAGAAGAGAAGGATATTTTTTGTGGAAAATTTGTAAGTATAAATTAGATTCAATAGAATTCCCTTCCCAAAAAGAAGGCTGTAAGAAGGGAACAGATTTTTTATAGCCAGTTGCATAAATAATGGCATCAAATTCTTCAACAGTTCCATCGGTAAAATAAACCTGCTTTCCATCTAAGAATTCAATATCTGGCTTCACATAAACAGATTGATGAGCAATCGCATGCAAAATATGTGAATTGATTGTGGGATGAGCTTGGTTGATCTGATAATCAGGAGCTGGTAATCCGAAATCTGTTCCATCGCAACTACACAGTTTAAAAGTGTTTTTCACATATTCCCAATATTCATCTGAAGAATTAAAATTTTTGATCTGCTGCATTAACCAATCTTGCGTTGCTATCCCATTTACGAATTTTGGCATAAAATAGTAGCCCCTTCGCAGGCTCAAGGTGGTTTTAGACGCTATACGACTTAAATCAACGGCGATATCACATCCTGAATTGCCTCCGCCTACAACAAGGACCCGTTTGGAATCAAAAGATTTGGCTGTTTTATATCGAGCAGAATGATAAATCTCTCCACTAAAGCGTCCATGATAAGAAGGGATACGAGGTTCATGGAGTGCACCATTGGCAACAATGATGCAATCATAGAGCATTTCTTTCCCAGTCGACAGCTGAACCATCCATTGATGTTCTTTAGGACAAAGAGATTTGACTTCCGTATTCAAAGTGGAGTGGCTGTAAAGATCAAAATTCTTTGCATAGGCTAAAAGATATTGATACATCTGCTTATGGCTGGGATAAACGGGATAATTCTCTGGCATGGGAAAATCACTAAACTGCGTATTGGCTTTAGAAGAAATGAGCCGAGTTGTTTCGTATACCTTCCCAGAGGATAAATGGGCAGCCCAATTGCCTCCAAAATCTTCTTCTCTTTCAAATAAATCGAAAGAGAAATCAGCCTCCTTTAACCATTTCCCCATACAGAGACCTGCAGCGCCTCCACCAATTACACAAATTTTTGGGTAAGCCGTCATTTTTTCTTCCCTGTATTCTTTAAATTGCTTAAAATTACTTTCAAACTTGTAAACAAATTATAAGATGAATTGTTATATATTTCAAGGGCAAGGAACCCAGTTTGTAGGAATGGGAGCTTCTTTACTTTCTCATTTTAGCGATCTTTGTCATATTGCAGATCAGGTTCTTGGATATTCTTTGCAAGAGACTTGCCTGGATCGAAATAAATTGAGCCAGACTATCTATACACAGCCCGCATTATATTGTGTTTCTGCTTTTAGGTATCTCAAGAAAATCCAAACAGAGGACCTCCCTCATTATCTGGTTGGGCATAGCTTGGGAGAGCTAGTGGCTTTATTTGCTGGTGGGGTCTATGATTTTGCAACGGGATTAAAATTAACACAATGTAGGGCTAAACTCATGTCTCAGGCTGAGAGCGGCGCAATGCTGGCAGTGATTGGCTTGGATAAAGAGGTTGTTCAGAATTTAATATCATCCCATGCTCAGCGAGTTGTCATTGCGAATTTTAATTCTCCTACTCAATTTGTCTTATCGGGTCCTGCAGAAGCTATTCAAGATGTGGAAAAAGTTTTTCAACCTTTAGCAAAGAAATGCGTTTTTCTCCCTGTCAGTGGGGCTTTTCACTCTGATTTAATGAGAGAAGCTGCTAATCAATTTTTTCAAGAGGCAAAAAAAATTCCTTTTAGACGGCCATTTATTCCTGTCCTTTCGAATTTGACAGGAACTGAATATGAATTCGACAAAATAGCTTCTACCTTAAGTGAGCAAATTAAGAGTCCCGTTCAATTTTCTACATGTATAGAATATCTTTTAAAACGGGGTGTAAACAAATGGGAAGAGTTAGGAGATCATTTAGTTCTAACTCCTCTTATTGAAGAAATTAAAAACCATTCCAAATGTCTTGTTTAGCTTTCAATATTAGCCTTCAACATATAAAAGAACAGAAAACTTATTCAGTATCTATTGGAATGGCTTGTGGGAAATTAGATCACCTTCTTTACACTGTGGAACAGTACCTTTCCTCTTCCGACATAGCCCTAAGCGGTAATTATTTTGAAAAACGGCGGCAAGATTTTTTACTGGGACGTAAAGCGTTGAAACAAGCTTTTTCTCTTTGTTGCGTTGAAGATACCAATACACTCCCTCGCGTCGCTTATGGTATTTTTGGACAACCTCTTCTGAAAGATCATCCTGGCTTGGATATCTCAATTTCTCATTCTTCCTATTTTGGAATTGCAGCCATCTATCCTAGGGAAATATTATTCGGGATCGATCTGGAAATGGTTCATCCTTCTACCCCTCTATCTATTGCCTTAGAGGTAAAGGAGAGGTCTATGTTTGAAGAGCTTAAATTGGCAAATCAATCTATAGATCTTTCGATCTGGACAACAAAAGAAGCATTGAGTAAAGCACTTAAATGTGGTTTAGGCGTTTCTGCCCAGGCGTTATTGATAGATGCGGTACACTTAGAGAAGGGCTTTTCACCGCAAATTCTCAAAGTCTCTTTTAAGGAATTCTATCTATTTAATTGTTTCACTGTGACAGCAAATACTTATGCTCTCTCCTTTGCATTACCTAAATTCCTAAATTTAATCGACCTGACTGTTTTGGCAGAAAATATCCATGGTTTTTTCACAAGTACAGGTGAATATGGATAATGATATTGCTATTATTTCTTATAGTTTTCGTTTTCCAGGAATTGAAACAGAAGAAGCGCTTTGGAAACTATTGGTTTCCAAAGGCAATACCTTTACAGATATTCCCCCAAATAGAAATTTGGAAGTCCCTTTAGTCGGATCATTTTTTAAAGATCCCGATTTATTTGACAATGCCTTTTTCCATTTATCTACCCAAGAGGCAAGGGCTATGGATCGGCAGCAGCGGATTCTTTTAGAACTTGCTTGGCATTGCTTTGAAGCGAGCTATATTTCTCTAGAGAAACTGCAAAAAGAGACTACAGGTGTTTTTGTAGGTTCCATGCTTTTAAATCAAAAGCAAGCAGAATCTTCGGAAAAGGAGTATGAAAAGTATTTAGCTTTAGGGGTTAGTGAGTCTATTTTATCGAATAGATTATCCTATTTTTTGAAGTGCAATGGGCCTAGCATAACGATTAACACAGCTTGTTCTTCTTCCATTGCAGCATTACATACTGCAAAAGAAGCTTTACTAGCTAAGAGGTGTCAGTACGCTCTTGTTGGGGCCAGTAACATGATTGATAACGATCTTCGTTTCCGGTCCTATAAGGAAATGGGAATTCTCTCCCAAACTTTACCCTATCGAGCCTTTAGTAGTGAAAGCAGTGGGTTTGTTCCCGGAGAAGGAGGAGTCGTTGTTTTGCTTACAACTTATGAGAAAGCAATTAAAGAAGGGATCCCCATCTATGGAGTTATAAAGGGAAGTGCGTTAAACCATACGGGGTTCTTTTCTTCTAAGGGTTTGACAGCCCCATCCGTTCATGCACAGGCAGAAGTGATCCAGAATGCTCTCAAAGATGCTCGGTTAAAGCCCAATGAGATCGATTATTTAGAATGCCATGGAACAGGAACTCTGGTAGGAGATCCGGTTGAGCTAGCTGCGTTGGATAAGATTTATGGAGCTGAAAATATAATTTATCCGATTGGTTCTATAAAACATAATATAGGTCATTTAGAAGCTTGTGCAGGGCTGGCCAGTGTGATCAAGGCTTTGCTAATGTTTCAATATGATATTTTACTTCCCAATGCCTCATTCGATCAGATCAATCCCTTATTCCCGCTTATCTCGCAACGTTTTGATATCCTCACTTCTCCTAGATCCTATGAGAAAAAACGAGAGGGAAAGAGGCGTGTCGCCATTAGTTCTTTTGGTTTTGGTGGCACAAATTCGCACTTAATTCTTGAAGAAGGAGAACTACTCCCAAAATCAAATCGAGAAAAATACGAAAAGAAGGAAGACGTTGCTACCTCATACCCATTTGTAATTTCAGCAAAAGAAGAAAAGTCGCTAAAAGAACTTAAAAAAAAATGGGTTGCTTTTTTATCTTCCCGTTCATTTAACTCTTTTGAGTTAGAAAGTCTTTCCTTTCAACTACTCAAAACCAACGCCTCTTTTAAGTATCGCTTTGGGATCGTTTTTCAAAATTGTTCTGATCTCATCGAAAAATTAACAAAAGAAGAAAGTTTTTCTCAAAGAGGATTAGAGGAACAGCAAAAAATAGCCTTGTACCTCAACATTTCTCATCAAATAGCTTCCTACGAAGATTTTTTAGCTCATAGCCAAGCACTTGCAAAACTTCTACGAAGTGGCTTTAATCCCCAGTTGTGTTTAACCGAGAAAGAAATGGATTTAGGAGTTCTTTTTTGTGCTGTGCACCCTTCTCAGATTAAAAACGTATGGGAAAATCTCAACACCATAGAAACTCTCTTCAAAGATTTTTCTTTCCCTTTCCTGGTCGGGCAGTTATCCAAACAGACGCTATATGCTTCTCATCAAATTAAAAAGAATTATTTAAGTAATTTGAGGCCTATTTTTATAGAAGAGATATTGGCGTTTAAAACAAACTTTCTAGACCAATACGGAAAGGCAGGCTTTTTTAACAATCAACGATTCTTAGCTCATTATAGAAGTTGGGAGCAAGCTTTAGATGCCTATCCAAATAGAGATAATCAGTTTAAGAATAGAGATAATCAGTTTAAGAATAGAGAAATCGCTAGAACCTTTGCCTTATTTTCCTCTTATTATAGCTTGATCCATTACTGGGATATATCAGGAGATTTGCAGCAATATAAATCTTTACGAGAGATTTGGTCTTTTCTTCATGAAAATTGGATTAATCCAGAAGAAGTCATCGCTTGGTTATTGGAGGAGAAAGATTTTACACAAAAAATAGTTAGAAAGTCTCTTTTCAACTCTACATCTTGCTGGGAAAGCCCTTTAAATGAGGTGTTCATAAACGAGAAAGAGCAGTTTGATCTTGATCTCTTGCAGGAAGAGCTAAAAGGCTTTGCTCTTTGTATCGTGGGAAAAGAAAATGAATCGATACGTTGCCTGTTCTCGCACTCTTTTGCTGTGCCATCTTTTCAAGATACATCAAGTTATTTGAACCTGTGGCAATACGGGGTTCCCATCCAGCTCGCATCATTATTTTCGGTTAAGTCTTACGGGAAAGTTCCTATGCCTCTTTATCCTTTTCAGCGCACGCAAATAAAAGAATTCTCTGTTTCTTCTCAAGAAGTGACGGAGAAAAGCGACCCTCTTTTCTCTTTTATCAAAAACATTCTTACTACTGCTCTTAAAAGGTCTTCCGAGGGGTTAGATCAGACAACACGCTTTGAACATCTTGGAATCAATTCCTTAAATATTACCCAAATCACCCAAGCTCTCAGCGATGCTTTTGGGCCGCAGCCCGCTACTTTGCTCTACGAATATAATACCTTAGGCGACTTATGCAGCCATTTTGAGAAAAAAAGACCGCAATTAGATGATATCTTGAAAAAAAAAGCCTACGATTCAGGTGGACAGCTTTCTAGTTCAGCAGAATTGGTTACGAACCTATCGAAAGATGCTGCTCAAGAAATTGCGATTATTGGAGTGGCGGCCCGTCTGCCCGGTGGGGCGACTTTAGAGGAATTTTGGACCCTTCTATCTAACGGGCAATCAGCTATCACCATGATTCCTTCCGATCGTTGGGATTTGCAGGGATTTTATTCTCAGAATCCCAAAATGGGAACTTCTTACACTTGCTACGGAGGATTTATAGAGGATATTAAACGATTCGATGCTCTTTTCTTTAATATTTCTCCTCGTGAAGCTTTACAAATTGATCCCCAGGAGCGTCTATTTTTAGAATGTTCCTGGCAAGCAGTCGAAGATGCGGGCTATCGTATTTCTAGTATTAACAAGCAAAAAATAGGTGTATTTGCCGGTGTAACAAATGGCCTATACGGATGGAATGATCCAGATTTTTGGCAAAAGCAGGTTCATGCCAATGTTTCATCAGCTTACTGGTCTGTTGCCAATCGTGTCTCCTATTGCTTAAATCTTATGGGACCAAGCTTGGCTGTAGATACAGCTTGTTCCTCTTCCTTGACAGCCCTACATTTGGCTATCCAGAGTTTACAGCAAAATGAATGCGATTATGCTCTTGCAGGGGCTAGTAGTTTGATTATTCACCCGCGCCAATATACCGAGCTATGCGATTTAAAAATGCTTTCTCCAGGAGATAAACTCAAAGCATTTGGAAAAGACGCAGATGGGTTTGTCTACGGTGAGGGAGTAGGAGTTGTTCTCTTAAAGAGGCTCTCTGATGCGCTTAGAGATAAAGACCCCATCTATGCTGTTCTTTGTGGATCAAGCATCGGGGCAACGGGAAAGACAAGCGGGTACACAGTGCCAAGTCCAAATGCTCAAGCTGAAGTCATTCAAACAGCTGTTCAGAAAGCAGGCATCGACTATTCGCAGATTACCTATGTGGAAGCTCATGGTACAGGGACATCATTAGGGGATCCCATTGAAATTCGTGGACTCATCAAAGCTTGGGATCAGAAGCATTATACTCCTTGCTTGATTGGTTCGGTGAAGTCCAATATCGGCCATTTGGAAGCTGCAGCCGGCATGGCTAGCTTAATCAAAGTATTATTGCAACTTCAACATAGAGAAATTGTTCCTTCCCTTCATTGCAAGGAATTGAATCCCAAATTAGATTTTGAAAATACCTCTTTTTCCGTTAGTCAGTTTCGTCAAAAATGGGGAAAAGAAACTCAAGAAACTCTTTATGCAGGCATTAGTTCCTTTGGTGCTGGAGGGGCGAATGCACACCTAATCGTAAGGTCTACTCCACAGACAATTTATGAAGATAAAAATCCCTGCGGTTTTTTTCCTATATTTTTATCAGCAAAAGATAGAGAAGCTCTACTGCAGAAAATAAGAGATCTACACCATTTTCTCTCTTCTAACCCAAGTGCTTGTTTGGGAAATATTGCGTACACTCTTGCGATGGGAAGAGAGCATTTCTCGGAGCGATGGGCCTGCGTTGTCTCTTCTTTGCAACAGTTGCAAGCTGAATTAGAAAATTATATGCGAAACAACTTAGAGGAGGGCGTTAAGGCAACTGGGATACCAGAAGAAACAATCGGATGGATAAATAGCTATCTAGCTGGGGCTATTCCCAATATGGAATCCATTTTTTCTTCCCAAATGGATTTTCATAGACTTCATCTCCCTACTTATCCTTTTCAGGGAGCTTCTTACTGGGTTCCTCCTCGCATTCAAAAACAAGAGGTAACAAAGAATATGCACTCACCTTTTTTAGTTACAAAAATAAAGCAAGAAGAAAATAAAACTATTGTATGTTTCACCATCAGTGTGAAAGAGTTTTATTTTAGAGACCATATTTTAGATGGGAGGTATATCCTTCCAGGAGTTGTACATCTTGAACTAGTGAGGATTGCTAACCAAAAGGTAAGGGAACAAACGGGACCGTTTCATTTTTCTAAGCTTACTTGGGCACAACCTATCCTAGGAGAAATAGACCAGGAGATAGAAATTCAAGTTCATCTAATGAAGAAGAGTGAGATCCATTACTCCTTTAAAATTATGGATCAAAATGGAACCCTCCTTCATTCACAAGGAGAGGTGTTAAAAAAATCTTTTCCTGTAGATGAAAAGAGAGGCGAAAAGCTTCCTTTCCCCGCTGATAGGGTGAGTTCTTTTACCAATAAATTGCAGAAGGAAGAGATTTACGCTTCTTTACGCAAACTAGGTTGGAAACATGGACCTTCTCTACAAACCATCGAATATATTTATGCAACTCCGCAAAAAACAGATGAGGCTATTGCCTATTTGAAACTAGATCCTACTCTTGCTCTTTCTTCTTTCTCATCGCTAGGCGCTGGATTTTTACATCCCAGCATCATGGATGGGATTTTACAATCTGTTATAAGTCCTTATATTTTAAACATGCTACCCCATCAAAAACCCGCTTTACCTTTTGGATTTGATTCTCTGGAAATTTATAAGGAGATTCCCTTAGAAGGATGGGTTCATATCCAGAGAAAAACGCCTGAAAATGCTCTGACACAGCAGCATGATTTATGGTTTTACGATATGAAGGGAAACTTATGCCTTGTGATCCAAGGTTTTAAAGCGAGGAAAGAAAGAGAGAAGGAGATCAAAGCTTCTCAGAATTTAAGCTATTATTATCCCGTTTGGGAACGTCTTGACGCTCATCCAGTCTCCATGCCAGCCCGAATTGGGATCGTGAGCAATAGAAGTTATCCTCAGGCGAATGAATGGGTCGCTGCTCTTAGCCCCGATTTCTTTATCAATCATGCTTCTTCTTATCAAAAAAAGAGGAATGAGACTTATGAATTTGATCTTTTACAATTCGAGATGTGGCAAGCGTTTTTTCAGCAGCAGCGCGATAGAGAACGGGTTCCAGAAGCGATGGTTTATTTAATGAGTTCTTTCCAAGAAGAACCTTTCTTGGCAGACCACATTTGGGGAAATTTTAGAAAGATTTTTTCTTTAGTTAAGGGAGCTATCCACAGTCGAGCGAAGCAGTTGCAAATCCTTGTTATTGGGGAAAATACGGTTGAGAATGAGTATAAAGCTTCTTTCCTGCTTGGTTTTGGAAAAACATTGAGTCGTGAACATCCTGCTTTTTCGCTACAAATTTTATTGATGGATCGTGGGACCTCTACCCGGAAGCAGATAATAGATATGCTGCAGCAATTTTGGTCTCATAAACTCTATTCAGGCATCTATAAGAGTGTACAAGGGGTCCTTTACGAACAAAGGTATGCGCCTTTCCAACCCCATCGCCCATTACCTCTGATCAAGCAAAAAGGTCGCTACATCATTACAGGGGGGCTGGGAGGGCTAGGTAAAGCGCTTACCCAGCATTTAGCTGCAAAATATCAAGCGTCTATCGTGCTTGCCTCTAGGGGTCCTATTCAGGAGGAGGTGCAAAAAAATCTTTATGAATTTCGTCGCTACTTTAGTGAAGTTGTCCATATGCAATGTGATATCTCTAAAGAAGAAGAGGTAAAAAAATTACTTCTGTTTACACTGAGTAGGTTCGGGGGAATAGATGGCATTTTTCATGCGGCTGGCACGCTAAAGGATAGTCTCCTTTATAATAAAGAACTGGAACATGCGCATCAGGTATTCTTACCCAAAGTCAATGGACTTATTCACATTCATGAAAGCTTGAAAGCTTTTGGTCTTTATGACCAGCTCGATTTTTTTGTGAATTTCTCTTCTATTTCGGCTGTCTTAGGAAATATTGGGCAAAGCGATTACAGCTGTGCTAATGCTTTTATGGACTCTTATACTTCCTATATGAGGAGCATCGTATCCAATGGAAAAACCCAGGTGATCAGCCTGAATTGGCCTTACTGGAAAACGGGAGGAATGCAAGTATCGGATGAGATAGAAAAAATCATGCACGAAAAATGGGGTATTTCTGCATTAGAAACAGAGAATGGTATTCAAGCATTAGAAACTATCTTGGGACATAAAGCTTTATTCCCATCAATTATTGTGGCGCCCGATATAAAGGCGCATTTTAGAAATCTTCTTCCTTTATCAGAAGTTATTGATCAAGAAAAACAAGAAGATCGTAAAATTATATCCATTGAGCCTGGCATCGCTCAAAAGAATCTGTTGGTGCAAAGAATTAAGGAGATAATCAAGGATATTCAACATATAGACCTCCATCTGATTAATCCTTTTGTAAACCTAGCTGATTATGGTTTTAATTCTCTTGCTTTTACTACTTTCTCCAACCGGCTTAATGAAGTTTTCTCAGTTGAAACCACTCCTACCCTTTTCTTTGAGGTTACAACAGTAGATGAAATAGCTGAGTTTTTATTAAAAAATACAAGGATCCTAAGAGACCCTCCTATTCCTCAAGAAATCAAAGAAGATCAAGAGATTGTTTTGCAGGAGGATAAAAAGACAGAGGGAAGCATAGCAATTGTTGGTCTTGCGGGACAGATGCCAGGTTCCGAAACATTAGAGGAATTTTGGCAAAACATGTTAGAAGGCAAAAATGTAATTTCTGAAATTCCCTCAGATCGTTGGGAATGGCAAGATTACTATGGTGATCCTGCTTCAGGAAACAAGACAAATGTGAAATATGGTGTCTTCCTTAAAAACTACGATATGTTTGATGCCGATTTTTTTGGTATTAACGGCCGTGAAGCTACTTTTATGGATCCTCAACACCGAATATTTCTAGAAAATGCTTGGGCCTGCATTGAAGATGCAGGGTATACGCCTGATTCTTTATCAAAATCTAGAACAGGGCTTTTTGTCGGTGTTTCTACCCATGACTATTTGACTATATTAAGCCAGCATCCTGAAGTGGATGTATATACCTCAACAGGGAGTGTCCATTGCTTGTTACCTAATCGGGTCTCTTATTTCTTAAATTTGACGGGTCCCAGTGAATCCATTGATACCGCATGTTCCAGTAGTTTAGTAGCCATACACCGAGCTGTTACCTCCCTTCAATCAGGAGAATGTGATTTTGCTCTAGCGGGTGGAGTTAATGCTCTTTTTCATCCTATTTTTTACATTTCTTTTAGTAAAGCAGGCATGTTGAGTGAGGATGGGAAATGCAAAACCTTTGATAAAGATGCAAGTGGCTATGTTAGGGGGGAAGGTGTCGGTGTAATTTTATTAAAACGATTAACGGATGCAATACGAGATAAGGACCATATCTATGGTGTGATTTTAGGTTCTGCAGTGAATCATGGGGGGAAAACGAATACTCTTACCTCTCCCAGTCCCAAAGCTCAGTCAACAGTTATCCAAGATGCGCTTGCCCGCGCGAAAATTGATCCAACCACTATTTCCTATATTGAAGCACATGGGACTGGAACACCGTTGGGAGATCCTATTGAGGTAAACGCACTCAAATCGGCTTTTGCAGAAGCTATGAAAAAAAATCCTTCTCTTCGGGAAGATCTTATGTCTGCAAAATTTTGTGGAATTGGTAGTGTAAAAACTCATATTGGGCATCTTGAGCCTGCAGCAGGTATTGCTGGAGTGATTAAAGTGCTTTTAGCTTTTAAACATGAGCTACTCCCAAAGAGCCTTCATTTTCATCAATTGAATCCTTATATCAATCTTGAAAATACTCCTTTTTATATTCAGCACAATCAGATTTCCTGGTCTCGCCAAATGACTCCTAGACGAGCTGGGATAAGTTCTTTCGGTTTTGGAGGTGTGAATAGCCACATCGTTCTTGAAGATCCTCCTCTTTCTCTTCTTCCTGATCTTGAACTCGAAGGGCCATTTTTGCTAACCCTTTCTGCCAAAACGCCTTCCGCTCTGCACACTAAAATTGTCCAACTATTAGAGTGGATGAGATTAAATCACGGTAAGTTTAGCCTGCAAGATCTCAGCTTCACCCTAAATTTAGGACGGCAGCCCATGGCTTATCGATTATGCGTGCTTTTTTCTCATCTGCAGGAACTTACAGAGAAGCTCAAAGACCAGCGCGATACCTCTCAGTTTAGTTTGGTTAAGGGCATTCAAGGTATGCATAAACCGATAAAACACTATATTGAATTAGGGGACGTCAAGGAAAAAGAAGATTGCCTAATAAAACTACAAGAAGCCTTTCTGATGGGTTATCAAATTGATTGGGAGTCCTTTTATAAAGGATCTTCCTGTCAAAGGCTTTCTCTTCCCACTTATCCATTTGAAAGAAAGCGGTATTGGATAAGCCACCAGCCCATCCAAAGAGATAACAATAGAGAACCTACTATTCACTCTGATTTAGCTACTTCTTCAGCTGTAGAAATTCAAATACCCTTGCATCGGTATAGTTCAATCATAGAGAACCATAGAATAAATGGTGCATTAGTTCTTCCTGGGATTATGATTGTTTCTATACTAAATGACTATATTTCTTCTCTGAAAGATGGGTATCATATTTCTTCAATAGTATGGCTTAAGCTGATCTCTTATGATTCCATGTCTGAAATTATTTTGAAAGTAGGAGAAACCGACTCAGACACTCTTCATGTAGATGTCCTTTCAGAAACCAGAGCGGAGACCTTATATGAAGTAAAGCTAAAGAAAAGATCCCACCATCATATAGACAAGGAGCCTATCACCTTTGAAAAGGTTGTAGAAGACCTTAACTATTATCGCGACCATGAAGAGATTTACGATGATTTTGCAAAAAAGAATATGCTTTATGGTCCTAACCTCCGAATCTTATCTTTTGTCCAGTGGAATGAATCATCTGTTCTATCGACAATCAATCCAAAAATGATAAACGCATTCGAATCAGTTACCACTTTTCCATTTCACCTGTTAGAAGCAGGCTTACAAAGCTTAGGAATTTTTAACAAGTCTCAACAATTGCCTTTTAGAGTAAGAGAATTATATATATATGACTCCTTAGCAAAAACGCATTTTACATATGCTCTACGTAAGGAAGAGGGCTATCTTCTTTATTTTCTCAGTCGAAGTTTTAAAATACTGGCTACCTTAAATTCGCTAACTTTAAAAGAATCTACCTCTCTGCTTATCTCTCAACCTAACCAAATTTCAAATGAAAAGGAAACTTATCTAAACGGAAGTCTTGAAAATCTTGGGTGTACTTCTTCTCTAGATCTATGCTCTAATTCTACTCAGCTCAATCTTTTTGTCCCGTTTTGGTCAATCGCATCTTCGAGTGAGTTTTTAGCAAATGAGCCAAAAAGAGAAGTTCTTATTTTCTCCGAGTCTCATCTTCGAAAGGAAATAGAAGCTATTAAGTCGATGTTCTCATTATCAACTTTCATTCCTATTAATGATCAATATATATGTCCTCAGGACGAATTAGAACATTCAGTTGATAGCCAAAACATTTCTGATATTTTTATTTTCTGTCCTGTAAGTGCAAACTCTATTGATGGTAAAAATCTTCGCAATTATCTATCTAATTTTTCTCAGTTCTTACAGAAAATCATGACTGCTAATCCAAGTCTAGCTTCACGTAAGCTTAAGATCACGATCGTCACATTTAATGGAATCGTTGTTGATTCAAATGACCAGTCTTCTTATGAAGCTAGCGTTATAAGAGGATTTGCATCGGTTTTAGGAAAAGAAGTAGAAAACTGGTCGGTATGCGTTGTAGATTTATCTTCTTTATCAGATTTTGATCTGAAAACTATGCCTACTTGTAACCAGGGAATAAAATTTATTGCCTTAAGAAATGGGATAGCATTTGAAAAAAAATGGCGTCCTTTTAATTGGAGTGAAGAAAACTGTGGTTTTAAGAAAGAGGGAGTATATGTCATTATTGGAGGGGCTGGAGGACTTGGATCCTCTCTCACTCAGTACCTTATTTCCAATTATAATGCGTCTATCATCCTTTTAGGAAGGCGAGATAAGAGCCAACTTCCTCCAGATGCTATAGTGAATGATAATCTCGTTACCTATATCCAAGCCGACTGTACGAATAAGGTAGCTTTAGATGAGGCATTTTTGTTAATTAAACAGAAATATCATAAAATTGATGGTGTAATTCATTCTCCTTTGACACTTTACGATCATCCTATTTTCGGGACTACTCAAGATATGATTGACAAGGTTACGTTATCTAAAATAGATGGAACTCTCAACGCATTAAATATTTTTAGTCAAGAACCTCTCGATTTCTTTTTGATTTTTTCTTCCGTTAATTCATTTCTTCCACAACCAGGACAAGCTGCTTATTCAAGCGCATGTAGTTTTCAAGATCTTTGTCAGCATATAGAATACCCTTGTGCAGTTAAAATTGTTAATTGGGGATTTTGGGCTGAGATTGGGGCTGTTGCAGGGCAAAATTTTAGGGATCGTTTCTTTAAAGAAGGGCTTTTTTCTATTAACTCTAGAGAGGCATGGAAAAATATAGATTTTTTTTTAGCCAGTGACATTTCTCAAATTGCTTATATTCCAGCAACAGAAGAGTATTACCGAAAAGCAGGGATTTTTGAGATGAGAGACTCTTAACCCTATTCTTTCTTTAGCGCTAATCTAAATTGGAGATTCCTATACTTTTCTTTGTTCTCAACAAATCAAATAAAGAGATTCATTATCTCACTGGAAATTCACTCGCTAAGAACTTTCTGAAGACGTGAGTTATTTTAGTCTTTATTCACACCACTTTTTAATCAGCATTTTGTTGAGCGAATTTCCCATAGTTTAAGATACCAAATTCACTCTTGCGCTTGCATTTTCCTCTTGGGAGGACTTATCATAAGCATAAACCATTTCAGCACTGGCATGACCCGTCACTTTCATGATATCACTATCAGCAAATCCCTGTTGTTTTAGATAAGTCACAGCTGAAGCACGTAGAACGTGGGGGGTCACTTTGAAGGGGATTCCAGCTATTTTTCCAGCTTTGGCAAATATCGAAGCCAAATACCTAAGATCTATAGGTTTATTAAAACGAGTTACAAACACATGCCCTTGTCTATTTCCTATATAATCTCTCAGCTGTTGCATAATATTTTCTGAATAGCTAATCACTGTTTTTTTAATTAGACCTTTTGTTTTAGATTGAACGAATGTGATTTTTCGTCTTTCCCAGTCAATTTGATCGACTTGAAGCGATAGAACCTCTTTTACACGCTTACCTCCTTGGAGAATCACTTTAGCAATCAGCCACTCTCTAGGGCTAATTTTTTCTAAAGCTTCAAAAAAACGGATCCATTGCCCTTGAAACATGGCAGCCGTTTTAACTTTTTCATGGACGCGGTAAAATGTTTTAGCATTTCCTTCTTTATTAGGTAGCGCTTTTTGGATCATTCCTTCCGTGCGTCTATTGAGAAATCGTGTAAAAGAGATATAACAGGCTGCTCTTGCCTGTCTACTACATTCAGACCATTCTCGTCGGAGCTTAATTTGGTCTATAATTGTATTGTGGTTTATCAAAGCAAAGGCTTGTAAGCTTATAGAAGGAGTGATTAATCCAAATTCCATCAGCTTGCGCATGCCTGATTGATAGTTGATCTGAGTTTTATGGCTTAACGTGGCCAGCCAGTGTGAAATAGCCATCTCCACAGATACTTGATCGAGCTGTTGCCAAATATGAGCATCCCGTATTTTTTTAGCCTGATCAAAACTCTCGAACTTTTGTAAAGATTCAACTTGATTGGTCCTACTTGGTGTTATGTCCATTTTTACTCTCCATATCCTTATAACTAGCCTTATAAGGATATAAAATGCAAGAAAAATATTTATGTCGTCTTGTTAAGTTATCAGACGTTTAAAATCGAAAAACCTTTGAAAAACAGAAAAAATAGATCGAGTGTGGGAATTTTTGAACTTACAAAAAGCGATTTAAAAAACATGGGCCTAAAATGCCCTAGAATCGACGATCGAAGGCTGGGTGGACATCTAGGTCATCTCCACCTTGTTCTTTAGTTTTATTTTAATCGAAGTGAAGCAAGTGTATAGAAAACATATAACTTTTTCATAAAAATGGGACTCTCTCTATATTCTTGAGATATCTGCAAGTCGATTTGTGTGACATCTACGTCTAGATACATTGCAGATTTGGCAATAGAATTAAATTCACAGGATGGCAGAGTTTAAATCCAGAGAGTCTTTGCTTCCTTATCAATTTGACCCTATATTTGTTATTGTCTATTTGACAAAGTTCTCTTAATTTGATAGAGAGATCTTAAATAAGCAAATCAAAAAACTTACTAAACAATCCAAATACACAAACGATTGATCAAGAGATATTACAAGATAGTCTTAAAGGGGGTTCTTTAATGGCCATGCCACAGTATACTGTTAGTCTTGAAAGTCAAAAGCAGTTCTTTTCAAATCTGCTTCCATGGGAAAATACAACTCTTTTGATCATTTCCTGTATTAGTCTATTTTCTCTTCTACTCTTTATCAGCTTGCTTCTCTCTAAAAATACCAAAAAACTTTCAAGAATAAATATAGCCTGTGGCATTTCATTTCTTTTCACAGTATTTTTGTTTTGGATAAGCGGGTTTAGTTTTACTTATGGTAACTCTCAAGGAGTAATAAAAGGATTTTTGTTTTTTTGCACAGTTCCTCTTTCATTTTCTATTGTCATTTTAGGTATTTTTTATGTTGTTACGATTTTTTTCGATCCATTTAAGAAGTTAGAGAGGATTATTAACAAAGCTAGTTGGATAAAAAATGGCTGGGGAAAATGGATTTCAATATTTATTGCAGGCTTTCTTATTGTCTGTTCTGCAGGAGTATATGCATTCTTCTTCCAGAATCTACTTGAAATTTCTACATAAGAAGCTGCTCATTTTATCCTCTGGCAAAAGAAAGTAACATTTTTTAGTCAGAAATGAACTAGCGGTTGTTTTAAATCATATTTTTTTATATATCTTTTTTAAGATTTGATAAGCAAAAATCTTAAATAAATTATCGCCCAAGACTTAAAGGTAACTCTCTAATAACTGAAAATTATAGTCTATGACACTCCTATATTCGCTCTTTTGTCAGTATTTTTCTAGAGGCTGTTTTTTAAAATGTTGCCTTGATCAGGAAAAGTGGTACGTATTAGTTATCGCCTTTCTTGTCGGTGTTATTGTTGGCTCCCCTTTCCAAGGCCATATGTCAGATAAAATAGGCAGGAGAAAGGTCTTGTTAATAACCATTTCTAGTGTCATTTTTTCCCTGTTAATTATAGTGTTTAGTCCTTCTTTTTTCCCAAAAGAATCTTTTCCAATTTTACTAGCTATTGCCTCTATAATTAATGGGGTATTTGGAAATGTTTTTCCTGCTGCTGCTGCAGCTTATTCAGAGCAAATCAATGATTTTCAAAAATCTCTAAAAATTTCCACGCTCTGTCGTTATTTAGCATTAGCACTTCCTTTTCTATTACAACTTCCTCATCTTTATGGATTCTTGGCCGCATTGATTTTGAATCTAATATCTTTGGTTATTATTGCAGCTAATTTTAAAGATAGGACCCCGACCACAGATTGAATTTCTCTACTTTAAAAACAAGAGATTCTTGCTTCTAGCTTTTCTCTAAGGACAATTCTACCGGATTATTGATTCGGCCATAGGAGTTTTGTCCAGGCCGATCTCACAAAACCTTACACGCATTTTTCTAAAGGCAATGTTAAAACAAGCATCTTTTCTTATTTAGGCAAACAGACGCTTAAATCTGACTTCATACTGGTCGAATATCCCATAAGCAGCTCTATATATCCTTTTGCAAATATCAGGATACCGCCATAACATTGTTCCAATTGTTAAAATGTAGGCAGGTATAATTGTTCTTTTGGGAGACAATAAATTAGGAGAAAGATGATTAATTATAGATACAGTAGATTTAATAGCTCCTATAGTCTCAAAAAATTCCAAGCAGAACCAAGATATAGTTTTGGCTGTCCGAATGGTCGTGATTCGTTTTTGCTGCTGCTTATATTCTTTTTTCTGTTGTGCCAATAAGCTCATTTCTTCTTTTTCTACCTTATTCTTAATATCAGTCCATTTTTGGATAAAATTTATTTGCACTTCTATTTGTTCTTCTATGCTAACTATTTCTTTTTTCAACTCTCTTTTCTTAGCTTTTGGCAAATATAAAGTTGCATACTTCTTAAATTGAATTAGCTTGATTAACAAAGCTTCTCTTTTCTTAATTCTTTCATCTAAATCTTGAACAGCTTCACTCCCAACTATCTTAGCTGCATATACCTCATCATCATAGTCAGGATACAAGAGAACTGTTTTTCGATTATTTTGCCTTGCCCCGTCTATTTCTTGTGCATTTCTTCTCTTAATTGCCTTATTCATTTCTATCAATTGGAGGACGAATTCTGCACAGGCTTGTTGTAATTCCTGTTCTCTTGTGTTTAACTGGCAAATTAACTGTGTGGCTTCATTAAAACATCTTCGATTATTAATCCCATTTGTCATTGGTTCCCTCCAAGTAGCTTGTTTTTTGTGAGGCAGTTTTTTTTATTAAAACCGATCTGTTCTAAATCTATTATTTATATTTCTTAAAAATACCCAAATTTTAATATATTGTATAATTATAAAGCAATTATTTATTAATTAAATAAATTATAAATATTATATTTAATAATTAAATGTATAATAAAATAATTTGTTATAATAATAATCAAATATTCAATTAATAATTTCAATCGAACGTTTTTAAAGAGGATGTACTCATCATATGGTTTTGAAGACAAGAGGTGTTTTTAGAAACTAACCTCTTTCAGCTAAAGCATTAACTATTCATGAGAAGAGTAAAGGATCTGTTTTAAATGCTACTGATAATATGTGACGCTATTCTCATTATAACAGCAA